>NZ_CP041767.1:5828239-6156479 GCF_022026395.1 Brevibacillus brevis | reverse complement strand
CCAGAATCCCTCCCTTTGGGCCATCCGAAAAATTGATGAAGACCGATCCATCATGATCGAGAAAAAGTGCAAAAACCTGCTATGTTGTGACTTAATTGTCAACACAGCCGTATGTAACGACTGTGGATAAAAAAAGTCGAAATATAGGGATTCCGCTCGTAGAAGTGAAAAAAAGCAGACGGTTATCCTCAATCCTGTGAGTAACGACATACACATAGGAAAGAATCTGTCCACAAACTTATCCACACCCTGTGGAAAAACCGATTCACGTATCGGAGTTATTCACGCTTCAAAACAAAAACATAATAACAGATATAAAGCGTGGTATCAATGGTTTTTTCATACTTATCCACAAACACAACTTCTGGTACTCGCCACATATTCACATCCCTATATTTTGTGTACAAGCTGTAGATAAACTTGTCGAAAGCTGTTTTTGTGGATAAAATGATATCCACAGACCCGGGAAATAGTTTTATGGGGATATTTGCCTTGGTAATGAAATTCCACTGTTGCTTGACTTTTTAGGCATATGTTCTTATAATGCAAAAGAATGTCTTTGCAAGACGGAGGTGTATACGTAATGAAACCATCTTTCAATCCTAACAACCGCAAGCGCAAAAAGGATCATGGATTCCGTAAGCGCATGAGCACAAAAAATGGCCGTAAAATTTTGGCTGCTCGTCGTCAAAGAGGTAGAAAAGTTCTTTCCGCTTAGGCCACACTTTCAGTGGCCTTTTTGTTTGGCTACATATGTCTGAAAATTCTTTGTTCTTATAAAAAGAGGAAGGCTCTCTCCGATGTGGAAACCTTTTGAGGGATAATCGTTACCTAGCTACCGAAAATCCTACTATTTATTGAAGAGACAGGAGGAGGCCGATGGAGCAAAGTAAGGATGTAACCGACTTTTTTGTATCGTTGGCGCGAGAGTTTCTTGATGAATGGCCTCTAGCCAGCTTGGTATGTGCCTATGCTGGTGGATCTGTCGGGAGGGGAGAAGCGGACGCATACAGCGACCTTGATTTACACATCTTTGTGGAGGGAGAAGATGATCCTTCCTGTGAAAATCGTTTGTTTAGAGGGCATGTGATACAGCTGCAGGTTCAATCTGCTCCTACAGATGAAGAAGTATACGAGAATCCGTGGGCATGGCGTTACTTAAAGGAAGCAAAGGTGATTCTAGACCCGGAGGATCGTTTCACTTCCTGGATGAATGACATGTGTGCCTATATGGATTCCCCGGCTGGAAAAGAGAAAATGTTTGCACAGGCAAAAGCGGAGGTAGATTCGTTCCACGAAGAGGCGCAGGCTGCCTTAAGGGAAGGCTTTCCTTACTCCGCTTATTTGGCTGCATGGGCAGGATGGATAGGGGCGCTGCAAATGAGTGCCGTCTTCCAGGGGCATTCGTTGAGTGATGCACAGTTGTATCAGTTGGTTCAGAAAGCAGGACGGTCGGACGGTATGGATGGCTTTTTTCAGGAGACATACCGGAGTATTCAGGATGTACAGGATGCACTCATGGTATTGGCGGACTATCGGGCTCATCTACGGTCAATAAATGAGGGGATCGAGTTTGTACTGGCGACTGAAAATGATTGGTTAGTAAAGAGGAAGGTTCAGAGATTGCAGGAGAGAAATCAGCTTGATATGGCCGGGTTTTTATTATTTTCAGAGGCGATCTGGTTATATCAAAGTGTGGATTCTGATGAATGGCTGGAAAATCATTGGGCGGATCTGCCTGCCGAGCTTTCCTTGTCCCTTCAAAAATTGGGCTTTTTCCAAGCGGATGGGCCATTGCTCGCTCATTTACGTCATGCCAGTGCAGAAATCATCGCGGAAATTGACTGTTAGGGGAAAAAAGTGGACGAAACAAGGATATACTGGTAGATGCTGTTTACGTTTTCTACTATAATTGTGATGTTAGGGGTTGTTTACCTTGCATCGTTCACACCGGCTCAAAAAAAATGAGCAATTCCAAGCTGTGTTTCAACGAGGAAGTTCTGCTGCTAATAAGCAGTTTGTCTTGTATTCAGCAAAGCAAGAGGGACAAGCGGCTTTTCGTGCTGGAATTTCCGTCAGTAAAAAAATTGGCAATGCTGTTGTCCGCAATAGAGTCAAGCGGCTTATACGCGAAGCAGTAGCTCGAATGGAGTCTGATATTCCAGTCGGTCTCGATCTCGTCATCATCGCCCGTCCGGGTGTGGAAGCGATGACACTTGAAGCCATTGAGCAATCTCTGTTACATGTGATGAAGCGAGCCAAAGTGATCAAACAGGCACCCGTACATAATGGAAAAAGAGATGGAAAAAGAGGGTGAAACGATGATGGTGAAGATCATGGTTTGGTTGATTCGGGGATACCAACTGATGATTTCTCCGTATAAACCACCTTCATGCAGATTCGCGCCCACCTGTTCTCACTACGCAATCGAGTCGATTCGCCGATTTGGAGCGTGGAGGGGAGGCTGGTTGGCCCTTCGTCGCATCTTGAAATGCCATCCGTTCCACCCGGGCGGGTATGATCCAGTCCCGGATCAGCACAAATAAGATTACCTCAATTGAAGCGGGGAAAAGGAGGATCACCCTTGAGTAGACGTACACTCAGCATTTTTATGCTGACTATGCTGGTTCTAGTTTTGTCGGGCTGTAACCCCCAAGCTGCAGCACCAATTGGCCCTGACGCAACCGGCATTTGGGACAAGTATTTTGTCTATCCACTGTCCTGGCTAATTAAAGAGAGCGCATTGATACTCGGAAACAACTACGGTCTGGGTATCCTGGTTGCAACGATCATCATTCGAATCATTGTGCTTCCATTGATGGTCAAGCAAATCAAGAGCTCCAAGAAAATGCAAGAGATTCAACCGGAGATGCAAAAAATCCGTGACAAGTACAAAAATGATCCTCAAAAAGCGCAAGCGGAAACCATGGCTTTGTTCCAGAAGAGCGGTGTCAACCCGTTGGCTGGATGCTTGCCAATGTTGGTACAAATGCCGATTTTGATCGCGTTCTACCATGCGATTATCCGTACAACCGAGATTAATTCGCAAACGTTTATGTGGCTGACGCTGGGACAAAAGGACCCGTACTACATCTTGCCAATCATTGCGGCGATTACGACGTACCTGCAGTCCAAGATGATGGGTCAGGCAACACAAGGGAATCCACAAATGCAAATGATGATCGTCATGATGCCGCTGATGATTTTGGCGATTGCTGTCACATTGCCATCAGCGCTGTCTCTGTACTGGGTATACGGTAACCTGTTTACCATTGTACAAACCTACTTCCTGTATCGTGATAAAGGAAATATGCCAACTCCTAAGGGGGGAGCCTCCAAGTGAAAAAGGTGGTAGCTACGGCAAAAACGATCGACGATGCTGTGCAAAAAGCTTTGCTGGAATTGGGAGTGCCGCGTGAGCGGGCAACGATCCAAGTTCTGGAGGAACCAAGCAGAGGGTTGTTTGGACTGATTGGGGCAAAGGACGCTAAAGTGCAAGTAGAATTTCACTTTGATCCGGTTGCACAGGGACGTGACTTTCTTCAAGACGTTTTGTCGAACATGAAGGTGAATGCCAAAGTGGAGACGCGTACAAATGAAGAAGGCATGCTGTTTGACATCCAGGGAACCAATCTGGGAATCATTATTGGCCGCAGGGGACAAACTCTTGATTCATTACAGTATCTCGTAAACGTCGTAGCGAACCGTCATGCGGACAAACATGTACGTATCACTCTGGATGCCGAAAATTACAGGCTGCGTCGCAAGGAAACATTGGAGCAGCTAGCAGATCGTGTGGCGAAAAAAGCGTTATCGACCAAACGGGATGTACGTCTGGAACCAATGTCTGCTGCTGAACGGAAAGTAATCCACGCCTTCTTGCAAAAGAGAGCGGATGTGGTTACCTTCAGTGAAGGAGACGAGCCAAATCGTTATATCGTGATTGCACCGAAAGAAGCCTCTCGCTAGGCTTCTTTTTTTTGCCTGAATGTAAGGAAGCAAGCGACGACATTTTGAATAATCTCTCTCAAAAAGTTGTCCACTGTGGATAATTGACCAAATGGTTGAGGATTTGCGAAAATGATTATACTGTGGATAACCAAAATGGACGGCAACCTTGGAGAGAGGGTTGCTTTTTCCTATTGGGTGTTTGGGCATATAGATGGATTGGCTGCACTTTCTTTTGGAATTTTTCCAGACGATCTGTTATGCTAGTAAGTTAGTGGCTGACTTGTAAGAGTGGAAAGCTTGAGGTGAACAGCATGAAATTCGATACAATAGCGGCGGTCGCAACACCGATGGGTGAAGGCGGTATTGCCGTGATCCGGGTAAGCGGTACGGAAGCGATCGAAGTTGTGGATAAGATATATAAAGGAAAGCAGCGGTTGTCCACTGTGGACAGCCATACGATCCATTATGGGCACTTGTATGAGCCAAACACAGGTGAACGAGTGGAAGAGGTACTGGTTTCCGTAATGAAGGCTCCCCGTACATTTACGAGGGAGGATGTAGTGGAGGTCAACTGTCACGGAGGAATTGTTTCCGTTGAAAAGGTTCTGGAGTTAATCTTGGATAATGGGGCAAGATTGGCGGAGCCTGGTGAGTTCACGAAGCGTGCGTTCTTAAATGGACGTGTCGATTTGTCTCAGGCTGAGGCCGTCATTGATTTGATCCGGGCGAAGACAGACAGAGCGATGAAGGTCGCATTGAATCAAGTCGAAGGGAAGCTGTCAAGGCTCATTCGGCAGCTCCGTCAAAACTTGATTGAAGCTATGGCCCATATAGAAGTAACATTGGACTATCCAGAGCATGATGTCGAGGAGTTTACACAAAATTTCTTGCGAGGAAAGTGCCTGGAGGTTAAAGGTGAAATCCAGCGACTGTTGCAGACCGCACAGCAAGGAAAAATTTTGCGTGAGGGCTTGTCGACCGCGATTATTGGACGTCCGAATGTAGGGAAATCCTCTCTATTAAATAGTCTGGTCCAAGAGGAAAAGGCGATTGTGACTGACGTTGCGGGAACGACACGCGATGTCATCGAAGAGTATGTCAATGTGCGCGGGGTTCCTTTGCGACTCATCGATACCGCAGGAATTCGCGATACAGAGGACATCGTGGAGAAAATCGGAGTAGAGAAGTCCAGACAGCTACTGCAAAAGGCTGACCTTGTGTTGCTCGTGATCAACTACAACGAGCCTCTCTCTGCTGATGATTACGCGATTTTTGAAGCGGCTAAAGGGTTCCATGTGATTGTGATTGTTAATAAATTCGATCTGCCACAAAAAGTGGATTTGGAAGAGATCAAGCGTCATTTCCCTCAGCAGCCGTTGATTATGACGTCTGCGCGTGAGGAAACGGGGATCGATCTTCTGGAGCAGGCGATTGGGGAGATTTTCTTCAGTGGTCGTGTGCAGCAGGATGACTTGACCTATGTGAGCAACGCTAGACATATTCAACTGCTTCGTCAGGCAGAACGAGCCATAGATGAAGCGCTGGGTGGAATCGATGATTTGATGCCAGTAGACATGATTCAGATCGACATTAAAAAGTCGTGGGAGCTACTTGGTGAAGTCATTGGAGAAAGCGTCGGCGAGGATTTGATTGACCAGATTTTCTCCCAGTTCTGTCTGGGTAAGTGATTAGGAGGATAAAAAATGAACGTTGTACCTGCATATGAAGCGGGCTCTTTTGACGTCATTGTCATTGGTGCGGGTCATGCCGGTGCGGAAGCGGCATTGGCGGCTGCACGTATGGGCTGTAGTACATTGCTGTTGACGATCAACCTGGACGCTGTGGCGTACATGCCATGTAATCCTTCCGTAGGTGGTCCGGCAAAAGGCCACGTCGTACGCGAATTGGACGCGCTTGGTGGAGAAATGGGACGCAATACCGACAAAACCCATATCCAAATGCGGATGCTGAATACAGGGAAAGGACCTGCAGTGCATGCCTTGCGCGCGCAAGCAGACAAATTTGCGTATCAGCATGAAATGAAGAAAACGATTGAAAATACTCCGAATCTGATCCTGCGTCAAGCGATGGTGGAAGAGCTGATCGTAAACGATGGAGTTTGTGAAGGGGTTATCACACAAACTGGAGCGCGATACATGGCCAAATCCGTTGTATTGACGACCGGAACCTATTTGCGCGGAAAGATCATCCTCGGGGATCTTCAATACGAAAGTGGACCGAACAACATGCGTCCGTCCATTCGTCTGGCACATCATTTGAAGGAACTCGGTTTTGAAATGACACGTTTCAAGACGGGGACGCCACCGCGTGTTCATAGCAGCAGTGTGGATTTCTCCAAAATGGAGATTCAGCCTGGTGATCCGGTACCGCGCGCCTTTTCTTATGAAACAACGGAATTTATTATGGATCAGCTGCCTTGCTGGCTGACATATACAAATGAAGAAACGCATGGACTCATTAATAGCAATCTGCATCGTGCCCCTATGTATTCGGGAATGATTGAAGGAACGGGCCCGCGTTATTGCCCTTCGATTGAAGATAAGGTAGTTCGTTTTAATGATAAGCCGCGTCACCAAATTTTCTTGGAGCCAGAAGGACGCAATACCGAAGAAATGTATGTACAAGGCTTGTCGACCAGCTTGCCGGAGGATGTTCAGCTGTCTATGCTGCGCTCCATGGCTGGAATGGAAGAAGTCAAAATGATGCGTCCTGGCTATGCGATTGAGTATGATTCAATCGTGCCGACGCAGCTCTGGCCTTCTTTGGAAGCCAAAATCTTGCCTGGCTTGTTCACAGCAGGACAAATCAATGGTACCTCTGGTTATGAAGAAGCAGCGGGGCAAGGTCTCATGGCAGGGATTAACGCAGCACGCCGCGTTCAAGGAAAACCACCCGTCATTTTGGGACGAGAAGAGGCGTACATCGGTGTTTTGATTGACGACCTGGTTACGAAAGGAACGCATGAACCTTATCGTTTGCTTACTTCTCGTGCCGAATATCGCTTGCTGCTTCGTCATGACAATGCGGACTTGCGCCTGACGGATATCGGCCATGAAATTGGTCTGATTAGCGATGAGCGCTACCAGCGATTTAACCAAAAACGCGCGCTGATTGAGCAAGAAAAAGAACGTGTGGCAAACACGCGTGTACGTCCTGAAATGGCACATGTTCAAGAGGTTTTGCGCAACGCAGGCTCCCCTGAACTGACAGATGTCATCGAGCTTGCTCAATTGCTGCGTCGTCCGGAAATCAACTACAGCCACATTGCTCAAATGGTCCCTGCACCCGAAGCACTGCCAGAGGATGTAACGGAACAGGTTGAAATCCAGATTAAATACGATGGCTACATCAAAAAGTCATTGCAACAAGTAGAGCGGATGAAAAAAATGGAGGAGCGCCGCATCCCAACAGATATTGACTACCACCAAATCTCCGGTTTGTCCAAGGAATCCCGTGACAATATGACCAAAATTCGTCCGTTGAACATCGGGCAGGCGGCTCGTATCGCAGGGGTTACTCCAGCAGACATTTCCGTGTTGATGGTATATCTGGAGTACAAACGCGTGGGAGTAGCCGAGTAAGGAGAAAAGCTATGACGAAAGAACAGTTTGCCGAGGTACTTGCAGCCCAGGGGATTTCTTTGACGGATCGTCAGAAGGAGCAGTTTGATCATTTTTTCCGCCTACTGGTGGA
Source organism: Brevibacillus brevis (assembly GCF_022026395.1). Lineage (NCBI taxonomy): Bacteria > Bacillati > Bacillota > Bacilli > Caryophanales > Paenibacillaceae > Brevibacillus > Brevibacillus brevis. Next base: position 6,148,814 of record NZ_CP041767.1, on the reverse strand, counting down.
ATGGAATGAGAAGATGAACCTGACCGGGATTACTGAAGAAGGGCAAGTGTACAACAAGCATTTTTATGATTCGATTACGCCGGCTTTTTACTTTCCATTTGACCAGGTGCAATCAGTTGTTGATATCGGTGGGGGCGCAGGCTTTCCGAGCATTCCTTTGAAAATTTGCTTCCCACATCTGAAAATGACAATCATTGATTCCTTGAACAAGCGTATGAGCTTTTTGCAGCATGTAGCGCAGGAACTGGGTCTGGAGAACGTGAATCCTGTACATGGGCGTGCAGAGGATCGTGGGCAAGAAGCGATTTATCGGGAGAAATTTGATCTCGTAGTGGCACGTGCTGTTGCGAGACTTAATTTGTTGTCGGAGTTCTGCCTTCCTTTTGCCAAAGTCGGAGGACACTTCATCGCTCTCAAGGGAGCGGAGATTACTCCAGAGCTTGCTGAAGCGAAGAAAGCAATCAAGACCCTCGGTGGAAAAACGAGAAAGGTCGAGACATTCCAGCTTCTAGAGGAAGCGGGAGAGCGTAATATCGTCATCATGGAAAAAATAGAAGCGACGCCGAAAAGCTATCCGCGCAAGGCAGGCGTTCCTGCGAAAAAGCCGTTAGTGTAGGAGTCAATGATAAGAGAGGGTTGTAGCCACGTGCTGCGGCCCTTTTTTCGTGTTGAAAGTTTAAATGGAACAGCCTGTTCCTGATGAATTCTCTCAGATTTGCGTCTTGTATCATGGAGTCTACAACTCGGCATATGCATAGTACTAGCTCCTTCGAAAAACAGTACTTTCCTCCTTTTTTTCGCCAGAATTTCTACCCATATTGCTTCGGCTCTTTCTAGCTTTTCTAGCAGGTGCCATCATGGGATGGGAGCGAGAGAGATTCAAAAAGATGTGAGTAGGCAAAGAGGTGCTGGTTTTCCAACGTATAGTCTCGTATGCTTTGGTTCGTGTCTTTTTGGGCTAGCTTCCATTTATGGTTTTTCTTCGAGTGGCGTAAATCATGATCCGGGGAGGATAGCTGCACAAGTCGTCACAGGCATGGGATTTTTGGGAGCTGGAGCCAATGGTAGAGTGAAAGGCTTGACGACGGCAGCAGGGATGTGGGTTGCATCAGTCATTTGTCTAATGTTCAGTACAGAGATGATAGTGCTGCGATCGTTGCCGCGATTTTATCGTACCTGACGTTAGACCTTCATAGACATTTTCCTCGCTTGTTTTACCGTCACCAAGATTTCACATTCTACCGATGAGAGTATGGGAAGTGAAGAGACGACAAAGCACCGTGATCATCACGATTTTTATGAACGTATAGGAATTTTATAAGCAGTACACTCAAGAATTCCGGAGCGCATAATAACTTTCCACAAAAATGCGGTCGCTCGTCCATGAGAAGGTCCTCGATAGAGGTTATTTTACGAAAATCACAATTGATGTTTCACGTGAAACGTTTTTTGTTAGCAGGAATTGGGCGAATCTTGCAGAATTACATATATATAAATGAACCTGAAGAAAGCGTGTAGGGAAAGAAGATTAGGTCAAAGGCAATTTTACAAACCGACCGGATGGGCAAGAAGAGTCTGTTAATCAGTATGTACTATAGGGCTTGTGAAGCTTTTTTAAAAGTAGCTGCATGCTGTCTCTAACGATGTAAGAGGAGGACCTATGTTAAAAGAGTAGGACTGGACTCACTTACGACGCTAATATGCCATTTTTCCTTAGCAGCAACAATCAAAGAACATATTCAATCTGTCATATCCGGACAATGGATGGGCGAGGGATACAAAATGTTTCGAGGGAGATTCTGTCGTTGATTGGACAGGACCTTTTTCAGTTTCAAGGACGTATTCAAAAAGTTGTCTTATCAGCACCAACAAGGCGGCGAGAAGCTGAAGAAGGAGGAGCGGAATGTAGGGGAGCTACATGAGCACCTGGATTTCGAAGGTAACGCTTGTTTCGTTGTTGCGCAATTTTTCAGGATTTCTTCGTGATCAAAAATGACTTTTTGAACACCTCTTCAAAGACTTAAAAATAGCACGGATGGAACGGGTAGAAGTGGGGGATTTTTCTATGGCAGTTAAAGATTCATTTTCTCGGATTTTTGGCTTGACTGACAAGACAGAGAACGAAGAAATCAAACAAATACCAGTTGAGGAGATCGTACCGAATCCATATCAGCCTCGAACTGTATTTGATGACGAGAAAATTGATGAGTTGTGTCAAACGATACGAACTCATGGGCTCATTCAACCGATTGTCGTGCGGGTTCGCGATGGTCGTTATGAATTGATTGCCGGGGAACGACGTTTGCGCGCAACTAGAAAATTGGGCATGGAGAGGATTCCTGCGATTGTCAAAGAGTTTAATGACTCGCAAACAGCCTCTATCGCATTAATTGAGAATTTGCAACGAGAAGGTTTGACAGCCATTGAAGAGGCAGTCGCATATCAAAAGCTGATTGATTTGCACAATTTGACGCAAGAGAGTCTTGCTCAGCGTTTGGGCAAAGGACAATCGACAATCGCAAACAAACTGCGCTTGCTCCATTTACCGCAAGAAATTCAAGATGCCTTGTTGTCCAGACAAGTTACAGAGCGTCATGCAAGGGCTCTGATACCGTTAAAAGATCCAGAATTACAAAATAAAGTCCTGCTGGAGATTTTGGAGCGGGAATGGAATGTGAAACAGACGGAAGTACGTGTGAAGCAGCTGCTAGAATTGGCTGAGAACCCAAAATCGGAAAAAGATGCGAAGCCTCGCTGGAAAGCATTCTCAAGGGATACGCGAATTGCGATTAATACCGTTCGGCAATCGATCGATATGGTGATCCAGACGGGCCTGCCTGTAGAGACAGCGGAAGAAGACCATGATGAATTCTATCAATTCACCATTCGTATTCCGAAAAACAAGGAAACAGGGAAATAAATGTAGATGGTAACCAAAAAGGCGACATTGTCGCCTTTCTTTTTGGACAAATGCTGATTATTTATAGAAAATGATGCTTTCTGCACGATCAAATTTCCAGAAATAAGCATTTTTCATAAAAAAGCTAGGGAAATCTGCATTTTTGGGACAAAAATCAGGCTTTTTTGTCTCACTATCTAAAAAAAACAGCGTACGACCAAGCTGCAAATCTGATAACATGGAGAGTACCAACCTGTGCATACTGCTGGTTTGCTCGATAATCAATGAGGATAACTTTCAGAGGCTTTTTTCGTCTTATTGTGTACAGGCCATGTAAAGGTAACTGAATGGCAACGAACGAAGAAAATTGTAAAAAAGATTATCGTTTTACAAGAATACGAGCAAATCGTAAATAGACTCGAATGACTAACTAGATGAGGATACAGAAGATGACTTTGAAAGACGTATTGGAGAGTGTACTGGTCAAGCCACAAGCTTTCCTACACGACAAAAAAGAGGTGGAGAAGTTGGGAAAAATCATTGCGGTTGCGAACCAGAAAGGCGGCGTCGGGAAAACGACTACGTCCGTCAATCTAAGTGCTTGTTTGGCCGCATTGGGGAAAAAGGTGCTGCTGGTTGATATTGATCCGCAAGGAAATGCCACCAGTGGGATCGGGGTAAATAAGGCAGATGTAAAGTACTGCATTTATGATGTCCTGATCAATGATATCAACCCCGTCGATGCGACTTTGCCGACTGAAATTGACGGATTAATGATCATCCCTGCCACCATTCAATTGGCAGGGGCGGAAATCGAGCTGGTTCCTACGATTTCTCGTGAGGTTCGTCTGAAAAAGGCACTGGAAGTAGTCAAGGACAAGTACGATTACGTCATTATCGATTGCCCGCCATCCTTGGGGATTTTGACCGTTAATTCTTTGACAGCATCTGATTCGGTCTTAATTCCAATCCAATGTGAATACTATGCGCTTGAGGGCTTAAGCCAACTGTTGAACACCATTCGTTTGGTCCAAAAACATTTGAATTCACAGCTTGCTATCGAAGGTGTTGTGCTGACGATGCTCGATGCACGTACGAATCTCGGTCTGCAAGTGATTGAAGAAGTGAAAAAGTATTTTCAGGACAAAGTATACAAGACAATTATTCCTCGAAATGTACGCTTGAGTGAAGCACCGTCACACGGACAAGCCATCATTACGTACGATCCACGCTCACGAGGAGCGGAAGTCTATACTGATTTGGCGAAGGAAGTGGTAGGGGTATGAGTAGAGGATTGGGAAAAGGGCTGAATGCACTTATTACTTCCAATCTCATCGAAGAAGGGGAACAGGTAAAAGAGGTTTCCATCAATGAGATTCGTCCTAACCCTTATCAGCCCCGGAAAGAATTCGAGCAATCAGCTATCGAGGAACTGGCACAGTCGATCAAAGAGCATGGAATCATCCAACCGCTGATTGTTCGGAAAAGTATCAAAGGTTACGAGCTAGTAGCTGGGGAAAGACGACTGCGTGCTGCAAAGGTAGCGGGGTTAAAAGAGGTTCCGGTAGTAGTAAAGGCGTACACAGATCAGCAATTAATGGAGATTGCCCTGATTGAGAACTTGCAGCGGGAAAATCTGAATCCACTCGAAGAGGCAGAAGCTTATGACAAGCTGATTTCCCACCATGATTATACACAAGAACAGCTTGCGCAAAAGATTGGGAAGAGTCGACCGCATGTAGCCAACATGCTTCGTTTGCTGCAACTGCCGGAGAAGATCCGAAAAATGGTTTCGGCAGCCGAACTATCCATGGGACATTCGCGCGCTTTGCTTGGGGTAACGGATAAGAAAGTACAACAACAGCTTGCAAATGACGTGGTGGAAAAAGGATTGAGTGTTCGTCAGCTGGAAGAGCTTGTGAAGCAGCTCAATGTTTCACGTGAAACAAAAAAGAAAAAGCCAGCGAAAAACGAGCCAGTATTGATCGAGATGGAGGAACGACTACGCAGTCGTTTTGGAACATCGGTCAAGATTAAAAAAGGAACAAAGCGCGGCAAGATCGAAATCGACTTCTATTCACAGGAAGACTTGGAGCGAATCATCGAAATGCTGAATATAGAGAAGTAAGTCCAGGAGGTAAGGTAGTCATGGCGATCATCTATTTGGATAACGCAGCTTCTACATGGCCGAAGCCACCGGCAGTCAAAGAAATGATGGCCGAGGTCATCGAGGATTTTGCTGCAAATCCTGGCCGAGGTGGACATGCACTGGCGATGAAAGCGAGTAAAGCTGTGTTTCGGACACGAGTGCAAGTGTCACGGTTGTTTGGGATTCAAAACCCGAATAACCTCTTTTTTTATCTCAATGCCACTCAAGCGCTTAATCAAGCGATAAAAGGATTCTTACAAGCAGGAGATCATGTTGTTTCTTCGTCTGTCGAGCATAATTCGGTAAGACGTCCCATCGAGTACATGCGCAAAAACAACCAAGTAGCAGCTACTTTTGTCGAGCCGAGAGAAGACCATCAATTCTATGTAGAGGATTTTGCCAAGGCAATTACACCCGCAACAAGGTTAATCGTTGTGAGTCATGCCTCCAATCTGACGGGTGTTATCCTGCCTGTAGCAGAACTGGGAAAACTGGCAAAAGAGCACGGAATTACGTTTTTGGTGGATGCTTCTCAGTCTGCTGGTGTTTTGCCTATCGATGTAGAGGCAATGAATATTGATATGCTTGCTTTTCCTGGGCACAAAGGGCTGTATGGTCCACAAGGTACAGGTGGTTTGTACGTGAGGAGTGACATTGATCTCGAACCTTTGATTCATGGGGGGACAGGCAGTCAGTCTGAAGCGATTGATCAACCGACAACACGTCCAGACCGATACGAAAGCGGGACACTCAATACGGTTGGTTTGGCAGGGCTGCAAGCAGGTGTTGATTTTGTCATGGAAAAAGGTGTGGACAACATTCGTCAGCACGAATGGGAATTGGTGAAGCAAACGATCCTTGGATTGCAGACAATCGACGGTGTACATGTCTACGGACCGGGGATTGAGATCGAACGTGTAGGCGTGGTTGCTTTTAATATCGGAGAGGTGGATGCAGCAGAGGTGTCGTTTATCCTGGATCAACAATACGGGATTGCGACGAGATCAGGTTTTCATTGCACGCCACTGGGTCACCAGACTGCCGGTACCGAGCAACGTGGAGCGGTTCGAGCCAGCTTTGGAATTTTTAACTCAGAGAAAGATGTAGAAGCGCTTCATAACGCTGTTCGGGAAATAGCAGCAGCGTTTGTGTAAGGGTAAGGCATCTGTAGGGGGACAGCGCAAGTGATCTTGCTGGGAACATTGGTCAACGCCGGAGCAATCATCTTAGGGGCATTGTTAGGCAGAATGTTGAAGCGAATTCCGGAGTCGATGCGACAAACCGTCATGCAAGGAATTGCTCTGGCCGTATTCGTGTTGGGCATTAAAATGTGCCTGGGTTCGGAAAATTTTTTACTCGTGATTATCAGTATTGTGCTAGGAACAGTAATAGGTGAATGGATTGGGATTGAAAAAGGCTTAAACAATCTGGGTCACTGGCTGGAAAGGAAAGTTGGGGGGAGCCAAGGAAGTATCGCCACTGGCTTTATCACGGGGACGCTGGTGTACTGTATTGGAGCCATGGCTGTACTAGGTTCATTGGACAGTGGTTTGCGTAACAACCACGAAGTACTGTTTATGAAAGCAATGCTAGACGGATTCTCTGCGATCATTTTCGCATCAACGCTAGGAATCGGTGTCATCTTTTCGGCAGTGCCCGTGTTTTTATATCAAGGCATGATCGCGCTATTATCTACGAGCATTTACAGTGTGGTGAGCGAAACGATGCTGAATGCGATCCTGGTAGAAGTAACGGCGGTAGGTGGCTTGATGATTATTGCCATTGGATTAAACGTTTTGGAGATCAAACAGTTAAGAGTAGCCAACATGATGCCAGCATTAGTGATCGCAGCAGTCGGAGTTCCCTTTATCGATTGGATTTCAAAGCTGTTTTCATAGTCCGCAGAGAGGCTCTTCCTTCGGGAGGAGTCTTTTTTTATGAAAAATCAACTATCATCGATAAAAATAGCATGCGATAATATGATACAAAAACTCGATTTACGAGCAAGGATGGATAAGCGGGACGGGACAATACAGTACGACAGCATGTTTGGGGAGAGAATGGTATGTTGGGTGTTATCGTCAATCCTGTATCAGGTAATGGCACAGGGTTGAAAGTATGGAGGCAAATTGAGGCGACGCTACGACGTCTGGGAGCGCCTTTTCATGTCAGGTTGACATCAGGAGAGGGGGACGCCGAAAAATTATCAAAAGAGCTGATTGAAAAAGAGGGAGTAAATAAAATCATTGCTGTCGGAGGGGATGGTACTGTCCGAGGCGTGATAAACGGGATATACGAATCGAAACAAGATTGTCGATTTGGATTGGTGCCGGCTGGTTCCGGGAATGATTTCGCTCGCGGACATGGAATTCCGATGAAACCGTTACAGGCATTAGAGCGAATTCTGTCGGAAAAAGGGGAAAAGCGAATCGATCTGCTTTTATTGAATGGAGAAGTAGCTGTGAATTCAATCGGGGCTGGATTCGATGCACAGGTAGCAAAGATAACAGATCAAGCTGTGTACAAAGCTTGGCTAAATCGGTATAAGCTCGGAGCACTCGCCTACATTATATCGGTGATTCGCGTCGTATGTACGTATCAGCCATGTGACATCGTACTGAACGTTGATGGTCATGAGGCTGGTTTAGAGGCTGTCTGGCTAGTTGTCGCTGCCAATATTCCGAATTACGGAGGAGGAATGCTGATTTGTCCCGATGCTATCCCGGACGATGGCATCGCAGACATTTGCGTAGTAAGTGGTGTGAGCCGACTCGGATTGTTAGCTGCTTTTCCGAAAATATTCACAGGAGCTCATCGTCATCATCCGGCTGTCCGGTTTTATAGGGGCAAGCAGATAACGATACAGGCAGCGGGACAGCTGCCTGTCCATGCAGATGGAGAAAGTGTAGCGCCAACGCCGATCAGCGCCCAAGTGATCGAAAAGTGCCTGACGATTTATGTGTAAAAAAAATAGACCTGTCATCCGTTGAGGGAGAGAACAGATCAAAAAGCAAGTTTTCTAAAGAGGGATGGAACCTTTTGCAGAAAAAAACGGTCAATCATATAAGACACTATCGAATCGACTAGGCGTAGAAGCCAGTGTTACGGCTTTGGCCAGTCCGGAAGCTATGATATCTGCCATGTTCATGACGATGGAGAGCCGGGTATTTTGAAGGACAAAATACTCCATGAATCCTCCTACGTTTACAATCCCCGTAATGTGGAAGGAACCAACAGGAGGAAGCTCTTTTTTTACACCAGCCCCTGGTTTTAGTGGACCATTAATCACATTGATGTTTCCGACGTGGCTAAATTGACCTAAACAGGCATCGACCGCAATAAGTGTAGCTGTCGGATGATTCGTGTGGATGAGCTCTAATTTTTCCTTAAGATTCATGGCGTGTACAGGGTCCTCAAGCGTTCCGTACACTTGCAAAAAACGAGGTGACTGTGCGATGAGCTTGGTTCCTACTAATGGGCCTAGAGCATCACCAGTAGAACGGTCTGTCCCAATACATACAATGACAAGGTCGTCATCGAACCGATTTAAGCGAAAGCGCTGGGCAAGGTGACCGGCGAGATGCTCGTCTGCGTTTTCACTGCGGTATTCCACTTTAAAAGGTGGCAAAGAATAATCCTTGCGATTATCAGATGTACTCATGGAAACCCCCACTCTTGCCGACTTGGCTTAAACCAACCTGTAAAAGGTTATATAAAAGTATTCACAGTATCGTACCGATATGACATTTTTATACCTGCTAATGGGAAAGTTACGTAGGTTTTGAAAACTCAGCAGGCTGGCATGCATGAAAACGAACAGGTAAAATAAGAGGAGCCTATGGCAGTTTGCGTGAAAGAGATAAGGGGGAGTGAAATGGGAGGAGAGACAGTGCTGATCGCGTTTGATTCCACGCAACAAGCCTTGCGGGCAGAAATGCTGCTGGAGTACGAAGATATTGAAATTGATACAAGACCAACGCCAAAAGAAATAACGGCAGGCTGTGCCCTTTCCATTGAGTTCCCACTGTCGGATTACTCACGAGCGAAAGCGATCATGATGGAACAACAAGTGGTAATACGAGGATACTTCCGTCAGTTTTTTGGCCAGTATAGCGAGGTCGACGAAAACGGGGAGCAGAAGGAGCGGGAGGAATGAATCAAGCTAGTTTCTTTGAAAGAATTTATGCTCAGGTATATGCGTATGTGACAGATGCGGATATGTGGGTAAATATAGGGATGGCTGTACTGAAAATAGCCGCGATCATCCTGTTATCGCGAATCGTCGTTTCCGTTGTGCAATCAGGCGTAAATAAAGTGTTCCAGCACCGCCACGGAAGCAAGATACAAATGGATCAACGCCGGGTGGACACGATGCGGGTGCTCGTCAACAATATCGTTCAGTACGGCATTTACTTTTTAGCGATTCTCATGATCTTGCAGCTGTTGGGCATTGATTTGCGCCCTGTTTTGGTAAGCGCAGGGGTACTGGGATTGGCAGTCGGTTTCGGGGCGCAAAGTCTCGTGCGTGATATCATTACGGGATTCTTCATTATTTTTGAGGATCAATTTGCTGTCGGAGACGTCGTAACGATCAACAATTTGACAGGAACGGTGCAGGAGATTGGTCTGCGCATTACAAAGGTGCGAAGCTGGACGGGGGAGGTACACATCTTTCCAAACGGCACGATTAATCAAGTGACCAACTTTTCTTTGCAAAATACGTTAGCGGTTGTCGACGTATCTGTAGCGTATGAAGAGGATCTGAACCTAGTGGAGTCTGTGCTCAAAGAAGTATTGGCATCGGCTCAAACAGAATTGACGGATATCGTAGCTGAGCCACAGATTTTAGGGGTACATGCACTGGGACCTTCCGAAGTCATCATCCGTGTTACGGCTGAGTGCAAGCCGAACACCCATCACGGAGTCAATCGAAATTTACGTGCGAAGATCAGAACGGAATTAACCAACCGAGGGATTCAAATTCCGTATCCAAAAATCGTCGCGGTGTCTGGAAAGGGAACAGTGTAGAGAGGAGAAAGAGAAATGGAACGCAAGCAATTTGGACTGGGGGATGTCGTACAGATGAAAAAGCCGCATCCATGTGGCACGAATGCGTGGAAAGTCATACGCATGGGCATGGATGTGCGAATCAAATGTACGGGTTGCGATCATAGTGTAATGATTGGACGACTAGAATTTGAACGCAAGCTGAAAAAGATACTGATTCGCGCGGAGGAAGAACCGCAATCATAGACCATATTTCTTTGATCAACCCATCTGTCTTTTTCTACAATGCCTGTAAACGATGAAGCGACGCGCTTATATTCTTCAGGGAGCGGCTTCATCGTTTTAGACGGGAGGGGTTCGATGAAAAAGATGAGTGTTCGGTGGTTGCAATGGGTAGTAGTGCTTGCGCTTTTCCTGGTTCCATCACAGGGAGTGTGGGCAAAGTCGGCAAACGAATGGGGAGTGAAAATATCCCCAGCTGACAAATCGGCGGAAATTAACCCGGATCAAATCATTACACTGACGTTTTCGGGACCGGTTTCGTTAAAAAATGGGCAAGAGCTCACCGACAAGTCTGGTCTCTCGATCATTTCGCTCACGGATGCGAAAAAAAAGAAGGTTCGTTTTACGGCGAAATGGAACAAAACAGATCGAAGCATGATGATTGATCCGGTAGGCAATCTGGAAGCAGGGGCGTCTTATCGAGTAAGCCTTCTGGCCAAAAAATTGAAGGATCAGCGAGGCAATTTGAATCCAGAGCTGGCCAGCACGTTTCAAACGAGAAAACCTGTGGATAGTATCGCTCCGCAAGCAGTCATGTTGCCCGGACACGGGGCTAAAAATGTATCGCTTCAGGATAAAGTGACACTCCAGTTTGCAGAAGAGATTGCTTTGGTTAGTGGTGGAGTCCTATCCAGCAAAACGGCCGGGCCATTAGTTCGTGTGACAGATGAAAAAGGGATTATTGTTCCGCATACCATTACGTGGAACAAAAGCAAGCGGATGTTGTCTGTGAGGCCAAAAGGAAAATGGCAGCCACATACGAGATATCAGGTAAGTCTTATCGCCGGTTTGGTAAAGGACACAGCAGGTAATGTAAATCAAGCGCAGTGGATAACTTTTCAGACCGGATCGAAATAGTCCTGGATCAAGCATGTGGATAAAAAAAAGGATGCAGCCAATAGAGGCGCATCCTTTTTCCTTTTGTACGATCAAATGTATCTCCCGGTGATAGTACGTAGGTTATGACTGATCATTATCCCTAGGCTGCATTGCCTTGGCTATGATCTATGTGGAATTGGAGAAGGTAAGGCTGCTGAGGATGCAAGCTTACCTTCAGATAGGCTGGATGGCAGCGGAGTAGGTTAGTCGCAGTCGCAACCTACGATAACGAGAAGGATGAACAGAACCAAGATCAGCGCGAAATCGTCGAAGCCGTTAAAGATACCCACTTGCTAACACCTCCTACCGTAGTTTCAATACTCATGCTATGTAGGAACCCACAGTGAGGTATAGGCGGATGCCCCAGTTCCAAGGAAAATAAGTTATTCACAGCATATCCACAGAAAATGTGGACAACTTTTTGCGGAAAAAAGGAGTGTTTGCAAATGCTGAGGGGGATAAAAAGTTGTTAGTAAATATTTATCCACAGACTTATCCACAAAAGTGGATTTTCTCTGGATAAATTGACGGTTGTTATTGAATATTTGAAAAATTTTTATTAGTAAGAAGGAATTTGGCAGGTGAAAATATAATTACACACTTATAATTTGGCAAAAATAGATAGAAGAAAAGGGGCGATTGAGATTTGAAGAAGCAAGTATTTGCATCAGTTACGGCTTTGGCCATTGCATTGTCGACAGTATCCGTACCATTCATTCCTTACAGCACGCAGGCGATAGCTCTTGCTGCTGAGAAGCCTTCTTATCAAACTCGCACTGAGATCCCAGATGCGTACAAGTGGAAGCTGGATCATATTTATCCGACTGTTAAGGAATGGGAAAAGGATGTTGCTAAGGTTGAATCTTTAGCAAACGCTTTCACGAAGCACCAAGGCAAGCTGGGTACATCTTCTGCTACGATGCAAGCGGCATTCGATGACTATGTTGAATTGATGCGCTTAAATGACAAAGCATACGTGTATGCAAACATGTCTCTCGATGTAAACTCCGCGAATCCTGATCTGCAAAAGCTGGGAGACCGCGCTGAGAAAATGTACACGCTTGTCACAGAAAAAACTTCATGGGTACAGCCTGAAATCGTTGCGATTCCCGATGACAAAATAAAGAGCTTACTGTCCGAAAAGGAGCTTGAGCCTTACAAGCTGTTTATCGAAGACATGCTGAGAACGAAGCCGTACTCACTCTCTGCGGATATGGAGCAGCTCTTGGCGAAATCGTCGCCATTGGGCGGTGCGCCTACTAATATTTACAGCATGCTGTCCAAAGACGTGAGGTTCCCTAAAATCAAAGATGAGACAGGCAAGGAAGTTCAGTTGACTCGTGCCAATTTCATTTCCTATATGGAAAGCAAAGATCAAAATGTGCGCAGAGAAGCGTTCAAAGCGTATTATGGGGCTCTGATCGATTTCCAAGACTCGTTTGCATCAACATTGGCTGCCAAAGTAAAAGGAGATAATTTTTACGCAGCGGTACGCAATTACGATTCTGCGCTGGAGGCAAGCCTGACACCGAACAACGTACCCACGAAGGTGTATGATGAGCTGATTGACACGGTGAATGACAATCTGCCATTGCTGCATCGCTACATTTCCTTGAAAAAGAAAATGCTTGGCGTGAAGGAATTGCACATGTACGACATTTACGTGCCGATCGTTCCATCTGATGACAAATATATTTCCTTCGACGAAGGAAAGAAAATTGTCGTTGATGGTTTGCAGGTAATGGGTGACGACTATGTCAAGGCAATGTCTGAAGGTCTCGATGGAGGCTGGGTAGATGTCTATTCCACTGATGACAAGCGCACGGGTGCTTACCAATGGGGTGCTTATGACACACATCCATACGTACTGTTGAACCACCAAGGTACGCTCGACGATGTGTATACGATCGCCCATGAGATGGGACATGCGATGCAGTCCTATTACACGAACAAAAACCAGCCGTACATTTCGTCCAACTACCCAATCTTTACGGCAGAAGTGGCTTCGACCATGAATGAAACTCTGCTGTTCAAGAGCATGTACGCGAAGGCGAAGACGAAGGAAGAGAAGATGTATCTCTTGAATCACTATCTGGAAAACTTCCGTTCTACGCTGTTCCGTCAGACGCAGTTTGCGGAGTTTGAGAGAGCGATTCACGAGAAGGAACAAGCCGGGGAATCTTTGAATGCGGAAGCGATCAAGAAGATCTACCTCGACATCAACAAAAAGTACTACGGAAAAGACATGGTTTCCGATGAAGAAATCGGTATGGAATGGGCGCGTGTGAGCCATTTCTACAACTATAAATACTACGTCTATCAATACTCGACGAGCTTTGCCGCTGCACAAGCATTAGCGAAGCAAATCATGGATGAAGGTCAGCCAGCAGTGGATCGAGTTCGCAAAAACTTCCTCGAAGCGGGTAACTCTGCTCCGCCTATCGAGGTGCTGAAAGCAGCAGGGGTGGACATGTCCACGTCCCAGCCAATCGAGCAAGCGATGGAAATCTTTGAAGAGACATTGAATGAGCTGGAAAAGCTGGTAAACGAGAAGTAAAGAAGCAATAGAAGCAAAACAGGCTCCCTTCCATTACGGATAGGAGCCTGTTTTTTTGTATGTATCAGTAGGCAATGCCGACTCTCGCTCGCACGTACTCGGAAGTAGAAAGCTGCTGATACGTAAACTCCGCCGTATCCGGAACGGAAATTTGCATCCCATCTACAGGCAACTGGTGAGCCTCGACCCGGTAAGTGCCTGTATACTCGCCATCTGGCAAATAAGTCGGGCAAACAATAGTCCAATTGAGCTCAGACTGTTCCAAGAGCGAGAATGCCTTGTGATGTTCCTCGGCAGCACGCGTCAATTTTTGTCTGGACTCACTGGATTGATAGCGGAGCAGGTCAGGAGAAACTCTGCTTTGCAAGATGCCGGCGGTGCCCACTGTTATAATGCGTGACACGCCTTCATGTTTCATTGCTTCAATAATATAGGGAGTTCCTTCAGATAACGTCGTCGCTTTATCTGTCCCGAGCGCGCTAATGACCGCGTCAACACCACGCATGGCTGATGCAACATCCTTTTGATCGAGAACATTTCCGGTCAGGACACGAAGATTTTCAGCAGCCAGATAAGGGAGCTTGTCTGCCGAGCGAACGAGAATGGTTATTTCATGCCCATCTTTTAATGCATAGTCGAGGATATGGCTTCCTACGCGACCAGTGGCACCAAGGAGTAAGAGCTTCATTTTTGTAGTCACCTCGTACCATTTATTTTACCGTAGCAAACAGATTCTGTTTGTCTAGTCTAGCATTTCTTTTTTTGTCCCACCACCTGGAGCTATGATGAGCACAGGAAGAGACAAGTAAAAAAGCTTCCACAAGGAGACAATTGTAATCTGAAAACCAAATCTATATACTTAAAAGGATGTCAGGATGATGATGAGGGAGTGTATATAGATGGGTGCATCATGCGGGATTGTAGGTCTTCCTAACGTAGGAAAATCGACATTGTTTAATGCTATTACACAAGCGGGCGCTGAATCGGCTAACTACCCGTTCTGTACGATTGACCCGAACGTAGGGATCGTAGAGGTACCAGATCCGCGTCTGGAAAAGCTGACACAGATCGTTGTACCAAACAAGGTAGTTCCAACTGCGTTTGAATTCGTAGACATTGCAGGCTTGGTAAAAGGCGCGAGCAGAGGCGAAGGACTTGGCAACCAATTCCTTGGACACATTCGTGAAGTGGACGCGATTGCCCATGTTGTCCGTTGCTTTGAAGATGAGAACATTACTCACGTAGCAGGTCGTGTCGATCCTTTGAGCGATATCGAGACAATCAACCTGGAGCTGATTTTTGCTGATCTGGACTCTGTTGATCGTCGTATTGACCGCATTGCACGCAAAGTGAAGTCCGGCGATAAGGAATCCAAACAAGAGCTGGACGTGCTGGAGAAATTGAAAGCAGCATTTGAAGAGGGGCAATCTGCTCGCAGTGTAGAACTCGATGATGAAGAGCGCAAATGGATTCGCGATTTGCATCTGCTGACAATCAAGCCAATGCTGTATGTGTGCAACGTAGCGGAAGATGGCATTAACGATGCAGACAGCAACCCGCATGTGCAAACAGTTCGCCAGCATGCAGCGAGTGAAGGCGCAGAAGTGGTTGTTATCAGCGCGAAAGTAGAAGCAGAAATTGCTGAGCTCGAGGGCGAAGACAAAGAAATGTTTTTGGAAGAATTGGGACTTTCTGAGTCTGGTCTCGACCGATTGATTCGTGCTGCTTACAAGCTGCTGGGATTGGTAACGTACTTCACAGCCGGTGTACAAGAAGTACGCGCTTGGACCATCCGTCAGGGTACAAAGGCTCCAGGAGCGGCAGGCGTGATTCATACCGATTTTGAGCGCGGCTTCATTCGAGCGGAAGTGATTGCGTATGATGATCTGGTAGATGCTGGTTCTGTGGCAGCAGCCAGAGATCGCGGGAAGTACCGTCTTGAAGGGAAAGAGTACGTAGTG
This sequence comes from Brevibacillus brevis, assembly GCF_022026395.1. Taxonomy (NCBI): domain Bacteria; kingdom Bacillati; phylum Bacillota; class Bacilli; order Caryophanales; family Paenibacillaceae; genus Brevibacillus; species Brevibacillus brevis. The sequence goes on along the minus strand of NZ_CP041767.1, from coordinate 6,133,080 downwards.
GCAGATGGAGATGTTATGCATTTCCGCTTCAACGTTTAGTACGAAATTCTTGATTCGGCATAGGCGTTTTGCTATAATACGATAATGCGAGTATTTATGGAGTGCATGTATTGTGCGTTTCGTTTTTAGCACTCGCTCCTTGCCCGTTTAGGGCCGCAAAGTCCATAAGGAGGTGAAAAGGTATGCGTCAATACGAAGTAATGTATGTATTGCGTCCAGACCTTGAAGAAGAGAAAGTAAAATCCAATGTAGCTCGTTACAGCGAAGTTGTAACTAACTATGGTGGAGAAATCTCCAAGCTTCAAGAAATGGGTAAACGTCGTCTTGCGTACGAAATCAACAAGTTCCGTGAAGGTTACTACGTTTTGATGAACTTCAAAGCGAACTCCGATGCTGTTGCGGAAGCTGAGCGTCTGATGAAAATCAATGACGACGTAATCCGCTTTATGTTTGTTCGTGATGAGAAGTAATCATTGTCGCGTTCAGAGGGGGAACCAAGATGAATAAAGTCATTCTCATCGGCAACCTGACGAAAGATCCAGAACTTCGCTACACGCCAAATGGCGTTGCCGTTGCTACTTTTACTGTGGCCGTGAATCGTCCCCGCACCAATCAAGCGGGTGAGAGAGAAACGGACTTCATTAATATTGTCGCTTGGCAAAAACTTGCCGATCTGTGCGCAAGCTACTTGCGTAAAGGTAGACAAGCAGCTATTGAAGGACGTATGCAAACACGCTCCTACGATAATAAAGAAGGTAAAAGAGTATATGTGACGGAAGTTGTTGCGGAGAACGTTCAATTTTTGGGCGGTCGAGGCAATGAAGCTGGCGGAGATAATTCAGGATACGATCCAGGCCCTGGCATGGGTGGCGGTAACAAACCATCCGGTCAAAGAAACAATGACTACGATCCGTTTGGTGATCCTTTCGCGAGTGCAGGCAAGCCGATCAACATTTCAGATGATGACTTGCCGTTCTAGTATCGTATAACTTTCACATTCCTAAGAGGGAGGGACTATCATGGCACGCAAAGGACGTCCTAATAAGCGTCGTAAAGTATGCTTCTTTAAAGTGAACAAAATCAAGCACATCGATTATAAAGATGTTGACTTGCTGAAAAAGTTCATCAGCGAGCGCGGCAAAATCTTGCCACGTCGTGTAACTGGTACTTCTGCGAAGTATCAACGTGCACTGACAATCGCAATCAAGCGATCCCGTCAAGTAGCACTGTTGCCTTACACTGCTGAATAAGTTGCAAAAGCTATAAAAAGGGGGGCACAATTGCGTGGCCCTCTTTTTTCCATAGTTTTCTATGGATAGTGTACATGAGACATGAATAATGAGGTGCTGACATGCCGTCCAAAACGAAACACTTGGCTGAAAATGCCCTTATGCTGGGTATCGCACTGGTGCTGCTGTTTCTCGGTACATATACCATACTGGGAGGACTCGTCAGTTTCCTGATACCTCTGCCTTTTATCCTTTTGGCAGTAAATCGAACAGTACGTAACATGGTATGGATTTCCCTTGCCTTTACGTTTCTGGGCTGGATCATTACGGGTCCGTTTGCGGCTACACTTGCTTTTTCAAGTGCAGTTTGGGGTTCAGTCATGGGGATTTTTTATGCGAGAAAAGGAACAGCTCTTTCGGCGATTGTGGCAGGGGCAGGCGTTGCCTTTTTAAGTGTCGTTTCTATGATGGCATTTATGGCATTCGGGATGAACGTTGATTTTAATGCCATCACGCAAGAAGTTGCTAAGCTACGTCCAGCAATGGTGCCAAAAGAGCAGTTTGATCAGCTTCTTGAACTGGGCAAAATCGTCTTGCCTACGAGTCTTGTCATGTTCAGCTTTTTATCGAGCGCCATTATTCATGGGTTGGCGAGTCTGATTGGACGACGTCTGCGTAGACCGATTCCAGCATTGAAGCCCATTCGGGAATGGAGCTTCCCACGATCATTGCTTTATTATTACTTCATTGCGATGATTAGTCTTTTGTTGTTTGCCGAAAGCATGCAGGGAACGTTTTGGGAAATCGCCTTGATGAACCTGAAAGTCATGCTGGATGCGATTTTTGTTTTGCAAGGCTTGAGTTTTTGTCTATTTGCAGCCTATTTGTACGGCTGGAAGAGACTGACTCCTGTGCTTATTGTCTGTCTATTTATTTTTCCACCCCTAAGTACTATACTTAGTCTAGTAGGGATATTTGACCTAGGAATTCGTTTGCGTGAAAAACTGGAAACAAGAGTGAAGAGGGGCTGAGGAAATGCCCAAGTTCCTGTTAAAGCGTTGGTACGGGATGCACATGGTCCTGGCACTCAGCTTTAGCTTGCTGTTGTTGGGGATTTTGACCTTGTTTCATTGGATGTACGGGGCGATCGGCATAATTTGCTTGATTGGCTTGGTTCTTTACGCTCTTCAAGCAGAAAAGGGGTTCCAACGAGACTTGCGCCTGTATTTGGCGACGGTAACCCATCGCGTGAAGAAGGCGGGAGAAGGCGTTATCCAGGAACTGCCGATCGGAATTCTTTTATACAACGAGGAAAAGGCAATTGAGTGGGTAAACCCGTATATGACGCATATGTCCGGGGATGAATCCATGATCGGGAAAAGCCTCCAAGAGGTATTCCCCCAACTGGTTTGGAAGCCGGAGCAAAAACGGCTGGAGTTTACTTATAACGAGCGGGTATACGAGGTCATTGTGCGATCCGATGAGCGCCTTTTGTATTTCAAGGACATTACGGACTTCAAAGAATTGACGACTCGTTACCATCGAGAAAAGGCTGCACTTGCCATCATTCACCTCGACAATTTGGACGAGGTCGGACAAGTCATGGATGATCAGAGCCGTACGCTGCTCTCTACAAGCGTGGCTGGTGTGATTACAGAGTGGGCCAACAAACATGGCATATATCTTCGCCGAATCACGGCCGACAAGTTTTTGGCTCTGATGGAACGGGAAGCACTTGATAAATTGGAAGAGACGCGATTTGATATTCTCGATGTGGTACGGGAGATGACAGCGGACAATAAAATTCCGATTACGCTCAGTATCGGGGTTGGAGCGGCCGCCACCACTTACATTGAGCTGGGACAAATGGCGCAATCAAGCTTGGATATCGCATTGGGACGCGGTGGCGACCAGTGCGCTGTCAAGATTGGCAACAAGCTCACTTTCTACGGTGGGAAATCGAATGCGGTAGAAAAGCGGACACGTGTCCGGGCTCGTGTTATTGCACATGCTTTGCGTGATCTCATTCATGAGGCGGAGCACGTCATCGTCATGGGGCATAAACAACCTGACATGGATTCGATTGGGGCATCACTTGGTGTATTGAAGGCTGTGCAGCTGCACAACAAAACGGCTTATATTGTCATGGACGAAGGCAATCATTCTGTCGAGCGTCTGATGAAGGAGATTTATGCCAATGAAGAGTTGGCTGAGACCTTTATCACGCCAGAACAGGCGATCCGACTCATTTCCGGTCGCACATTGCTGGTAGTCGTCGATACGCATCGACCATCGCTGGTGATTGAGCCGAAGCTGTTGACGGAAACGAGCCGAATTGTAGTGATCGACCACCATCGACGTTCCGAGGAGTTTATTGAGCCAGTACTCTTGTATCTGGAACCGTATGCTTCTTCGACTGCCGAGCTTGTTACGGAGCTCTTGCAATATCAGAGTGAGCGATTGAATATCGACAATCTGATTGCAACGGCACTGTTAGCCGGAATTGTGGTGGATACCAAAAGCTTTGCCTTCCGCACAGGTTCACGGACCTTTGAAGCGGCGTCTTTCCTTCGTCGTAACGGGGCCGATACCGCGGCCGTCCAGCGTCTGTTGAAGGAAGATCTGGGACAGTATGTGAAGCGAGCAAAAATTATCATGAACACGGAAACGTACCGCGACAACATGGCGATTGCCATAGGCGACCCGTCCGAGGATTACACGCAGGTACAGGTGGCGCAAGCTGCTGAGCAGCTACTCACTTTGTCAGGTATCCAGGCGTCGTTTGTTGTTGCAGAGCGATCCGATGATACGATCTTGATCAGTGGACGTTCACTGGGCGACATCAATGTTCAGTCGATCATGGAACTGCTGGGTGGAGGCGGTCACCTCACTGGTGCTGCAACACAAATTCAAGGCATATCAATTAAAGAAGCTACACGTCGTTTGAAAGAAGCGATTGACTCGGTCGTATAGGCCAAAATATAAAGGGGGAAACGATGATGAAAGTCATTTTTCTTCAAGATGTAAAAGGCCAAGGGAAAAAAGGCGAAGTTAAGGATTTGTCAGAGGGCTATGTACGCAACTTCTTGTTGCCAAAGAAGCTGGTAAAAGAAGCGACAGATAGCAACGTGAAAACGCTCGACGCTCAAAAGCGCAGCGAAGATAAGCGCAAGGAGCAAGAAAAGCTGGATGCTCAGGAGCTCGGCAAAAAGCTGGAAGAGCTGACAGTGAAAGTAACAGGAAAAGCAGGCGAAGGCGGACGCTTGTTCGGTGCAATTTCCAGCAAACAAGTAGCGCAAGCGCTGGAAGATCAGTTTAAAATCAAAGTAGACAAGCGTAAGCTCGAAATGGATGCAATCCGTGCTTTGGGCGTGACGCAAATTAAAGTAAAACTGCACAACGAAGTAACGGTTACTCTGAAAGTACACGTTGTGGAAGAATAATGTCTCAATTGTGGGGGGTGTGACGTGAGCGACCTGTTTTTGGATCGTGTGCCGCCACAGAACAAGGAAGCGGAACAATCGGTACTGGGTGCCGTGTTCTTGTCTAAGGAAGCTTTAATCACGGCCATTGAAATTCTCCGTCCGGAGGATTTTTACAAGACAGCGCATCAGCGCATCTTTCAAACGATGGTGGACCTGTATGAAAAAGGCGAACCTGTCGATCTGGTTACTGTTACAGCGGATTTACAGGATCACAAGCTGTTGGATGAAGTCGGTGGGGTTACGTATCTCACGGAAATTGCCAGCTCTGTTCCAACGGCAGCCAACATCGAATACTACGCAAAAATCGTAGAAGAAAAATCGCTGCTTCGGCGATTGATTCATACAGCTACGAAGATTGCCAATGACGGATACTCCCGTGAGGATGATGTCACGCAGATCATCGCGGATGCGGAGAAGTACATCATGGAGATCGGTCAAAATCGCAACAGTGGCGGTTTTACACCGATTCGTGATGCCCTTCTGGAAACGTATGAGCGGATTGAGTTTTTGAGTCAGCGACGCGGTGATATTACGGGGATTTCTACGGGATATACGGATTTGGACAAGATGACAGCAGGATTGCAGCGCAGTGACCTGATTATCTTGGCAGCCCGTCCTTCTGTAGGGAAGACGGCTTTTGCCTTGAATCTCGCGCAAAACGTAGCAGCCCGTGCAGGAGAGACCGTAGCCATCTTCTCCTTGGAGATGGGTGCTTCTCAGCTGGTTCAGCGTATGATTTGTGCGGAGGGCAATCTGGATGCGTCCCGGATGCGTTCCGGTACATTGGAGGAAGACGATTGGCAAAAGTTGACGATGGCAATTGGTACGCTGGCGAAAGCGCCGATTTACATCGATGATTCACCGGGGGTTACTGTACAGGACATCCGGGCGAAATGCCGTCGCCTTCAGACAGAGAAGGGCTTGGGCTTGATCCTGATCGATTACCTTCAGCTGATTCATGGACGAGGCAAAGGAGATAACCGTCAGCAGGAAGTATCTGAGATCTCTCGTACGCTAAAAGGGATCGCGCGTGAGCTGAACGTGCCGGTTATCGCCCTGTCGCAGTTGAGCCGTGGTGTAGAGCAACGGCAGGACAAGCGACCGATGATGTCTGATATCCGTGAATCGGGTTCGATTGAGCAGGACGCCGATATCGTTGCCTTCTTGTACCGTGATGACTACTATGACAAGGAAACAGAGAACAAGAATGTCATCGAAGTCATTATCGCCAAACAGCGTAACGGCCCAACCGGAACGGTGGAGTTGGCGTTCCTGAAAGAATTCAACAAATTCGTTAACTTGGATCATCGCTTTCGAAATCAAGCAGGTTAATAGTTGGAATGGAAGAAAAGCCGGAGATATTCCGGCTTTTTTTTCTATATTGAATTGCCGAACATATTAAGAACTAACAATATGAATGTTCGTATTTAGCGTTGACATGGGGAGTCTCGTTTAGTAAACTTAGATTGTTTCAGGCCCGAAAAGACATGATAATATCAGGAGGTGTTTTTCGATGTCAACAGTCGTTGTCGTCGGAACCCAGTGGGGCGATGAAGGTAAAGGTAAAATTACAGACTATCTAGCTGAAAGTGCAGAGGTAGTGGCTCGTTATCAAGGCGGTAACAACGCAGGCCATACCATTATTTTTGATGGTAACAAGTATAAGCTGCATTTGATTCCATCCGGAATTTTTTATAGTGACAAGACCTGCGTAATCGGAAACGGTATGGTAATCGATCCGAAAGCATTGGTAAAAGAACTGGAGTACATTCACAGCTTCGGTTTTTCTACAAGCAATTTGAAAATCAGTGATCGCGCACATGTGATTCTGCCGTACCACATCAAGCTGGATGGCGTAGAGGAAGATAGCCGCGGTGCTAACAAAATCGGTACGACCCGTAAAGGTATCGGACCTGCATACATGGATAAAGCAGCACGTATCGGTATTCGTATCGCTGATTTGTTGGATCGCGATGAGTTTGCTCGCAAGCTCGAGCGCAACCTGGCAGAGAAGAACTTGCTGCTGGAGAAGCTGTACAACACAACTGGCTTTGAGCTTCAAGAAATTCTGGATGAATACTTGGCTCTGGCAGAAATCATTCGTCCTTACGTAGCTGATACATCTGTTGTCCTCAATGACTCCATTGATAACGGCAACCGCGTATTGTTTGAAGGCGCACAAGGCGTATTGCTCGATATTGACCAAGGTACGTATCCTTACGTAACGTCCTCCAACCCAATCGCGGGTGGTGTGACTATTGGTTCTGGTGTAGGACCAACCAAGATTCACCAAGTAATCGGGGTGGCAAAAGCTTACACGACGCGTGTAGGTGACGGTCCTTTCCTGACTGAGCTGAATGATGCTACTGGCGATCATATTCGTGAGGTTGGCTTCGAATATGGTACAACAACAGGTCGTCCACGCCGCGTAGGCTGGTTTGATAGTGTAGTTGTTCGTCATGCTCGTCGCGTCAGCGGTATCACTGGTTTGGCGATCACCAAGCTGGATACCTTGTCTGGCATTGAGACACTGCGTATTTGCACAGCGTACAAATACAATGGTGAAATCATCGAGTCGTTCCCGGCGAACCTCAACCTGCTGGCGAAATGCGAGCCAGTTTATGAGGAACTGCCAGGTTGGACAGAGGATATTACAGGCGTTCGCAATCTGAACGACTTGCCAGAAAACGCTCGTCACTACATTGAGCGCATCACGCAACTGACTGGTATTCCAATGTCGATCTTCTCCGTAGGACCAGATCGTGAACAAACTGTCGTTGTCCGTGGCATTTACGGATAAGCTATCGACTATATAATAGAAGAAAGCTGTCGAGTATTCGGCAGCTTTTCTTTTTTTGCAAGGGACAGACACGAAACGACACCCTCTGGGCATATGGTTAGACATAGGGAGAAATGGAGAGGTGATGGTGATGATGGGTTTTGGATTTGACCAAAAGGCCATGAAGCTGCTGGGCAAAAATGTACAGGTAAAAATGATCAATGGCGTCGTCATCAAGGGAACCATGACACATTTCAACAATGGATACTTATGCTTTATCACCACATACAAACAACCAAATGACGCCGAGAAAACGAAAATACGCAGACTTGCGTTAAAAGACGTTACCTCGATGCAAGAGGTGTGAGTCACAGATGCTCATAACGAAATAAGCCATCTTTCCTAGATATTTAGGAAGATGGCTATATTTATTTTAGATCATGCCCCCATACGATCGGATGATCTCTGTCGCAAGATCACCTTGTTCCTCTGGTACGACTGCCGTTAACAAGACACTGCGATTCATATTGTCATCACCCCGGTCGGCCATGCCGCTGGCGTCTGGATCTACTGCGGCCATGACGCTTGCATCCCTGCCGCTTGGGAAGTCACCTGCCAGTGTAAGGTTGCCCAAGCTGGGAAAATCTCCGGTTATGGGATTCAGGATTTGTTCATTCCCGTCACCAGGGAATTGTCCGATTCTGTCGATCTGAATGATGGAAAAACCAGCTTGTCGAAGCGCTTTTTCTGCCTTTTGGGCATCATCTTCGGTGTGAAATCCAGCAAGAATGTTACGTTCCTTCACGTCTATCAGCCTCCAGATATGATAAATGCTACCAATTGTTTGTACATATAGTGACTCTGTGTCTATTTTTTTATTCGACAGCAATTTACACTTGATGTTGTCGTTAATCTTATGGTAAAGTCGACATAGTTGGTTTCTTTAGGCAATTTGGCAGATAAATGGAAACTAAATTATGGGATTTACGACCTAGTCAATAAATTAAAAATTTTCAGGAAATGGAACGAGCAAGTTGTATCTGTTTTCAGGAGGGACAAGTTATGCATTGGTCAGAATGGAAGGCCAAGCTGCAGGAACGGTCATCACGAATCGTTCGGGATTGCAGTGATCTGGCGAAACGTACAATGAAACGTACAAGCTCTTATATCCAGTCGCATAAAAAACAATCGCTTTCAATTGCGGCAGGTCTAGTTTTGACGATTGCTGCTGGGGCATCTGCACAATACTACTACACAAGCAATGTCAATTCTGTCTACCATGTCAGTGTGAACGGCAAAGAGATTGGCGTGGTAAATGATCCAAATGTGATACATAACTGGACAGCAGCAAAGCTGGAAGAGGAAAAGGCAAAAACAGGCCTCAACTTGCAAATGGCTGACTATATCACATTCGAAGAAGAGCGTGAATTCAAGGCACCGTTCAATAACGATGCCGCTGTACAAGCTTTGGCATCCGTAGCGGATATCAAGGTTCAGGGCGTAAAGCTCACAATTGACGGCAAAGTAGTAGGTTACCTGCCAGACCAGCAATCGGTTGATCAAGCACTGGCTGAAGTGAAGCAAAAATATTCCGGAGTTCCTGCAACGACAGGGAAAAAGGCTGTTGTGGCAGCAGCATCCACAGTCCCAGTCAAACCAAATCCGGTAAAAGAAGTCGCATTTAAAGAAAACGTAGAGATGCAAACCGAAACAGTCGATGCATCTCAAATTTTGTCTGCCGATAAACTCGAGGAGTTGCTGGTAAAAGGCACCTTCAAAGATATGAAGCATACGGTCGTAGAAGGCGATTGCATCGGTTGCATCGCGAAGAAATACGGCATTACATCAAAAGATATTTACGCCAACAACCCAGGTGTTACGGAAAATACCGTCCTTCAATTGGGGCAAGAAATCAATGTAACCGCAGTGCGTCCACTGGTTACTGTTCAAGTCAAAGAAGAAGTAGATCAGCAAGAGGTTATTGCTTTTAATACCCAAATTAAAAACAATGACAAGGTTCCTAAAGGCGAAACGAAGGTCGTACAAGAAGGTAAAAACGGCAGTAAAACAGTGAAGTACGAAGTTGTGAAAGAAAATGGACAAGTCGTTAATCGCAAAGTCATCAAACAAGATGTAACTGTGCAGCCTGTAACCCAAATTATGGAGCGCGGTACAAAAGTTATCCCATCGCGCGGCACAGGTCGTTTGAGCTGGCCTGCTAGCGGGTATATTAGCAGCGGCTTCGGCAAACGCTGGGGCAGCATGCACAAAGGAATTGATATTGCCGGTGCTGGTTCTGTCATGGCGGCAGACAATGGACGTGTCACATTCGCTGGTTGGAATGGTGACTACGGAAAATCGGTTATCATCGACCACGGCAATGGAATGAAGACATTGTACGGTCACATGAGTATCATTAATGTGAAAGCCGGCGATGTTGTTAGCCAAGGAAAGAAAATCGGCGTAAAGGGTTCTACTGGGCAGTCAACCGGCGTCCACCTGCATTTTGAGGTTCTACAAAATGGACGAAATCAAAACCCGATTCGTTACTTAAAATAGACTAGTAATTTCTGGATAAGAAAGGGCAACTCTTAGGAGGGGCCCTTTTTTTGCTGGCAGGGATTGAATGCCAAGTCCTTCTTTACATGGCGTACATGGTGTATTGTAGAGGAATAGTGGCGGTCGAAGTGGAATCCTTGAAGAAGTAGTTTAAGAGGAAACAGAAGACTGTTGAACACGTACTTACAGAAAAAGGAGGGCGCAGGATGGCAAAACTCCTCGTAGTTGATGATGAAAAACCGATTGCAGATATTTTGAAATTCACGTTTGAAAAAGAAGGATATCAGGTCGTATGCGCCTACGATGGTGATGAGGCACTTGTCGTGGTCAAGGATGAACGACCGGATTTGATTTTACTGGATGTTATGCTCCCAGGCAGAGACGGAATGGACGTATGCCGAACCGTTCGCCAAACGTATGATGTGCCGATCATCATGCTGACTGCCAAAGACTCTGAATTGGATAAGGTACTCGGGCTGGAATTGGGCGCAGACGATTACGTGACGAAGCCATTTAGTACGCGTGAGCTGGTAGCTCGTGTAAAGGCCCATTTGCGCCGTAACCGCTCGAAAGTGGAAGAGAAGGATAGCCAGCATGTACTGCGCGTACATGAGCTGGAAATTGATTTGAACTCGTATACCGTCGAAAAGGTGGGAGAAGCATTAGAGCTGACGCACCGTGAGTTTGAGCTGCTGGTGTACCTCGCTCGCCATCAGGGACAAGTACTGACGCGAGAGCATCTCTTGCAATCGGTCTGGGGATTTGACTATTTTGGAGATGTGCGGACGGTAGATGTGACCATTCGTCGTTTGCGGGAAAAAATCGAGGATGATCCAAGCCAGCCGAGGTACATTATTACGCGGCGTGGTTTGGGCTATACATTACGCAATCCCGGCATGGGAGGCCAGCCTGGATGAGGCGGCTGTTCAAAACCGTTCAGTGGAAAATGGTCATCATTTACATGCTGTTGATTTTGCTTGCGATGCAATTTATTAGCGCCTACTTTGCCCGGGAAGTCGAGAGCTACTACATCAACAACTTTTCCGAGGCTTTGAATGGACAAGCTAGTTTGTTAGCGAGTTTGCTGGAAAGCGATTTGCGTCCGCATGACGGGAAGGAATCCAACGCCGAACAAAACCGCCAGGACATCGACAACCTGATCAATAACCTAGTTAAAATCAATGGAGCCAATGTGCAGGTCATCGATCAGACAAGAACGGTGGTTGCGACGACAGAGGACAAAAGTACAATTGGACAGCGGACCTCGCAGCCTGAAGTGACGGTTGCCTTACTCGGGACGCGTAGTGAATCAATGCGGATCGACCCGAAGACGGGGGCGCGGGTGAAAGTATTGGCGTTACCTGTTAAGGGCGATCAGATTGTATACGGTGCGGTCTACATGATTGCTTCGATGGAAGGTACTTATGCGACGATTGGGAAAATGAACGGCATCCTGGGGACGGGTACGATGATCGCTATGGCCATTACGGCGGTACTCGGGGTCGTATTGGCCCGCACCATCACCAAGCCAGTGAAGGAGATGACCCGTCAGGCACGATTGGTGGCAGATGGGGATTTTAATAGTAGTGTAAGAGTCTATAGCGATGATGAAATTGGCCAACTCGGTATGGCCTTTAATCATATGACCTTGCGTTTGCAGGAAGCGATCTTGCAGCAAGAGGAAGAGCGTGAGAAGCTCGCGGGAATTTTGAGCAACATGACGGACGGTGTTATTGCCGCTAACCGGAATGGACAGATCATCCTGTTTAATCGGGCCGCAGAAGATATGTTGCAGGTGACGATGGCTGACGTCCTTCTCAAGAGACGCACCTTGTATGATTTGTTGGGCCTGCCGCCAGAAGATGAGATGTCGCTTTATGCGCAGGAAGAACCGCTTATTATTGAGATGACGTTGCCGAATAAGGAAGAGGTAATTCTGCGTGTGACGTTTACGCCTTTGCAGCACGATAGCAAAAAAATGGGCGGGATCATAGCTGTCGTAGCCGATGTGACGGAGCAGCAGCGACTGGAGCAGCAGCGCCGCGAATTCGTAGCGAATGTGTCGCATGAGCTGCGGACACCACTGACGACTATTAAAAGCTACGTGGAAGCGCTGCTGGATGGCGCAGTGGAGGATCCAGAGCTGTCCCAACGTTTCTTGAAGGTTACGTCGTCCGAGACAGAGCGCATGATTCGCTTGGTAAACGATTTATTGCAGCTATCGCGTTTTGATTCGCAAGGGGTTCGTCTGCATTGCAAGGAAGCGGACCTCAATCGATTGCTTCACTATGCTGCTGATCGTTTTTCCATGTTCAGTGAGCAACAGGAGGTCCAGCTCAGTCTGGATATGCCGAGCAAGCTTCCGCCGGTTTACATTGATCTGGATGCGATCAATCAAGTATTGGATAATCTTTTGTCCAATGCGATCAAGTATACGCCTCAAGGGGGCACTGTGGTTCTCATGGCAAGAGAGAACCACAAGCAAAAGCGGGTCCAAATCTCCATCACCGACACAGGAATCGGTATTCCCAGCCGCGATTTGAAGCGAATCTTTGAGCGTTTCTACCGCGTAGACAAGGCGCGTTCGCGCGGCCAGGGTGGAACAGGTCTGGGATTGGCGATTGCCCGCGAATTAGTACAGGCACACGGTGCAGATATCGAGATTACGAGCGAATGGAACGCTGGAACGACAGTCACGTTCTGGGTGCCATTTGCCCAAGGAGGAAAAACGGGATGAAGCGGATGCTAGAGCCTGCCAAGACCGTCTTACTCAATCTGCTAGTGCTAGCCAGCTTTGTTTTGACAGCGATGTTGTGGTCGAATCAACCTAACCTTCAATTTATTGAACCGGCAGAATACACGCAGTCAAAGCCAGTTCAGGAAAAACAACTCGAACAGCTCGTTACGCCGGAATCCGTTGTTTTTCACTATGGGGAAGATCGCCATACGAAAGCATCCGCAACCGATGCTCCTTACAGTTTGATCGTGCGAGAAATGTCGAAATGGATCTTCCTCGATTTTTCTCCGCTCACCATCTCCAACGAGAAATGGGAAGATATTGCCCGGGAAAAGATGGGGTTGGAAGTGCGCTTTCGGAGCACGGTTCCCTTGTCAATTGTAGGTCGGCTGGTAACCTTTCGGGATGAGTTTGACAACCGATTGAAAGGGATTGACCGATTGTGGGTGTACTACGAGAAGGACGAGGATGTCGTCTACGCGTTGTTTCTGTCGACTGAGGAAGGTCGAATGATGCGTTCTCGAACGTCTATCAGCCCAAAGGATTTGCGAGAATCGTATTTGGCTTCTGGTGATTTAATGCCTGAGCAAATCATGAAAATCGTCAAACCAGAGCGAAGCTTCGTAGATTTGGAAGGACCTGCGCTGATGTGGAGCACTTACTATTTGCCCAAGAATCAGTTGCGCATGCAGCAATTCCGCTACAGCTACGTACCTGTTACGAATGAAAGACTAATCGAGTCCTACTTTATCGATCAATCGCTCGTCAGACAAATCATGGAGCGGGACAAAACGGTTATTTTTACAGATGGCAGCAGATCGATTCAATTGAGATCAGAGCAGCAGGCGTTCACGTTTACCGACCCGGCGTACCAACAGCGGGATCAGGTGCTGTCAGATGAAGAAAAAGTGCAGAGTGCCGTTACCTTCATGAATAAGCACTTGGGCTGGCTCGATGAGTACCATTTTGAACGAATCAAGAAGAGCTACAATGAAAAAGACTTGATCACATTCCGCCAGTACTTGGGGGCGTATCCTTTGATCAGTGATGGGGAAGCCAAGCAAATCGATACGATCCAAATTACCTCAGAAGCAGGCCAGGTTGTGACGATGAGTCGTTCGCTGCTGGATTTGGACAAGTATATCGACAATAAAGAGTGGACGATCATGTCTGGTCCTGAGCTGTATCAATATATCCGCGACAAAAAGCTGGCGGACACAGAAAAAATCACGAACGCTTATTTGGCTTACCATACCAAAGTAGGCGAAGGATACGTGGACCTGATGCCAATCTGGGTAGTGGAATTGGCGAATCAGGCGAACCTGTATATTTCTGCGCACACCAAACAGGGAGGAGGGAAGGCGCATGGATTGGAGTAGGACCAAGACGATTCTGATCTGGGCCTTTCTTCTCCTCGATTTGTTTCTCCTGTATCAGGTGTATGTGACGCGCATTAGCCTGTGGAATGACAAGGAAGTCGCGCAGAGCGAGAAATGGAATACAGAGCTGTACTTGAATCAGCAAAATATCACATTGGATACAGAAGTGCCGCAGGATACACCGGAAATGTCCAATTTGGATGCGGAGTATATCGGAATTAATCCGATTTCCTTGCATGAGATATCGGGGCTTCAGGCGACGGTAGAAAAGATGGCGCTGGCTGCCAAGCTGGACCCACCGATGCAGATTCGAGGTCAACTGAATCCTCAGGAGTTCTTGCGTCAAATTGGTCCAAGGCTGATTTATTCCGATCAATACGTAGCCGATCCGTATCAATCGAATCAAGCGCGGCTTTTGTATTGGCAGGTCTATGATAAAATGCCAGTATTCGTCGCGCCGTTGGAAATGTATTTGGACAACGGAGCGATACTTGGCTACAGGCAGACCTTTTTCCACCTTCGCAAGCAGCAGGGGGAACGACAGGTGATCTCTGGTTATGCGGCACTACGCTCTCTGGTGGACAAGCAAATCATTTCACCAGGGGAACGGATTGAGAATGTGAGCTTGGGTTATTACGGTTCTTACGATGCGGATATTCAGACGCTGGTGCCTGTATGGCGTGTGGTTCACGATGGCAAATGGCATTTTGTCAATGCGATTACAGGAGCTCTGGAGCGTCCGATGGTTACGCAGCTCTAAAAAGATAGACAGCCTGGGAAAGATACGGGAAGAGGGATGTTCGGTGAGATTTAGTGTGTTGGCAAGCGGGAGTACGGGCAACGCCATTTATGTGGCAACAGACCGTATTTCCGTATTAATCGATGTAGGCATTACAGGAAAGCAGGCAGAAGCGGCACTGGAGACCATTGGTGTCAATCCAGGGGATCTCAGCGCCATTCTCGTCACCCATGAGCACGTCGACCATATTAAAGGGGTCGGCGTCATGGCGCGGCGATATGGATTGCCGATTTACGCCAATGAAAAGACGTGGTCGGAGCTGGATGGGCAAATCGGGACGATCAAGGAAGATCAGCGACGCTTCTTTTCTGTGGGGGAAAAGAAAGAGTTGGAGGATTTGGGCATCGAGTCATTCGGAATCTCGCACGATGCCGCCGAGCCGATGGGCTTCTGTTTTTATCATGGCAAGAAAAAGCTCAGTGTCGCGACTGACTTGGGGTATGTGAGTGATCGCATTAAAGAGACGATTCGTGGAGCAGATGCGTATGTGTTCGAGTCCAATCATGATGTCGAGCTGTTGCGCATGTCTCAGTACCCTTGGAGCATCAAGAGACGTATCTTGAGTGATGTCGGGCACTTGTCCAATGAAGCGGCGGGCGATGCTTTGCTCGATTGTCTAACAGGCGGGGCAGAACGCGTGTACCTCGCCCATTTGAGTAAGGAAAACAACATGATTGATTTGGCCAGACTGACGGTCAAAAACATCTTGGAGGAGCGGGGCATGTCTGTTGGTGACGATGTGCATCTGCGCGATACGTACCCGGATCGACCTACCAAGCTGGAAGAGTTATAAAGCTATAAGATCGGTTTGATCCCTGCCTGACGACTGGCGAGACGCTCTGTGAGCTTCGCATACGTATCGATATGGAAAGTTAATTGTGTATCGAGCTCATTCACTTTGGCAGTCAGCTCGTCGTGAGTTAGCAGTCCTTTGGCTACGAGCAACTCGATCAAGGCATGCAGGACAAGCGTATTGTGGTAGTCTACTTCCTGAAGGTCAGCCAGCTTGGCGATGAGGTGGACTTCTTTCAAGTCTATCAATCCTTTCTATTTGGTCTGGCAGGAAAAGCTTTTAATCTATCATATCCGTGCTCTCGGAGAAATATTCCGGGAGCTTTTTTCTATTCCACAACCTTTCCATAATTCTCACGCCATTTTGCCGAAAGCGGGTCGTATACTAAGGGTGTCAAAAGGAAACAGACATCAACCAAATCAATCATGCAAACCAACTATGGCGCATGTCATTGTGTATACGAGCATGAAAAACCTGCAAAGCTAGTAATGGTAGAAGATAGAAAGGAGAGGTATGAATCATGGGTTTTTATGATGATTTCACTCACGTGGAGCGAAAAAAACAACGCGGTTCTAACATTGGGCGTATGGTTGTGACGTCGGTGACGTCCGCGGTAATTGGGGGGATGGTCGTCCTGCTCACGCTGCCGACTCTCTCCAATGCGGGATATATTAATATGGTTAAGCCTGGAACAGAAAATGCGATAAGCAGCAATGCCTCCGCTTCTGCTTCTAACCTGTTTGCCAAGCCAGTATCTGTTAGTGTGGGATCGGGTACAGTAGATGCGGTGAAACAAGTAGAAAATGCAATCGTTGGTGTAATCAACATCGGTCAGCGCAGAAACAGTTGGATGCAGAATTCGATGGATGTAGAGCAGGGCCAAGGCTCTGGTGTCATCTTTCAGAAAAAAGGCGGAAAGGCCTACATCGTTACGAACTATCACGTAATCGATAAGGCGCAAAAACTGGAGGTCGCCCTGCCAACTGGTGAAAAAGTATCGGCAAAAGTGGTCGGCGCCGATGGTTACGCCGATCTGGCTGTACTGGAAATCGACGCCTCCAAGGTTACGGACGTTGCCGAGTTTGGTGATTCCTCTACCTTACAGGTGGGCGAGCCGGCCATTGCTATTGGGAACCCATTGGGCATGCAGTTCTCCCGGACGGTTACACAAGGTATCATCAGTTCCAAGGAACGCTCCATGCCCATGGACTTTAACGAAGATGGTCAGGACGACTGGGAGCTGGATGTCATTCAAACAGACGCAGCGATCAACCCTGGTAACAGCGGTGGAGCCCTCGTAAATATCGAGGGTCAGGTCATCGGAATTAACACCTTGAAAATTTCCAAAGCAGGTGTCGAAGGGTTAGGTTTTGCCCTCCCGATCAATGATGTCAAAGTAATCGTGGACCAACTGATGGAAAAAGGCACGCTGCAACGTTCTTACCTCGGTGTGCAGCCACTCGACTTGGCCAATGTGCCGCGTTACGAATGGAAAGAAACCTTGAATCTGCCTGACAATGTGAATACTGGCGTCGTCGTGCAAACAGAGGTAGGCAAATTCTCTCCTGCGGGTCAAGCAGGCTTGAGACAATTCGACGTCATCGTCAAGCTGGATGACAAGAACATTTCCACAAGCGCTCAGCTTCGCAAGTATTTGACGATGAACAAAAAGCCGGGCGATACGATGGACGTTACGTACTATCGTGACGGTATCCAGAAGACTGCCAAAGTGAAGCTGACCGCTCCGCCACAGCAGTAAAAAACACTGACCATTTTGTGGGCAGGTATGTGAAGGAATCAAACGTTGACGGGCAATTCCGGGATGCATTTTGTCCCGTTTGCATATATGCAGTATCCTAAGTTCCCCCCTCTATCTATTTTTAAATAGATCCCTTCTTAAGAGCGCCGAGCTGATACGGCGCTCTCTTTTTTTGTTAGACGGGCTTTCGGTGGAGGAGAGAAAAAAGAAGAAAACGCTCAAGTTCTTGGGCTACCTGCCGTGAGGCGGTTCTGCCCAGCTCCATGTAAAAAAAGAAACCCGCGTCCAAAGTCGGGCAGCTACGTAGTGTCTCAGAGGTGGACGCTAAAGGCAGGTTTCTTTTTTTCCATTGCGCTTCGGTTGGTATCCCAAAGACTTTCGCCGTTTTCTTCTTTTTTCTCTCTACAGCTTTACATGTCCGTCGGAAGTAAAAAAATAAAAGCTATAAAATAAAAAGGCGTATGATTGCAAACTCAAGCGATGACTTTTTGCCTGATTCATTTGTTTTGTGGCTGTTCTGGGGTAGAATAGGAAGCGATATTAATGAACGGAAAAGAGGCATTTGATATGGACATGAAGATGAAAAGCTTGCAAATAGAAGGAAAAGAAGTTGAGCTGTTGGCGGAATATCCGGTGCGGTTTGCTTGTATGGAGCATTTGGAGCAGGAGTTGGATGATTACGTAAATGATTTTGAGGCGGCGCCGGATACGTATGCGGCACAGGCGATTGAGGGCGATGGAGTAGACAAGCGTTGCCGGGAATGTGGAGAGCCTGGGCAGATTGCGCTTTTGAAAGAGAAGGGAATGTAGGACCATGCAAATTTCGATTATTACGGTAGGGAAGCTGAAGGAGAAATATTTGCGTGAGGGCATTGATGAATACAGCAAGCGTCTGTCTGCTTACTGCAAGCTGCAAGTGATCGAGGTCAATGATGAAAAGGCGCCAGAAGAGATGAGCGCGGCGGAGATGGAGCAGGTGAAGCGCAAGGAAGGCGAGCGCATCCTGGCGCAGATCAAGCAGGATCAGTATGTGATTGCGCTGGCGATTGATGGGCAAATGTGGTCGTCGGAGAAGCTGTCTGCGGAGATGGACAAGCTGGCTTTGCATGGGCGCAGTCAGGTGGCGTTTGTGATTGGCGGGTCGTTGGGGTTGGCGGATCAGGTGTTGAAGCGGGCGGATGCTTTGTTGTCGTTTTCGAAGATGACGTTTCCGCATCAGTTGGTGAGGTTGGTGCTGCTTGAGCAGGTTTATCGGGCGTTTCGGATTAGTCGGGGGGAGCCTTATCATAAGTAGTACAAAGTGGGTCTGTCAAGATTTTTGTGTAAACTCAATCAACCGATATATGAAAAGGTTTCATCCCCCTAATTAGGACATCTTTTTCGAAGCCAACAGGGTCAAGGGCGTAAGGCAAAGCGAACCCTTGACACGTGGGTGTAGAAAAAGACAATCCCTTCGGGGATGAAGCCTTTCTTTTACTTGTTAACGGATGTGTGGCCGTACGCGATCCTCAAAGAAAACAGATAGCTGCATGAGAATCTGTCCCCAATTGTGGACCCTTCCCGTCCATTTTCGTAAGACATCCATGGTTACGAGATATAACATCTTTAGAAGGGCATCGTCTGTCGGAAATATAGCTTTTCCCTTCGTTACTTTTCGAAGTTGACGATGGTAACTTTCAATAACATTAGTTGTATAGATCAGCTTTCGAATCTCTGGAGGATATTTAAAGAAGGTCGCAATCTCCTCCCAGTTGGAACGCCAGGAGCGTACCATTAAGGGATATTTACTCCCCCAAGTTTGCTCAAACTGATCGAATTCTTCCAGTGCAGCTTGCTCCGTTGGAGCCTTGTAAATAGGCTTTAGTTCAGCTGTCACTCTCTTTAAATCCTTATAGGAAACATATTTAATAGAGTTACGTATTTGATGGATGACACACTTCTGAATCTCTGTCTTTGGATAACATGCTGAAATAGCCTCCGTAAAGCCTCGGAGGTTATCGACGCTAGTAATGAGAATATCCTGGACTCCACGGTTTTTCAGTTCATTGAGTACATGTAGCCAGAATTTAGCCGATTCATTCTCGCCAACCCAGATACCAAGGACATCTTTATGACCGTCAAGGTCAATGCCAATGACCATATAGGCAGCCTTGTTGACGATAGCCCCGTCCTGTTTTACTTTAAAGTGAATAGCGTCTAAGAAAACAACGGCATATACCGATTGCAAGGGGCGATTTTGCCACTCTTTAATCAGTGGAACGATTTTGTTCGTGACATTAGAAATGAGTGTTGGTGAGACTTCGATGCCATAGAGCTGCTGTAGATGATCTTGAATATCACGTGTGGATACGCCTTTTGCATACAGCGCGAGGATTTGATCTTCGATCCCTGTTACATTGGACTGGTGCTTCCTTACGATGGCAGGCTCAAATTCTCCCTCACGATCACGAGGAATTTGAATATCGACTTCGCCATACTCGGAGCGAACCGTTTTTTTGCTATAACCGTTGCGGCTATTGGTTGTTCGCTTGTTTTTCATGTCATGCTTGGCATATCCAAGTGAGGACTCCATCTCAGCTTCGAGCATTTCTTGGATCGTTTCAGCAAACAAATCCTTCAAGGCTGACTGAACATCGTCCACAGACTTCATGTTTTTCTCCTTGATCCACTGCTTGATCTGCTCTTTTGACATCATAAAAATCTCCCAACCTTTCTAAGACTAATTGTAGTTTAGAGGTTGAGAGTTTACACAGAATATTTTACAGACTCTACAAAGTCGTATTTAGTGGAAGCATCAAAAAACAATTCAATCTCCTTGACATTCCTATCAAGAAGTAATTCTTTTGTTTTCTGGCTCTAAATTATAGGTGGCAATTTATTTAAAACGATTATGATTAAATGAAAACTGAGGTGAAAGCATGAGTTTTTCAGACAGAAATAGTAGGTTAGTTTTAGTAATTACACTACTAGGTACACTAACTTTTTTAATAACAAAAGTATTCTCATTCGTAAAAAATATATATTCATCAGTCTATGTAGGAGATTTGTTTCCAATTGGTGTAGACCATGTATTTTCACATGCATTAATTTCAAATTTATTAATGGTATTTATCATTGCAATGTTATATTGCTATTTTGAAGCTCAGACATACTGCAATTATTCAGAGGGGAAATTAAACAAATATATTCAAAAAGCTAATCTCTTCTATCATAAGTTATTAACTTCAATAAAGGTATGTTTTATTATTACATTCATATTCTTCTTTTTAATGATACAGTTTCCGATAATTAATCGAGTAACGGTTGTTTTTTTTGGAATAGTGATATTCTTTATGATAATTGTTATTTCTTTATCATATATTAAATGGGGAAAGTACCCTTTTTTGGATAAACTGTTTTCAAAGGTAAAAAGGATGATGAAAGCAAGAACTGAATTAGAAATTATCTATTATTGGTTCTTGTCTTTATTTTCCTTATCTATAATTATTGCTCTACTTGGTTTACAAAGTAATCTTAATGCCAATATAGCTGTTGAATTTTCAAGTAAAACAGGTGAAATGGAAATAGCGTACACTGACACAACAACTGATATGATGCCAAAGGAGGTTACATATAAGATTAACGGTAAAGAAAAAAAGATAAAAAAGAGCGATTTTATGACTGCTGGCTCAAGCATTATGTTCTCTGAGAATCGAAAAATACTATTCAATGATAATAATATTGCTAAGCAACTGTATAATGGAGCAAATGTGTTATATAGGGCTAATGTAGATATAAAGAAACTATTAAATGAAGGTAGAAATGATATAGAGATAAGCTTTGTAATAAACGATTTAGTAAGCGAAAATGATGGGAAGAAGAGGTATACTATTTGGAATAGCATTGTAAAAAAAGGGGATAGTTTAGAAATTACTAAAGAAAAATTTTCACTGAAAGTTAATTGAAAATGTAAAAAGTAAACCAGAAAGAGCCTACTTCAAATGAGAGGTAGGCTCTGTATTTTAGATTATAAAATATATTCTGTGCTCATTTTGGATTTTGTGCTTAGAGTATGTTCGGTGAACCGTATCATAAGTGATGGTACACAAGATTAGGAAAGAAATTGTACTTGATAGTAGCTATGTCAGCAGATTAAGACGATAGTGTTAGTTGTCCGGCGAACAAAGAATATAAATAAAGCTTTTGTTCGCCGCTGTTTTTGTTGAACTAGCGCTTTCCGTTACTCCAAAGGATTAGCTTTAAGTATTAGTTGTCACTAGCGAAGTTTGAGTTAAAAATCCCTCGGCTCCAGGATCGATAATATAGTTTTTTACAATGACGTAAAGGACCAATAACATACTGATTCCGACCAATAGTCGGTAACGTGATTTGGTGTTATTCAATGGATCGTAACCTTCTGTTTCAATTTTTGACAAGATGCTGTTCTTCCCGGGGTCAGCGCTCTTGTCAACTAAATGCAGAGGCTTAGGCTTCCAATGTCTTCAAAAAAGCAGATACATGATCTTTAATGTAATGAATATGCCGATTATCAGCTTCCAGTTTGCTCAACATAATCCCGCCTTCAAGCGCGGCCATAAGAAAAGAGGCTGCGCCATCTTGATCGATGCTCGATTTGAATTCCCCATTCGTTATGCCCTCATGCAAGATGTTCTTTATAAATGATATAAAGTCTCGCATGCGATTCTGGGTTTTCTCGCGCAGCAATGGATGCCCATCATCGTACTCAATGGCCGCGTTCATCACGGGGCAGCCTCCCACAAATGGAGGAGAGTCAACCACATTACTGTACAGTTCAAACATACTGATCAGTTTTTCCATAGCAGATTGCCGAGAACTGACAGCTGCTACAAATTGCTCGAATACAGTGTCGGCGGCATATTCAAAGGCTTCCATCGCAATTTCATCCTTATTGACGAAATGTTTATAGATGCCCCCTTTCTGAATTCCCGTAGCATTTATGATTTCGTTGAGAGAGACACCAGCATATCCTTGAAGGTTAAAAAGCTCGGCTGATTTGCAAATGATGTGTCTTCGGGTTTGCTCACCTTTTTTCATATCCTTCACCTCCAGTTTGCATCACTCACTGAAATGGGAGTGATGTTTCGCTGCTTCGATAATCGGAATCAATTTCGTATCGTTTTTTTTCTGAAGTTGGTAAGTAAAATGCTCGATCATTTTTTGATTAATCCCGAGTCGTGGATAGTCTTCGATGATCTGCTGGAGAAGATCCTTTGGAAAAAGATCGACCCGAAAACCTGCATCAACCATAACCCCTAAATGTACCAGAGCAATCTCAGGTTGGTTTTTTTCTGCTTCGACCGTGGCGTGCAGTTCGACCGCTTTTTGTACGATTTCCGCTTTTTCGATTGGATAACCATGTTGAACCAAGAAATGGCAAGCCGCCTCTCCGCCCTCGATTTCAAAAGTACGCTCTCTGTCTGCAAATGGTTCGGTCAAGCCCAAGTCATGCATGATGGCACCGAGATATAGCAATTCCATGTCAATGTTCAGATCATTCTTCTGAGCGATCATATATCCAAAAGCATATGTTCTCATCAAATGATTGAATAGTGTTTGGGTTGAAAGTTCTCGCACATAATGAGTGGCATCAACCGACAGCTTGCTTTCTGGAATAATAAACAGTGAAGTCATGTATTACTCTCCTTTGTGTTAGAAAAATGTGTGCTTCTATGCTAACGCAAAAAGATACCGATCGGTCTCTTTTTGCGTTAGCACATCTCTATTTCGTTTTCAATAGTTGAGTTGCGTCGTCTATTATCGCTGGCTTCCACAAATGCTTGCTTACGGAATCTAAGATCGAAAGCCCGGTCAATGTGGTAGAAGCTGCCGCTAGCATCAAAATTGCCGCCATACGCGTTAATTCTCGCTTATGTAATCATAATTTTCTTGTTGCAGCCAGCTATCATGCAACCATTTCTCAGTAACTCAAACTTCGCAGCTTGAAATAGGCAGATAAGCCTTGAGATAACTTGACAAACCGGCAATCCATTGTTGAAGTTGACTTTGGATCAGTTTTGTAAGCTTCTTGATAGCCTTGATTACTTCATTGATCAATTCAGAAGTTATTGCAAGGCTACCACCCAATCTAAGGAGCTAACTTCATCGTAAAGCAAATAAAACAACCCTCCGAGTGTACGGTGGTAGATGCTTTGTCGATGCAGTTATGCGAGCAGAATGTATCTGGAAAATACGATTGTCGTATGACTGACGAGCAGATTGTATGAAAGTCCTTGAAAGTCTTTGAAACTCCTTTTGCAAGGGTAACAAGGATTTAGCGCACGTAAAGAAGACTTCTATGTCCCAACGCATGGAGTAGATACGGATGACGTGGTTCAATGCAGAAGCATTATATTTATATTGCAGTCATCAAAAATCTATCTGGTCTTACTGTTACATGCTATGCGGTGAGCCTTATCATAAGTAACGGCAAGTATTTACAAGCATTAACAAAGTAGTTGCCTTGAAATAAAGTTCGTAATGATTAGATTTATATATTTAACTGGGTGGGTATGTTTAAAGGTATTAACTTTGTTTAATAATATTGGCGGTGTTAGTAATCGCGGTTGGGCACGGCATCTCGTCCAAGCACTTATATAAATTAAAAGTGAATACTGATTGATGGAGGAATCGATATGACGCCCAACTCGGAAAGCAAAGAGTTAGTAATAACGCGTGAGATTCATGCGCCACGCGAACTTGTATTTCAAGTATGGACTGAAGCAGAGCACCTGAAGCACTGGTGGGGGCCGAAAGGGTTTGAAATAAGTGTAAAGCATCTCGATTTTCGTGAGGGCGGATTTTTCCACTACAGTATGCAAGCTCCTGATGGCAGTCAAATGTGGGGTAAATTTGTGTACCAGGAGATCAAGGCTCCCGAGAAGATTGTCTGGATCAACTGCTTTTCAGATGAGGCAGGAAACATTGTCAGGTCTCCATTCAGTGATTGGATCCCGCTCGAAATTCGCAATGAGGTAACAATGAGCGATAATAATGGTACAACCCAAATAACCCTTTGCAGCCGACCGATCAATGCTACTAAAGAAGAGCGCAACTTCTTTGAGGGGATGTTCGATTCCATGAAGCAGGGCTTCGGAGGAACTTTTGATCAGCTTGAACAATATTTGTCGGAGGGAAAAACTAGCCAAAGCGTCCAATAGGATGTCTTTTTTGGTCCAAAGTTCCGTGAGCAGAAAAGTTATCTTTACACTTGCCGTTACCCGCTGTTTGAACATTAGCGGGTGCGGCATTTTTATTGTCTTCACAGGTTAATAATGATAATCGTTATCAATAATGGTAAAATAAACAAGAGCTGCTTCAGATCAAGAAGCTGCACAGGATGTACAACGATCGATCTTACGTATTACTGGCAAACGACTATTGAAACGAGGTATGCAACGTGAAAATCGACGTTAATCAGTTAGCGGAGCATTTGGCACACATTCCTTTTCAAGTAGAAGGAGTATATCGATATGCGAAAAATCCAGGTGTACCTTACGCTGAATATACAGATTCTTTTCCTGGATTTGTGTTTCCACTTACAGGGAAGGTACAATTTCAATTTAATGGAACGCCTTATATCTTTTCGCCAGGAAAAGTTGTGCATGGCGGTGCAAGAATGAAACTAGCTCAAAAAATGTTCGGTAACACAAACTGGGAATATATCCTTGTTTTATACCGGATATATAACTCAGAACTAGAAGAGACAAGCTTTTCCCATCAGCATTTTGAATTATCAACGGGTCAATCTCCTCGTCTGATTGAATTAATTATGCGCCTTTGGCATGTGTATAATCAGCCTGGTGGCATTTCGATGTTTCAGACCGAAATGCTGTTTCGTGATGTACTGAATGAAACCTTATTATGTGTTGTGAATAGGCAGAATAGCTGTGAATCACAAACTTTGTTCGAACGGGTATCTCATTATATTCATGAATACTATGATCAAAGCCTTACAATAGCATCGCTTGCAGAACAATATAACGTGAATCGAAATCGACTGTCTTATGTATTTAGAAGACATGCAGGTATGGGACCAGCGGAATACATATTAAAACATCGTATAAACATGGCGCAAGAAATGCTATTTACAAGTGAAGCGTCTGTACAACAAATTGCGCAAACGGTTGGAATTGCTGACCCGTTTTATTTTAGTAGAGTGTTCAAGAAACAACTTGGTATCTCTCCTACTGAATATCGAGAGAAGTTCATCAATAATCCATGCTAATTTCAACAGGCATCCATTCTCATCTAAAAATTCCTTTTCTATACTAATGGCAAACGAAAGATAACATGATGTTGGAGGAATTTTCGTATGCAAAAGATGAAAGGCCTGCTAATCTCCATGTTATTAGTAGCAGGCATACTGGCAGGTTGTAATGAAACACCTGCTGAAAATAAAGGATCAACGACAGAAGGCGCATCTACAACAGCAGGTAAGGTAGATACAACTGAATGGCCAAGAACATTTAAGGATGCCTTAGGTAAAGAAATTGTTATTGAGAAAAAACCAGAAAATATTGCTTCATTATGGTATTTTTATCCTGAAATACTAGTTGCATTAGGTGAGTCGCCTGCTGCTTCTACTGAAAAAGAGTATCTATCTTCTTTAACCTATTTAAAAGGAAAGCTGGATTCTGCTGATGAATTAGGAGAAAAATTATCACCTAATATTGAAAAAATCCTATCGATAGAGCCTGACATTATTTTAGCAACTGAGAATCATGAAAAAATGTATGATTCACTAGGAAAGATTGCGCCAGTCATTACGTTAAAATCCAAGGACATCTATGACGATTGGCAATATGGACTCCGAACAGTAGCCGAGATTATTGGAAAAGAAGATGAAGCGGAAAAAGTCATTGATAAAATGATGAAAGAAATCATAACTGGGCGCGAAGCATTAAAATCGATTGAAGGAGAGTCAGTAGCCCTTATATTGTCGTGGGATGGAAAAACGTTTAATGTCCTGGGTGAAGGAAATCCGGTCTATATACTTGCGTTTGATAAAGAGAAGGGACTGGGACTTACACCAGACCATATATTTAAAGGTACGACTAATAAATTTACTACGTTTGAAGGAATATCAACGGTTGAAGCAGACCATATTTTCCTTATCGGTGACATTACCAAAAAGGAAAAATTAATGAATGACTTAAAACAAAGCAATGTGTGGAATAATCTCAATGCCGTTAAGAAAGGAAATGTTCATTTAATGGATACGTCTGCTATTACTGGTGGCCCATTAGCTATCGAATACGCTTTACAAAATATAACAAGTGCCTTGCGTAAGCTCTAAAAAGTCGAGAAAAATGAGGAGGGATTCACATGCATTACCAAGCTATTAATCTGAATGAGAAGCTATCTACATTCAACGATCTCTGGTCTCCGAAAGTCGTTGCTGAAATAAATGACTATCAATTTAAGCTCATTAAGATTGCTGGGGATTTTATGTGGCACGGGCATCAAGGGACGGATAAGGTATTTATTGTGCTCGAAGGAGAGATGTTCATTGCTTTTCGTGATGGCCAAGTGAAAATTTCCAAGGGTGAGATGTTTATTGTCCCGGGGGGAGCCGATCATAAGCCTTTCACCGAAAAGGAATGCCATATCATGTTGGTGGAGCCTAGAGGCGTAATAAACACTGGCGGTACTGAGTCCGAATGAACAGCAGCCAATGCGAAAACTCTATTCATAGACACACAGCTAAAACTACTTTTGCTGGAATGAGAAGCTCTGTGGCAGCTCCTTCTTACTTTTCGCCGATAGATCCGTTAAGGTGAGCCTTATCATAAGTGACGGCGAAAAATCGTAAAAGTGTTGCATATGTCAGATAAACTAAAGGGAGAACGGCCTATATGGCGTTCTCCCTTTTGCTATTGAGCTTTAGCCCATCTCAGGGACAGGTATACAATTCCAACAAGCTTTTCCAATTTCATAGTATGATTATATGAAAAAAGATCGAACACGCAAAAAGGCGGGAGACAATGAACGAATTACAAAAAGAAGCGCTGGAAGAGATGAAAACGGCGATTCATAAATGGTTTGACGAACAGGAAACTCGAAAGAATGCAGAAGAAGTGGTCTTACGCACCACGCTGCAAGTAGGCATCTTTAACTTTATCATGCTGGATTATCGGCCGGGCAGGACTAGGGTTGAAAGTTCCAAATCTGCGGGGAGTGCCGCAGGCAAAAAGTCGATGAAAGCCTCACCCTTTACGCGGGAGCAGATATTGCATGAGGTTCAGCCCCTACTGGCGGAATCAGGCTATGTCGATTTGCATGATTTGGATGAGGATAGGCAGCCGCTCAAACTTTATATAGATGCCTCCGAAGAAAAAAGGAACCTGCTTCGGGATGAGTTGTACAAGTTTTCCCGTGATCCGCTGGCTTACGAATTAGCCGAGCTTGTTCCGGCCGATGAAATGAGAGAGCTTGCGGAAAAGGCAAAAATGATCGCAGATGAGCTGGCACCGTTAAGCTGACCATACCACAAGTAATGGGGAAATTTTTATCCTTAACCGCGAGGGTTGCCTCGAAGCCGGAGGGGGGAAGTCTCCTCTAATCCTGTCGTTACAGGCTCGACTAAAGTAGGACAAAGGAGAGAACATGGATTTTCAAGTGCTGCAATTAAAAATCGAGGCGGCTGCTAAGGCTGCATTCGAGCATGTAAGAAACAAATATGCAGGACAAAGCTTTTGTGGTTACGCCTTGTATTCCGACTCGGATGCAATCACCGTATGTCCGGCGGTAAACTCAACCGATCACTTGAACAAAATGATTGCCGGAGACCCTGATGATGCTATTTATTATCGCTGGAGTCCAGCAGAATGGGATCATGAGTTTGAAGGTGCTGAGTGCTTTAAAGATATATCCAACCACTTGTATAACGAAGTGATGAGTATGCAGTCGGCGGAAAGACACAGGGAATATAAAGAGAAGGTTTATGAGTGTTGCGTGGCTGCGCTTGAATCACTGAAAAAGGAAGGTTTTTTCTCCGATATGAGTGAATCTGGAGTATTGGTCTTTACTGTATCGGATGACACAAATGCACTGGAATGTGATTGGATTGCCCGCTTGAACCGAAATGAACTTGCTGAAGAATTTCGGAATTGGATTGGCGGTTGAGCATATCCAGTAGATTGGGGAGAAAATTATGTCGGTAATACATGCCTACCTTGCGAAGTCTTCCGATCCTTACTCTCATGAGCGTCTTGCTTCTGAGTTAAGCGCCTACTTTGATTTTGAAACAAAGAACGGATTGGAAATAGGAGTATCAGCAAATCCGTTTACGCGCGAGAAGTACTTGATTCTCCGTTGGCCGGGATGGAATTTTACAGCTCATTTTGAAACTGGCCGTAGTGTAGCTGAAGATGTAAATTACATTGCGAGCGTCACCAAGGATTGTCCGCCTGAAATCAAAGATTGTGCCGAACGCATTCGCTTCGTATTCTCCCCTGATGAAGGACGGGATTTCACGAATCATATTATTTGGGCGATAGACTACTTGTCGGCGATACCAGGCGCAATTATTTTTGATGAAAGTCAAAAAACAATAGTGCGTTGCTGAGAGGCGAATACCTACAGCGGCTTCAAATCGCACAGGATAGGAGAGAATTACGGTGAAACTTTCAGATTCCACCCATGCCGAAATTACCGTGCTGTGTAAACAAGGCGATGATTTGGTGAGAGCAGGCAATCTTGAGGAGGGCAAGAATAAGTACGTCGCGGCCCTGCGATTATTGCCGGAAAATCATCGAGAATGGAAGGCCGCAACGTGGATATATGTGGCTATTGGGGATGTCCATTTTCAAATGAAGAATTACGATAAAGCATTCAAGTGTTTCTTTAATGCTGTACAGTGTCCGGAGGGGTTGGGCAATCCCTACATTCATCTGCGGCTAGGGCAGTTGTATTACGAGCAGGAAAACCTTGAAAAAGCAGCAGATGAACTGACCCGGGCTTATATGGGTGCCGGGATTGCGATCTTTATGGAAGATGATCCAAAGTACCTTGAGTTTCTGGAGACAAAAATAGAGATTTGAAGTTCCTGGATTAGAAAGGAGCTGCACCATAAGAGAATGGATCATCCCTATGTAATCTTACCTGAAGAACAAGCGCCCAATGGTATAGAGCATTGTGAGATTTGCGAACTATCCAAGCAGCGGAATCGTGTCATCTGGGGTGAAGGAAATCCGAAGGCTCCACTTATGATGATTCTGGATAATCCCGGAGCACGGGAGGATCGGGAAGGAAATTCAACACGGCAGGATATAGTTGACGAATTGCTGTATCACTAGTAAAGGAAAATTTTTATCTTTGTATTCAAAAAGGCCCCATAGTAGCAAGGGGCCTTAGCGTTGTTTATTCACATTACTGCTTTTTGGAACCAAACGTGCCTACTTCGTCTTCGTCCTATCAGAAGTTTTCTAAAACAATTTTTCCAATGGCCCGTCCAGATTCCAGCTTCTCATGCGCGAGACGCAGGTTTGCAGCATTGATCGGCTCCAGTCGTTCAGTCAGCGTAGTTTTTATTTTTCCATCATCGATGAAGTCTGCCAGTTCATTTAACAATTCGTGTTGTTTGATCATGTCATTGGTTTGAAGCAAGGACCGTGTAAACATGAACTCCCATACAAACGTTACACTTTTAGAAAACAGCAAGTCCATTTTCAAGCTCCCTGCCCAGGTAGCCTTATTTGTAGGAACGATAGCGCAAATTTTACCTTGGGGGACAATGACTTCCGCCATATTTTCAAGATGTTGAACAGTATCATTCAAGCAAAAGATATAATCTACGGCGTCAATACCAACTTCTTTGAGTTGAGGGAGAAACGGGTTGTTGTGGTTTATGATAAAATCTGCGCCGAGACCTTTAGCCCATTGAATTGACTCTGGACGTGAAGCAGTACCGATGACGGTCAAACCTGCTAATTTTGCAAGTTGAATAGCAATCGATCCTACTCCTCCAGCTGCACCGATAATCAGTATGCTTTTGTTTTCCCCTGCATTATTTAGGCTAATTCCTAAGCGATCAAAAAGGCCCTCCCATGCAGTTATCGAAGTAAGTGGTAATGCGGCGGCGGCAGCGAAATCCAAGCTTCGCGGCATATTTCCCACAATTCGTTCATCAACTAAGTGGAATTCACTGTTGCTGCCTGGTCGAGACACACTGCCCGCATAATAGATTTTGTCCCCAGGTTTAAACAATTGGCAGTCAGGACCGACTTGTTCTACGATTCCAGCGGCATCCCAACCAAGAATTTTCGGTGAATCGGCTTCGTAGTTATGACTTTCGCGGACGCCTACGTCTGCTGGGTTGACGGAGATTGCTTTTACCCGTACAAGCAAATCGCGGCCTGTAGGTTCCGGTTTATCCAAGTGCAGATCAACAAGGCTTTCCGGATTGGATATAGGGAGGTACTGGTAAGCACCGACAGCTTTCATCTTTTGGTGAGTATTCATGTGTATTCATCCTCTCAAATAGGAAATGTTGTATAGTAGCATTGTAAATCGATTCAATTACTTTAAGTAAGTACGCATATTTTTATGGTATAGTATTAAAAATCAAACCATTGGGGGATAAGCTGATGGGAGACCGAAGAAAGAAATATGGAGCAAGTCCAGATATGCAAGCATGTCCGGTTGAAACAACGCTGGATGTTATTGGTGGGAAGTGGAAGGGGATCATTCTCTATCAGCTCCTGAACGGAACGAAAAGATTCAATGAATTCAGGCGCCTCAATCCGGGAATCACGCAGTTTATGCTCACATTGCAGTTAAGAGAGCTTGAACGGGATGGCATTATCCATCGCGAAATATATAAAGAGGTTCCTCCAAGAGTGGAATACTCCCTTACTGATTTCGGAAGGACTCTGGAACCAGTCATTATGTCAATGAAAGTATGGGGCGAGTCCTATAAAGTCCGGCTTAATGAAAATCCAGCGATACAAGAGGAAGAGAGTGAAAGGCAAGTTGAGCAGTAACCGAAGAGCGGGAATGTTTGAGTAAAAGTTCAGGGAGGGAATAGTTTAGAAAATAGGTAGAATATTAAAGTGGGGAACATGATGAAAGCGATCTTAATCGACGATGAAGAGTTGGCACTAAATTATTTAGAGCATCAGTTATTAAATATCGGCGATTTTGAAATTGTTGGCAAGTTTACAGATCCGATGATTGGTAAACGTGAGATTGAAAAAAATGAGATTGATATTGTCTTTTTGGATATTCAAATACCAAAGCTAAACGGTATCGAGTTGGCCGAACAGCTTTTGGAAGTGAAACCTCAATTACAAATTGTCTTCGTCTCCGCATATGAGCGATATGCGATTAAAGCATTTGAGCTGAACGCCCTTGACTATGTCTTAAAGCCAGTAGGCAAGCAACGTCTGCAAAATACAATGAAACGAATTCAATCGATGATGGAGGAACAGGCGACCTTCTCCCTTCAGAAATCGGAGAATTTACAAATGACTCTGTTTCAACAAGTAACGATTGTAGATGGAGGCCAGGAAATCCCACTTCGTTGGCGAACTGCCAAGGTGCAGCAGTTGTTTTTATATTTGGTTCAACACAGGGGAACAGCGGTTAATAAAACGGCGATCATTGAGTTGCTTTGGCCAGAGCTTGAACCGGAAAAAGCCTATCATCAATTGTATACGGCTATCTATCATATTCGCAAAACGTTGGCGCCAATTAGTAAATACTTTCAAATCAGCAATACATCAGAAGGGTATAAGGTAAGACTAGAACAAACCATCTTGGATGTGGATCAGTTTGAGCGTTTTTTTCGTTCTGACTTATCCTTATCTGCGGAGACGATTGGCGAATATGAACAAGCCATAGCTCTGTGTAAAGGAGATTATTTGCAAGAGCATCATTACATATGGGCAGAAAGCGAGCGTCAAAGATTACAACTGCAATGGGTGCAAACCGCCGTGAAAATGGTGGATTGGTATTACGTCAATAATGAATGGGACAAAGCCATCACGCTATGTTTGGACATTTGTCAGCGTTATCCGCTCGAGGAAGAAGCTTATTTTTTCCTTATGAAAATATTTGCTGACATGGGAAGGCACTCTTCCGTTCACAAGCAATATGATCAACTAACGAGTGTGTTATGGAACGAATTGCAAGAACAGCCTAATCCGGCTATTACAGAATGGTATGAACTTTGGAAGCAGAAAAATAAGGAATAAACCAAGTGGCTTATTCCTTATTTCGGGATTCTAAAAGTGACGTTCGTACCTTGTTCAGGTGAGCTATCAATCATTAATCCCTGGTTATATAGTTGTTTTAGACGCCGTTCAATATTTCGCAGACCTACGCTTGCTCTTTTTTTGCCATGCCTTGTTTGGCTGAAAAGTTGATTCAGATCTTCCTCTGTTATCCCTTCCCCATCGTCTTGGATTGAAACTTCGAAATACTCCTCTTTGTCTTTGATGTGAATCCAGAGTGTTCCTCCACTTGTGCGTTGCATTAAGCCGTGTTTGATTGCATTTTCGACTAGTGGTTGTATGGATAAGGGCGGTAAGCCAAAATCAAGATCAGGGTCCAGATCCCATTCCACTTGCAATCGATCGCCAAATCGTTGCTTCTCGATATACAAATAAGATCGAACGAGATCAAGTTCATCGTGAAGCGAAATAATGGGTTCAGAATTATGAAAGTCGAAGCTCAAACGCAAATAGTTGCTAAACTCATCAAGCAGTGCCTGCATTTTCGTGAAGTCCTGGAGTCCCAAGGCGGCAATTGAATTCAATGCGTTAAATAAAAAATGAGGTTCGATTTGTGATTGTAACCATGCTCCTTCCATACGCAAACGTTCATCGAAGGATATTTTAAACTCTGTTAAGGCTTTTACTCTCGCCTTTAATTCCCAAGCATCGACGGGTTTCTTAACATAGTCGTTCGCCCCTGCTTGAAAGCCGGCTACAATATCCTCGGAGCGATTGCGCGCGGTCAAGAGCAGGACAGGCAGTTCTAAAACAGAGAATCGTTCCCGGATGATGCGTGTTAGTTCATAGCCGGATACGTGAGGCATCATGACGTCTGAGATGACCAGATCCACCGGTTTGCGTTCCAGTATGGACAGGGCTTGCTGAGCGCTGGTTGCCGTACTTACTTCATATTGATCTGATTCAAGCATTTTGCGGAGGATGTTCAGGTTAATACTGTCGTCATCCACAACGATAATTTTTGCTTTTCTATTCATAGAAGAAACCGTTTCTATCGGTGTCGTGATTCGATCCGTCGTTGCAGCGACCATTTCTAGGGAAGTCTGCATCCATGTCTGAGCGCTGTTTTCTTCTATTGGAACGGAATCTGTAGCTAGTGGGAGTGTAAAGGTAAAGGCAGAGCCTTTTCCCAGGGTGGACTGAACCGATAGCGTACCGCCGTGCAGCTCGACCAACTGTTTGGAAATATGTAAGCCAAGCCCGAATCCGCCACTTGCTCTGATTGAATTCAGTTCCGCTTGTTCATAAGGTTGAAAAATGGTTTGCAAAGCTTTTTCCTCGATACCAACCCCAGTATCCTCTACTTGGATATGCGCAAATCCGTTAGACGTTGTCGCGCGAATTGTGATGGTTCCTTCATCTGTAAATTTAATGGCGTTATGCACCAAATTGAAAAGAATTTGAATCAGCCGGTTTTCATCTCCCCGAACAGAAGGAAACGAATCGTCTATTTCCACTTTTAAAGCAATCGGCTTTCCGTCCAGCATCAGTTTCGCCATATCGAAAACACCAGCGAAGATAGACTGCAGGTTTAATTTTTTCTCATGCAGGCGAATGGTGTTCTCTTTTAATCGGGTTACATCCAGCAGATCATCTAGCATGAGCGTCAGACGTCTACTGACATGCAGGAGAATATCCAGACGCTTTTTGTGTTCTTCATGAAGGGGATTGTTTTTATCCTCGATAATCGCTTGTGTGATATTGATGATGCCGTGTAATGGGTTTCTCAGTTCATGAGAAGTATTCACCAAAAATTCGTCCTTGCGCTTATCCTCTTGCTGTAATTTCTCAGCAAGATGTTTCGTCTCAGTCGTTGCCCGGAAAAATCGTCTAAACCAATATGCCGCAAAAGCAAGTACGGCAAAGATCAGGTTGAAGGGGTAGTGAATAAATTCTAAGCCTAATATGCCATAAGCAATCGTCCAGATCACATTCACCCCTACAAACAAGCAAGCTAGCAGGAGAAATATAATGTCTTCCTTGTCCCGAATGGCTTTCCAGAGTATGTAGGCAGAAATAAGGACGGATAGGAGCATCACGATAGAGAGCATTCTCACCGCTAAGATAGTTCCAGCAGGTACGAAGAGGATGAACATGGCGTATAAGCTGCACAAGCCACCGAAACCTTGTAAAATCCTTCTGTTCAGATAGGCAGGAAGTAGATGATGAAACAAGGCAGGTATGAAGGCGACTGCACCAACATAGACGAGATACGTCAACTTAACTGTCCAATCATAATCGAGTTGCAACCAGACAAATAACAACTTGTCATCGGCTGTCACCACAGTCAATACTCCACAAATCATGACCAAAGAGAAATATACCAAGCCTTTATTTCTGGCACCCAAGAAGTACAGGAGCAAGGCATATAAACTATGGATCAGAAACACGACGAGTAATAATAATTGCAAACTGATGGAGAGGATCGTCCGCATCTGTACTGCATCTATCGTACCGAAGCGAATGGGTTTTGTGATTCCTCCTGCTCCGGCATCATTGGAAGCATGGATAACCAACTCTATTTGGCCTTGTTCTGGTGTCAGTTTGACAGTATAGGGGATATTGCGTGCTTGGTGCTCTATGAAGCTGGTTGCCGGGTGTCCCACCTGGGATACTAACTTCCCATTGGCATAGATGGCCGAGGCAGTTCGAAGCTCATTGATCCTGATCCCAAGTGTCTGTTCCTGTTCCGGATCAAGCAAGATGCGTAGTCGATACGTGCCGAAGCGGAACGAGTCCGGTATACCTTCCTCCTCAACAAATGCTTCATCCCATCGATTGGGCACTTGGAGGTATGTCTTTTCCTCAGGTTTCTTAAGAACGTTTCCCTCTATGAACTGAGAAGGGTAGAACTCCCACTCCCCATCCAACCGTAATGTTTGGTATCCCGAGAATTCCCACCCGCGTAAATCAAGCACCCCTTGTACAGCGACTGGTTTTTCAGCGTAGTCAAAGGTGGTGAGAAAACTCATCCAGAGTAAGCGAATGGCTGTCACCATTAGTAGAGCAACAACGATCATTTTCGTCCATTTCCAGGCGACTGTTTTCATTTCATTCCGTACCCTCAATTCGTAATAGTAGCAACCTCTTAATCCCCCAATTATGGATGTAAGTCATGCCCCCCTCTAGGTTCGGTTATTAGCAAGTTGAAGAACAGGTTGGCAATAAACAATACTTGTCTATGTTTGGGACAGTTTCATTATTCTCATAAAGAATAGTTTTCGACAAGATATTCAGGACACCTCTTAAAAACAATCCTTGGGCGGCAGATGCGATTAGAAGAGCGAATGAAGCAGGGCTGATGAACGATTTTTCGAATGGCACGTTCAATCCGGGAGGCGGAATCACGCAAGGAAATGGCGACCATCGTATACAAATATCTGGGATTAAATGGAGACGGCATGCCGAACAACTTCTACGATGTGCCAGCAGATCACTGGGCAACTCAGATTATTGCGGCAGTAAGTAAAGAAGGCTACTTGGCCGGCTATCCTGATGGTACATTCCAACCCCAAAAGACATTGACTCGAGCAGAAACGGTCACCATCATCAATCGTTTGCTGAACCATTCGCAATTAAGTTCAGTAATAGGACAAAGCTGGCCGGATGTACCTCCAACTCATTGGGCGTACAAAGATATTGAAGCAGCAACCAAAAAGTAAAAAGAACTCTCTTTCCTAATCCAAGAAGACCGGAGTGCATATTTTATATGCTTCTCCGGTCTTTTTTGACTACTCTCATAATCGCTATGTATGAAGATTCATTCACATATACTGCAATTCGGGAAATTCCCTTGCAGGTAGGAATCCCATAGGTTATTGATAAATTCAATATTGATCTTGTTTTCAAACGCCTTGGAAATAAGACCAAAGTCATCTGACGCATACCCTGCCAGCTCTGAATTCTGGGTTATCCGAAAAGTTTGCTTGAATACAAATTCCCTAATTTCTCTGATCACAGTATTTTCAGAGGGGTCAATTTCATCAACTTTTTTGTAACCAGAACTCCATGCCGTATCAAATTCAACAGCATCCCTAGCGTCTAATTCAGCGTCCCAATCAACATCTTTATGGAAGACATTCTCTAAAAAACGGTCATGACTGATGATCGAAAGTATCTCACTCGCTGTTTTCAACGGAATTCTACCCCCTTCCATAATATACTAATGGGGATCGCTTTGTAGCACAATGGGATGTGACTCAGTTTTTGCAAACCTCAACAGGATCATTCATGGGTATCCGGCTTCTTTTACGTACTCGTTGCCGCGATCTGGGACATGGCAAATTCCCCTTGATTATAAGGGGAGCACTAGCGGATTTCGAGCATCTATTGTGGCCCGTGCTCGTTTTATTGAGGATTTGGTCACCGAACAGCTCGGGCAAGGCGTCACCCAGTACGTCATCCTCGGCGCTGGCCTCGACACCTTTGCTCAGCGCCGACCGAAAATCGCCTCTCAGATGCGGATCTTCGAGGTCGATCAGCCAGACACGCAGGGTTGGAAGAAGCAACGCTTGAGCGAGCTGGGCTTTGGCATCCCCGAGTGGTTACGATTTGTGCCTGTTGACTTTGAGGCAGGCTGGTCCTGGTGGGAGCAACTCAAGAACTCCGGCTTTGATGCTAGCCGACCAGCTGTGGTAGCATCCACTGGTGTCACTCAGTACCTTACCCAGGATGCGATTGTGGCTACGCTGCGTCAAGTAGCGACGCTTGCTCCGGGCTCCACGCTGGCTATGACGTTTTTGCTCCCCTTCAACTTTACAGAAACTAAGGAGCGGCCCGAAGTTGAAGAGGCAGAAAAGGGAGCGCGGTCAAGCGGCACGCCTTTCATTAGCTTTTTCACACCGCCGGAGATGCTGGCGCTGGCCCGCGAAGCAGGTTTTCGAGAAGTCCGGCATGTTTCCTCCGCAGAACTTAACCAGCGTTACTTTACTGGCCGCACCGATGGTCTTTCACTGCCAAACGGAGAAGAATTCCTGATCGCCACTACATAGAGTCGAGACTTATTTTGGTAGGGATAGAAAACTGCATGTAACTCTATTTGATTAGCTACGGTGTCTTTCAGATAACCGTAGCTTTTTCTATGGTACCACCCCGGTTCCTACTCTGTGGACCGGGCCTTTTTATGCTGTTTTCCAACGATTAGTAAAACTTATGATGACAATAACGAATTCCAATTGCTCGGATTCTACTCGCTGTGGTAGCTTAAAGTAAATAATCATATAAGATTACTCGGAATTAATTTTTTCTCGTGTGAGGTGCATATCGTTGGTACTTAAGGTGACAGACAGTCCTTTCAGTCAGGAACAAGTAGAGCTCCTAAATCGGTTGTTGCCTACGCTTTCGGAGGTGCAAAAGGTTTGGCTGAGCGGGTATCTTGCAGCTCTTCACAAAGTGGAAGCACCGATGTCCGCTGGGTTTCCAGCCACTTCAGCTACGAATGGGCAAGTCATTTCCAAAGAGGTGACAGTGCTTTTCGGGTCTCAGTCCGGGAACAGCCAAAAGCTGGCCAAGGTGCTGACTGGAAAGCTTCAGGAGCACGGCTTCCACGTAACTCTTTCCTCTATGAGCGACTTCAAGACGAATGCGTTGAAAAAGGTTGAAAACCTGCTTGTCGTGGTAAGCACACACGGGGATGGTGAACCACCCGATAACGCCATCTCCTTCCATGAGTTCCTGCACAGCAAAAGAGCGCCTAAATTGGAGGGCCTGCGTTTTTCTGTGCTGGCATTGGGCGATACCTCCTATGAATTGTTCTGCCAAACTGGCAAAGAGTTCGACAAGCGGTTGGAAGAGCTAGGCGGCAAGCGTCTAACTCCACGGGTCGATTGCGATGTGGATTACGATGAACAAGCCTCTGAATGGATGAATCAGGTCCTGGCCTCTCTGAGCGAAACTACGGCGACCCAAGTTGCTGCTGCAAGCGCAATCGTGAGCGGTGCAGTGGGGTCAGGGTCACAGACCGAATATTCACGATCCAATCCATTTCAGGCTGTGGTCTTGGAGAACTTGAATCTGAACGGACGGGGATCAGATAAGGAAACCCGTCACTTGGAAATCTCCCTTGAGGGTTCCAATCTCGAGTATGAACCGGGTGATTGTTTGGGGATCTATCCTAAAAATCATCCTGGCCTTGTCCGTGAGCTGATTGACGCAATGGGTTGGAAGCCGGAAGAGCTTGTTACGATAAACAAAAACGGGGAAGAGCTCCCGTTGGAAGAGGCCTTGTCCAGTCATTTTGAAATCACGGTTCTCACCAAGCCTCTCTTGGAACAAGCGGGAAAGCTATCATCAGGAACCGGGTTACAGGAACTGCTTGCGGAAGGACAGGAGCAAAAGCTTCGTGATTATGTTCGAAATCGCGATTTGCTAGATCTGGTGGAGGACTACGATTTGAAGGGCGTGCCTGCCAAAGAATTTGTCTCCATCCTGAGAAAGCTACCGCCGCGTCTCTATTCGATCTCAAGCAGCTTAAAGTCCTACCCGGACGAAGTTCATCTGACAATTCGCAATGTTCACTATCAGGCTAATGGCCGAGATCGCTACGGCGTTTGCTCCAGCTATATCGCGGATCGTTTGGAGACGGGTGATACGCTGCCAGTATTTGTTCAGCATAACCCCAACTTTAAGCTACCGGCTAACCCGGACATTCCGCTGATCATGATTGGTCCCGGAACGGGTGTCGCTCCATTCCGCGCTTTTCTGGGGGAACGGGAGGAGCTTGGAGCGACGGGCAAGACATGGCTTTTCTTTGGTGACCAGCAT
Organism: Brevibacillus brevis; assembly: GCF_022026395.1. Taxonomy (NCBI): domain Bacteria; kingdom Bacillati; phylum Bacillota; class Bacilli; order Caryophanales; family Paenibacillaceae; genus Brevibacillus; species Brevibacillus brevis. The sequence goes on along the minus strand of NZ_CP041767.1, from coordinate 6,093,545 downwards.
TTCTCCACAGATTTTCTTTATCAGCTCGAATGGCAGCGTTGGCTCAAACAGGGCGTACTGACGCATATGGATGTCGCGTTCTCTCGAGATACGAGCGAAAAAGTGTATGTTCAGCACCGGATGCTTGAAAAGAGCAAAGAGCTTTACCAATGGCTGCGGGATGGGGCGCACGTTTACGTATGCGGAGACGAGAAAAAGATGGCGCACGACGTTCACGCTGCCCTGGTCAGCATTCTTCAACAAGAGGGCGGACTTGATTCAGAGGAAGCTGTTGCGTATTTGAAACGGATGCAGCAGGAAAAACGCTATCAGCGAGATGTCTACTGAGTGTTGAGAAAGAATGAGAGGGGAGATGTAACCATGTCAGAAAATCATTTGCTTTCGCCAAACAGTGCTCCTCACAGCGATGTAGAGGACATTAAACGCCGAAGCGATTACTTGCGGGGAAGTCTGGCGGAAACGCTGGAAGACAGGATTTCTGGGTCGATTCCTGAGGATGATAATCGCTTGATGAAATTTCATGGCAGCTACATGCAGGATGACCGGGATCTTCGCAACGAACGGAGCAAACAGAAGCTGGAGCCAGCCTATCAATTCATGGTGCGTGTGCGTGCCGCTGGTGGCGTTGTCACGCCAGAGCAATGGCTCATGATGGACGATATCGCCCAGCAGTTTGCGAATGGGACGATTCGCCTGACGACTCGTCAGTCTTTTCAACTGCATGGCGTGATTAAGTGGAATATGAAGCAGGTGATTCAAGAAGTAAACGAGGCCTTGTTAAGTACATTGGCTGCTTGTGGGGACGTCAACCGCAATGTCATGTGCAATCCAAATCCGTACGAGTCGGAAGTTCATCAAGAGGTTTACGAGTGGGCCAAAAAAATAAGCAATCATCTGGACCCCCGAACCCGCGCCTATCATGAAATCTGGCTGGATGAGGAAAAGGTTGTCGACAGTCGGGATGGGGTAGAGCAAGAACCGATCTACGGCCCTGTCTATCTGCCGCGCAAGTTTAAGATCGGCATCGCCGTACCGCCTGCCAATGATGTTGACGTTTTTTCACAGGATTTGGGCTTTATCGCCATTCATGAGGAAGGTCGATTGCTGGGCTTCAACGTAGCGGTCGGGGGCGGAATGGGAATGACCCACGGCGATCCCAAAACGTATCCGCAGGTGGCGCGGGTAATCGGCTTCGTTACACCGGAACAAGTATTGGAGGTCGCCGAGAAAACGGTCATGATCCAGAGAGACTACGGGGATCGCGCGGTACGAAAGCACGCTCGGTTCAAATATACGATCGACGACCGCGGTATTGAATGGTTTATCCATGAACTGGAGCAGCGACTGGGCTGGGAGCTGGAGCAGGCACGCCCCTATCGCTTCGAGCATAATGGCGATCGCTACGGTTGGGTAAAAGGGAGCGACGATAACTGGCATTTTACCCTTTTCATTCAGAATGGCCGTGTAAAAGACGAGGACAACTACCTCCTGAAGTCTGGCCTGCGGGAAATTGCTAAGGTGCATACAGGGGATTTCCGCCTGACGCCGAATCAGAATCTCCTCATTGGAAATGTCACCAGTGAAAAGAAGCCGGAAATTGAACAGATCATTCAAGCATACGGGCTCACCGATGGAGCTGCCTATTCTGCACTGCGGAGAAACTCCATGGCTTGTGTTTCGTTGCCGACTTGCGGACTCGCGATGGCTGAGGCAGAGCGTTATTTGCCTACATTGCTGGATGAGATCGAGCTGATCTTGGATGAGGCGGGTTTGCGCGATGAGGAGATCGTCATTCGCATGACAGGATGCCCAAATGGATGCGCAAGACCTGCACTCGCGGAAATCTCTTTTATTGGGAAGGCTGTCGGTAAATACAACATGTATTTGGGCGGTGGTTTCTCCGGGAATCGATTGAACAAGCTGTATCGTGAAAACATCGGAGAAGCAGAAATACTGAATGAACTGCGGCCGATCTTAAATCGGTATGCGAAAGAACGTGAGGAAGGCGAACATTTCGGAGATTTCGTCATTCGGGCAGGGTATGTGAAAGAGGTCAGATCAGGGCTCGATTTTCATGAGTAGTACGGCATAGCAATCAGGGATTCGCTCGCAATCAGTGGAAATAAAAGAAGAGCCCGCGACCATGTGGGCTCTTTGTTGCTTCCCAAGTATTTTAGGCTTCTCGCAGCTGCTGAATCACTTCCGCAGCGAACTGATCTGTAAAACGGATGTGTCCATTTTCCTGTACGATCCGGCCTTCCTCCTTGCGACGATCCAGCCATTCGCTAATCCAGCCCGGAGCATAGCCGCCTTGACCGAATTCCCCGCCAAAGGCAATCATTTTCTCATAGACAGCGAGGTACTGTTCACGAGTGGTATCGGGGTATGACTTTGTGTATAGCCAAAACTGCACATCGTACATCAGATACGAGAGTTCATCCGCATGAAAAGAGAAAAAGCCTTTTTCCTCTACAATCCGTGTACAAATGCTGCGTATTTTCTGTTCAATTTGTTCCACTTCCGATACGGGCGTGCACAGCTCCTCCAGCAAAGAAGAGAATTTCCCGTGGGCTACTTTGTAAAGAGCCGCTTCCTTGTCCTCCTCGGAGGTATCGTATTCTTCTTCGTTCACCAAGCCTCTGATAAACGCCTCGAAATTTTCAGCCAAGAACGTAATTTCATAATCGCTTTCCTGATCGACGTGGATGACTTCGGGTTCACCATCTCTACCGCATGCCCGGTAATCCAGCATCACTACGTCATGACCTGCTGAAGGACAATCGCAGATGACGACTCCAATGTCGGGATATCCCCATTCCTCAATCATAAATCGACTGCCAAGATCCCCACAGAGCGAATAGCTTTTCTCTCGACCAATGCCCAGAATACCCGTAATGGCAATGTGATCCTCAGCCCAGGAGGTAGGGTCTTCTGTTGGAAAGCACGTGTTCTTCGGAACGCCGCCATTTTGTTGCTTCATTAGTGCAAGATAGGAGGCAGGGAGTTTGTATCCCAGCTCTTCCTCAATCGATGCGATCAGTTCATCCGTGGGTGGCGCGGATTGATATGCCTTTTTCGCGTACTCGCTGTCATCCCAAAAGTCTTCAAGTGACATGTTTGAAAAAGGAACTTCCTCCGATGCTGAACCTTCAACAGCCGCTGCCCTTTTAGCAGCCATCCGAAGCTCTTGTCTTTGCTGCTTCTCCGCTTTTTGCAAGCTCCACCTTAACCATGATTCAGTATTCTGATTACCGGTTTCGAACTTGTCTGAGGTACGGAATGACTGTGCCGCCTCTTCAAATCGTTTCAAATGATAGAGGGCATAGCCTACCCGAAAGTGCCAGACTGGGTCTTGTTGACCTGCTTCAGCAATTTTCTTTAATTGGTTGAGAGCTTCTTCATATAGACCCAAGTTGTTATAAGCTCTTCCCAGTCGGCTGACCGCCTCATACTCTCGCTCCTCCTCAGGAACGGTTAGCAGCAAGTCCACAATTTGCTGGTGTTCGTCTTCTTCATGCCAGCAATTCAATTGTTCGATAAGTACCTGATCCATTGCAAACCTCCTAAACGATTCTTTTTCTTAGATCCCAGCCACGCGAATCTACCACCATCTACCAAATCATTATGTATTCATATAAGATTAATTTATTTCGTGTGATTTGTGCACATCTAATCTTGAAGGGATTAAACATTTAGGGGGCGTACATTTTGAGCAAGTTGGATATCCATGACGTATGGTTCGATTTTGCCGCTGCCTTTGTGCAGAAAAAGAATGCTTCGGGTTGGAACACACTGACCTCACAGGAACAAGAGATTGCCGCCTTATGGCTACTAGAAGCTGATGTATATAACGGCGGGTTTTTGCAGTTTTTTTGCAACTGGGGAGAAGAGGCATATATCTACGCGGTACGGGCCTTACAAGCCATCGGGGCAGTCCATGCACTCGAAATCGTCCAGTCGGGATATGCCTGCATCGAGCATCTATCGGAGGACAACCGCCTCACCCAACTCTGGGATATTCCACGGTTCCTTACAGAGGAAGAGGAAGAACGGCTGGATCAGCTTGATCAGAGCTTCTGGGAAGACCAGGATCGCATTGCAGAGGTTGCCCATCGATATTATGTACAGCAGCTAGGAATACCCACCCCATCATAAGGTGACGGGGGTGGGTACTATCAAAGAGACTCCGATACCTATTCGACAGTACTAACATCCTTTGACTGGAGCATAAGCAGCAGCTCTTGAATAGAGGGAGCGAGCTTATCATTCCCTTTCATAATCGCGGTAAAAACGGGAATGGCATCTTTTAGCAGCAAATAACTGAAGGAATAATAGCTGAAAAATGCTTCCTGCTCATAACCCCGCGGCTCCTCTTCTTCCCACCATAATTCATCGTCTTCCTCGTCCTCTGGCCACAAGTACTTTTCGTCCAATAGCTCGTTCATGGTCTCAACCGCATTTTGCGAATCCATTTCGTCCACGTTTATAGCAGAAGCTACAGCCAAGTACAACTGAATTTCCTGCGAAGAAACCTGCTCTGGTTGCTGTTTGGCAAGCTCCTGCAAGAGTATTAGCAGCACCCACGGCGTCGTCTGCCACAAGGTGCTTTGGTGCTCGATTAGATTGGCCAACTCCTCATATTGCCCGGTCTCTATAAGCCGAGGAATGTCCGTCCCTCTGCCATAGGCTGTCGTCAAACGCGGCCACGGAATGTTGTTCGTCAGGTGGGTCAAAGAGTTCATCTCCAGCTCTCCTTAGATATGAGATTAAGGCATCTGTTTTGCCGTTTTTTACCATTGGTAACGGGAAATTTATATGGTAAGCTCCTCACTGGTAAGAACAAACCAAATCCTAAACCCCTGCAAGAAACTGAGGCAAGACCATGATTTTTACGGGTTTATCAGGCACTGTTTGCGGAATCCTCCCTTTTTTACCAACATTAAATAGTTATTAATCCTCTAATTATAATAGATAATTGAATCAATAAATAATTTCTATGATATAGTTATAGTTGTGAAAGGTAAGATGTTTTCGTAGCGTCTTGCAACGGGGCAAGGAGCTACTACTTCTTTTTTACAAAAACAGTAGATAAGGAAGGGTATTATGAGCTCCATACAGCAAAAAACAGACGTTATTTTGATTGGTGCAGGTGTCATGAGCGCAACTCTGGGAGCATTACTGAAAGAATTGGCACCGGAGTTGGAAATCAAAGTTTTTGAGAAACTCGCAAAAGCAGGCGAAGAAAGCTCGAACGAATGGAATAATGCGGGTACTGGCCACGCGGCACTCTGTGAGCTGAACTATACATCCGAGAAAGCTGACGGGTCTATAGATATTAGCAAAGCCATTAAAATCAATGAACATTTTCAGCTGTCCAGACAATTCTGGGCTTACCTAGTAAAAAACAATCTCATCCAAAATCCGCAAGACTTTATTATGCCAATACCTCATATGAGTATGGTGCAAGGCGAAAAAAATGTAAGCTTTTTGAAAAAGCGTTTTGAAGCGCTGGCAAACAATCCTCTCTTTCAAGGGATGGAATACTCCGATGACCCTGAAAAACTGAAGGAATGGATTCCGCTCATCATGGAAGGCCGCGCATCGAATGAACCAATAGCTGCAACCAAAATCGATTCCGGTACGGATGTCAATTTTGGTGCTTTGACACGTATGTTGTTTGAATACTTGAAGACGAAAGACGTCTCGATTAACTACAACCATGCTGTTGAGGATATCAAACGTACGAGCGACGGCATGTGGAAATTGAAAGTGTACAATATGGGCACTGGTAACATCGAAGAGCATATTGCCAAATTCGTCTTTATCGGCGGTGGCGGCGGAAGCTTGCATCTGCTCCAAAAAACCGGTATTCCAGAGTCCAAGCATATCGGCGGTTTCCCGGTAAGCGGATTGTTTATGGTTTGTAAAAATCAGGAAGTGGTTGAGCAGCACCATGCAAAAGTGTACGGTAAAGCTAAGGTCGGCGCTCCTCCAATGTCGGTACCGCATCTGGATACCAGATACATCGACAACAAAAAATCCTTGCTGTTTGGACCTTTTGCGGGATTCTCGCCAAAGTTCTTAAAAACAGGTTCCAATATGGATTTGATCACTTCCGTAAAGCCGAACAACGTTATGACGATGTTGGCGGCAGGCGTAAAAGAAATGGCATTGACCAAATACCTGATCGAGCAAGTAATGTTATCGCATGAAAAGCGCATGGAAGAACTACGAGAGTTCATTCCAAATGCGAAAAGCGAGGATTGGGATATCGTGGTAGCGGGCCAACGCGTGCAAGTTATCAAGGATACACCAGCGGGTAAAGGTACTCTTCAATTTGGTACAGAAGTGGTTAGTGCCGCTGATGGCTCCGTAGCTGCATTGCTCGGCGCATCTCCAGGTGCTTCTACAGCTGTCCAGGTTATGCTTGAGGTATTAGAAAAATGCTTCCCGCAACGTATGGCAGAGTGGGAACCGAAAATCAAAGAAATGATTCCTTCTTATGGCGTGTCACTCATGCAAAACCAAGAGCTTCTCCACGAGATTCAACGTTCGACAGACGAGGCGCTGGGTCTAAGCAAAAAGGAACTGGCTTATAGTTAATTAGTTAATAGCAATCTTACAGTGAACCTTCGATCCGTTTTTGGATTGGAGGTTCTTTTTTTCATAGGAGGCTAAAGGACAAAATTCAAGAGGAAAGCAGAGCAAGGATGAAAAGCTTGAAAAAATAAAAAGAAATAAATATACTATACTGTGCTACGATATAATGAAAATGATTATCATTACCAAAAAGAGAATAGGAATGGGAGACACTGATTTATGAAAAAGAATAGCACTAATTTGTTCGCAGCACTTTCTTTCATTCTGGCAAGCTGCTTGTTCCTCACCGGCTGCGGTGCTAGCCAGGAACAAATGTCTACTGCCGGTAACAATCAATCATCTGCACAGCGGGTCATTGAACACTATTCCGGAAAAACGACGATAAAAGGGGAGCCAAAGAAAATTGCAGTGCTTGATTATCGGCTGGCTGACTCTCTTTACGCTCTTGGCATCAAGCCCTATGCCATGGCATCCTACCAGGGAGAAACGAACTTGGAATACATGGAGGGGAACCCGTTTGAAGGCGTGAAAAATCTGGGAGATGACCCGAATCTGGAAGCCATTCTGGAGGCAGAACCTGATTTGATCATAGGCAGGGAAGTCCATGCTAAAATTTATGACGAAGCATCAAAAATAGCTCCCACAATCATTTTACCAGACCAGGATGATTGGCGACTTGCTTTCCGTGAATTAGCGAGCATGCTTGGCAAGGAAAAGGAAGCTGACACATGGTTGGCACGTTATGATCAAAAAGCCGAGGAAGCCAAGAAAAAGCTGGCGAAAAAAGTTGGCAAAGATGAAACTGTGCTCTACATGCGGGTCATGGCAAAAGAATATCGGGTTTACGGACCGAATCAACTGTTTGGCGCGACGCTTGCCCGCGATTTGGGATTGAAGCCGTTGCCGCAAGTGGAAGCTATGAAAAAGTTTGAAGTTATTTCTATGGAAAAATTGCCGGAGCTGAATCCAGATCATATTTTCATTCAGGTCGGAAATTCAGCCAAAGGTCCAGACAAAGAATCCGATAAGAGATTCCAAGAGTTGACTAACAGCGAATTATGGAAGCAGTTAAAAGCAGTCAAAAACAATCATGTATATGTCGTTCCTCACTGGATCATCAGTGATTTCCCCCACATCAAGGAGAAATCGATAGAGCTTGTCCTTGAAAAAATGAAAGCAGAGTAAGTCAGGACCGCGTTCATTCGGCAAGCTAAGTTTATGCATAGATTCATATGGAAGCCACTCCGATGATTTGGGGTGGCTTTGTCTGTTATCCGAAGGAGTGAACGATCCCTGACTGATTGTGACTATTAATGATTGTTTTTGATTGAATTTGGATGTATAATCAAAATCAATCCTGGTGCAACTAGGAGAAGGGAGGATACGATGCTAACCCCTGAACGTCATCAACTGATAGTAGCTTTAGTGAAAGAAAAAGATATTGTGCGCATTCATGAGCTTGTGGAAGCAACTGGGGCATCGGAATCGACGATCCGGCGAGATTTAAGCGAATTGGAAGAACAGCGCTTGCTTAAACGCGTGCACGGCGGGGCGTCTGTGCTGCAGAGCAAAATCGAAGAGCCGACGATTCTGGAAAAATCAGTCAAACATGAGCGGGAGAAACTGGCGATTGCCAAATATGCCGCCAGTTTGATAAAACCACACGACTCGATTTTCATCGATGCGGGAACTACGACGTATCAGATGCTGCCCTATTTACCTTACGAAAATATTATGGTCGTTACCAACGGGGTGGACATTGCCCTTCAGCTTATCAAACGAAACACTAGAACGATCCTGCTGGGCGGAGAATTGAAAGCGGCTACACTGTCGATGGTGGGGCGTGATGCGATTACTGCACTCAGTCAATACCGATTCGACAAATGCTTTCTCGGAACCAACGGCATTGACCAGCATCACGGTCTGACCACACCTGACCCAGATGAGGCATACGTCAAGCAACTGGCCTTGCAGTTTTCTGACGAGCGATTTGTCTTGACCGACTCTGACAAGTTTTCCAGGGTCACCTTTGCCAAAGTAGGAGACCTGCAAGGCATCACGGTAATCACGGATGACGGTTTGAGCGAAGAGGAACAACAAGTTTACGGCAGACTATCAACTCTTAAAGTGGTGAAAGCATGATTTACACAGTAACCCTGAACCCATCGATTGACTACCACTTGTGGATCACTGCTCTGTCGCAAGGAACCATTCATCAGGCGCAAAAAGAGTGGAAGGTCGCTGGCGGAAAAGGCATAAATGTATCAAAGGTTCTCCGCATACTCGGGGAAAACAGCACGGCGCTGGGGTTTGTCGGTGGGTTTACGGGAGCGTTTATTCAACAGCAGATCGAGCAAGCCGACATCTCTCATGACTTGATCCAAATCGGACAGGATTCCAGAATCAATTTAAAAATAAAGGCGCAGACCGAAACGGATATCAGCGGAGTCTCGCCGGACATCCCGGAAGAAGCGCTCCAAAAGCTGATGCAACAGATCGACAGCTTGCAAAGCGGCGATTATCTGGTACTCGCGGGAAGCGTGCCGAAAAGCTTGCCGTCTGATATGTACCAGACGATCATGAACCGGCTGCGTGGCAAGGGCGTACGTATCTTCCTCGATGCAAAGGGGAAAGCGCTTGAAACCGGTTTGTCGGAAGAGCCGTTTCTCATCAAGCCCAATCATCATGAGTTGGGGGAACTGTTTGGGGTGACGATTGCCACACCAGCAGAGGCGATCGACATGGCGCGTAAGTCTTTGCAAATGGGCGCACAGAACGTCATCGTGTCGATGGCTGGTCAGGGTGCTGTATTTGTCAATCGGCAAGCGGCCTATGTCGCCCAGATTCCGCAGCGCAAACCAGTCAATTCAATCGGTGCCGGAGACTCGATGGTTGCTGGTTTCCTTTATGGCTATAGGCAGGGAATGGATACGGAAGCGGCGTTTCGTTTTGCTGTCGCCGCTGGGAGCACGACTGCCCTGTCGGAAGGCTTCTGTACACATGAAAAGATAAAAGCATTTCTTCCGGAAATCACAATAACCGCCATTTGATAAAGGGGGTTCAACGATGAATAACGAGATTCGCATTGCCGATTTGCTAAAAGCTGAAACGATTCTTTTCCCTCTGTCTGCTTCCTCCAAGGAAGCGGTCTTAGATGAGTTGATTGAAAAATTGGACGAAGCTGGACGGCTCAACAGCAAGGAAGAAATGAAGCAGGCCATTCTCGCCCGCGAGGCACAAGGCTCCACCGGAATTGGAGAAGGAATCGCCATCCCGCATGCCAAGACAGCAGCAGTCAAAACTCCTAGCATTGCGTACGGTTTTTCCAAAGAGGGTGTTGATTTTGACTCGTTGGATAACCAAAAAGCACATCTTTTCTTCATGATTGCGGCTACCGAGAACGCCAACCAGGCCCATCTCGAAACGTTGGCATTGCTTTCTCAGATGCTCATGGATGAAGCATTTCGTCAGGAGCTGACGCGCGCAGAAACCAAGGAACAGGTTCTCGAGATTATCACGCGCAAAGAAAAAGAAATCCAGGGCGAAAATGAAAGCGTTGTAGAGAGCAAGGAGCTAGAAGAGCAACAGGAAAGACAAGAGACCTCAAAGAAACAGCCGATAAAAGTAGTTGCGGTAACCGCTTGCCCGACCGGGATCGCCCATACGTACATGGCCGCCGATGCGCTGAAGAAAAAAGCAGCAGAGCTGGGGATTGCCATCAAGGTAGAGACGAACGGTTCCGGGGGTGTGAAAAACAAGCTTTCTTTGCAGGATATTGAGGAAGCGACAGCGGTGATTGTAGCTGCTGACAAGCAAGTAGAGATGGAACGCTTTGCTGGCAAGATCGTGATTGAAGTGCCGGTTGCGGAAGGGATACGCAATACCGAAGAACTGCTTCAGCGCGCAGTAGAGCAAAAGGGAAGCATTTACCGCGGAGGCGGGACCAGCTATCAGGACGATATCCAAGAAGCAAAGGCGGAGAAAAAAGCGAAGCAGCCTGCTTTTTACAAGCACCTGATGAACGGTGTATCCAACATGCTCCCGTTTGTCGTGGGTGGCGGGATTATCATTGCGCTAAGCTTTATGTTTGGGATCAAGGCGTTTGATCCAAACGATCCGTCCTTCCATCCGCTGGCTAAAGTCCTGATGGATATCGGTGGAGGAACTGCGTTCAAGCTGATGATCCCGGTATTGGCCGGGTTTATCGCCAAGAGCATCGCTGACCGCCCGGGTTTTGCTCCCGGTATGGTAGGAGGCTTGTTGGCGGCTACTTCCGGCTCGGGGTTCCTCGGAGGAATCATCGCAGGGTTCCTGGCCGGATATATTGTGGTCGGATTGAAAAAAGTGTTGGCTGGACTACCGGAATCGTTAGAAGGTATCAAGCCGATGCTGTTGTATCCGCTGCTTGGGATTTTGCTTACAGGCTTTGTCATGGTGTACGTAGTATCTGACCCGATCGCTGCCGCCAATACGGCGCTGAGTGACTGGTTGAAAAACATGGGCACTGGTAACGCCGTCATCCTTGGTGTGATTTTGGGTGCAATGATGGCCTTTGACATGGGTGGCCCTGTCAACAAAGCAGCATTTACGTTTGGGATTGCGATGATTGCTGATGGAAACTATACCCCTCACGCAGCCATTATGGCGGCAGGGATGACTCCACCGCTCGGAATCGCTTTGGCGACGACGTTGTTCAAGAAGAAATTTACCACGGAAGAGCGGCAGGCGGGTAAAACCGCTTACGTCCTGGGAGCATCCTTCATTACGGAGGGGGCGATCCCGTTTGCGGCGGCTGATCCGACACGCGTCATTCCTTCGCTCGTAGTTGGCTCTGCCGTAGCTGGCGGGTTATCGATGCTGTTTGGGTGCACATTGCCAGCCCCTCATGGCGGAATATTCGTTTTGCCGGTAATCGGCAACTGGCCGCTTTACCTTGTTTCCATTCTTGCCGGAACAATGGTTACGGCACTCATGCTAAAAGTTCTGAAAAAAGATGCGGTAGAGTAAAAGGAGCTGGAACCAGATGTTAACCAAAACTTTCACCATTCAAAATCCGACTGGACTGCATGCCCGTCCGGCAACGTTATTTGTACAAAAGGCTACTTCGTTTCCTTGTGAGGTAAACGTGATCAAGGGCACGAAAAAGATCAATGGCAAAAGCATCATGGGCTTGATGACACTGGGTGCAAAGATGGGGGAGCAAATCACCCTTGAAATCACTGGAGAACAGGCAGAGCAAGCAATGGAGGAGCTTGGCCAATTGCTTATGTCAGTTCACGGGTAACATGACAGGAAGCCCCCTCTGGACACCAGGGGGTGCGGCTTCGATAAGGAGCGATTGTAATGCTGCAAAAAGGGATCGCTGCAGCTCCCGGAATCGTGATTGGACGAGCTGTTGTACAAAAGGAAGAGATGGTTCGGTATGAACGACGCATTCTTGACCAAGATGAGGTGGCCGCAGAACTTGCGCGATTTCGGGAAAGTGTGAGAGCGGCAGATCTGGAGCTCGAGCAAGTCAAGAAGAAGGTCCGCCACGAGATGGGCGAAGAAGAAGCGAGAATCTTTGAAGCCCACCAGCTTTTTTTGCAGGACCCGGAGTTTATTGGTGCCATTGAGGAGAAGCTGGAACGGGAAAGAGTGAATGCGGAAGCAGCTCTGGAGGAGGTTCGTGACAGCTTTGTCGCCATTTTTGAAAGCATGGACGACGAGTATATGCGGGAGCGGGCGGCGGATTTGCGCGATGTCAGCCAGCGTCTGCTGAAGAATTTGCTCGGCATACACGATCAGTTGCAAGCTGATTTCACTGAGCCGGTGGTGCTGGTTGTACACGATCTGACGCCATCCGATACGGCACAGTTGGACAGGGAAAAGGTAAAAGGATTTGCAACGAATATAGGCGGCCGCACGTCTCACTCCGCCATCATGGCACGCACCATGGAAATCCCGGCGGTGGTAGGCATGTCGGACATTACAGAGCAGCTGCAAACCGGGGATCTGGTCATCGTCGACGGCCTTGAGGGCGAGGTACACATTCGACCGGACGAAGCTGTCGTCGCAGCCTATGAAGCCAAGCAGCAGGCCTACTGGAAACAAAAAGAGGACTGGGCTCGTCTGGTTCATGAAGAAAGTGTTACCGCCGATGGGCACCGCGTGGAATTGGCAGCCAACATCGGGAATCCGCAGGACGCCGTGCAGGCCGTTGAAAACGGCGCCGAGGGGATCGGACTGTTTCGTACTGAATTTCTCTATATGGGGCGGGAGCAGTTCCCCACGGAAGAAGAGCAGTTTGCGGCTTACAAAGCAGTAGCAGAAACCATGGGCAAGGATCGACCAGTTGTCATTCGAACATTGGACATCGGCGGGGACAAGGAGCTTTCCTACCTCGATCTGCCGAAAGAATTGAATCCGTTTCTAGGCTATCGAGCCATCCGGCTTTGCCTGGACCGCGTAGAACTGTTTAAGACGCAGTTACGCGCCTTGCTCCGGGCAAGTGTATACGGAAACATCAAGATCATGTATCCAATGATCGCCACTATAGCCGAGCTGCGTCGAGCGAACCAGATCTTGGACGAAGTGAAGGTAGAGCTGCGCAACCAAAGCATTTTGTTTAACGATCATTTGGAAGTAGGAATCATGATCGAGGTGCCAGCTGCCGCAATGATTGCAGACCAGCTCGCCAAGGAAGCCGATTTCTTCAGCATCGGGACCAATGATTTGATTCAGTATGTGATGGCAGCGGACAGGATGAACGAGCAGGTCGCCTACTTGTACGATCCGTACCATCCCGCCATTTTACGGCTGGTGAATCAGGTAATCAAGGCGGCCCATCAGGAAGGCAAATGGGTCGGCATGTGCGGAGAAATGGCCGGGGAGGAATTGGCGATCCCGATTCTGCTCGGGCTGGGACTGGATGAATTCAGCATGAGTGCCACTTCCGTTCTCCGGGCCCGCGATTTGCTGAGAAAGCTGGATTACAAGTCGCTACAGGAAACAGCTCAACACGTCCTCACCCTGGAGAGCGGCGAAGAGATCAGAGCCTTTATCAAAGAGGAAATTTTGAACAAGCTGTAATGGCCGGTATAGTTGGCAAAATGATAAGGCTCCGCCATGATGTCTGGCGGAGCCTTCATTCATCCATCTAAAAACGTTAAACCAACACTACTCTACTACCGCCTCTAATGTCACATCCACCTTCACAGTCCGCGTAACCGACTCATCTTCCTTGGAAGTAATCGTCACATACAGCGTAACTGTCTCTTCACCTTCGGCAGGCAGCTCCTTTAAAATCCCTTCATCGTCGATAAACGTCTCATCAGAGCTCTTCGTCACCTGATAAGTCACATCATCGCTTTCTTCCGGCAGGGAAAGCACTGGTTGATCGAGCTCTGTGGTGTTCGCAACCTCAAATTCAAATTGCTCCTCGGCTTCTTCCACTACCTTGGACAAGACTGCGTTTTTATCAGATGTCTTAATCATGAAGGATTTCCAAGCCTCGTATTCTTTTACAATCTGTTCACCCTTCGGCTTGTTTTGGTCAACGACTCGACCGACGAGCTTCAGCTTGTATTTGCCTGGATCAAGCTTTTTCGCTACTTGGGTACCATCGTAGTAAGTACCATCAAGATTAGAGAAGGTGATAGGGCCTGGCGCAATCAGCGCGTAATTGTTGAATACAGATGCGAGCGTACCGACGTATTTATCGTCCATGTCCCATGCCTCAACGGAGATCTGGTTCACGTCTTTGGCTTGCAGCTCGGCTTCGAGTGTGAACGAATCCTCATTGCCATCACCATCAGGCGTGATTGTCGTATCGGACAGCTTCAGGTTGTCGAAACCAAAGTTAGTATCCTCACGCTTGTCTCCCACGTGTACAGCAAACGGCAGGCGCAGGTCAGGGTTGCCTTTCGCTGTCAGCAGGACTTCCCCTTCATACACGCCGTCTTTTGCATCGGAGTCAACGGACAGGTTGAGCTCAAATGTGGTCGCATCGCCTTTTTTAGCGGAGATGGAATCATCGGAGATTTCCACATCGATGTCATCGACATCTGGCGTTTTGGAGCCTGGCTTGTACGGATCTGTCGTGACGGATGGATGCATGATCACTTTTGCATCGTAAGAAACTTCCTTTTTGGACAGGTTTTTCAGCTGGAGCGTTTTCGTGACGGTATTGCTGCCAGCCTTCAGCAAGCCAAAGGAAACATTATCCGCATAGTACGGAATGGTTTTCGGCTCAAAATCTTCGCCCAAAATGGTGAGCTGCTCTACCGTTGTCAGAACAGCAGGTGTTTTCGATGCGGCGTAGCCGTTTACGCGGCCAGCACCTTGGGAGTATACATCGTACAGTGTGCCGTCTGGGCTATAGAGCGGCTTGGAGGTGTTCGCGAGTGCTGCCTTGATATCGGCAGGTGTCCAGTCCGGATGTGCCTGTTTCAACAGCAGGGCAAGACCGGAAACGTGCGGAGCCGCCATGCTTGTACCGTTTAGACGGGCGTATGCCTTGTCGTACTTGGCGTCAGGGATCAGCTTGCTCCAAGATGGATAGCTGGACAGAACAGCTACACCTGGCGCAGCCAGATTCGGCTTGATGCTGTAATCGTCGCCCATGATCGGGCCGCGTGAGCTAAATCCGGCGATGCGGTCGCCCGGATCATTTGTGCTTGGGTAGTTTCCTGAGAACGTAAACGTCAGTGTTTTCGCTTTTTCAGGGTCAGCCAGCAGCTCTTTTGCCAGTGTCCGGCCTTCCAGACCTTTCATGTCAAAGGTAGGGATCGCTTCGATTTGGTCACCCAGGATCGTGTTGACATAGCCCTCGCGATCACGGATATCCAGGTCAGCTACGCCATCCCCGTCGGCGTCGTTACCGTTAAAGACCACGATAGCGACAGCGCCAGCTTTTCGGGCATTTTCGATTTTTTCCGTGAAGCCGAGAGTACCACGGGAAACGAGAGCGACTTTGCCTTTTACATTTGCCTTTTCAAAATCGCTGCGCGAGCCAAGGTTGGCATAGACGACTGGCAGTGGTTTGGTTCCGATGATAGAGGCGAAGTTATCCTTTCTCACCTGCCACGCCATCACAGGGAATTCGTAATTGGCTCCAAAGGACGAGGTTGCGGAGCCGTCATATTGCACGGTAGGAGAGTCTACCGCTGCAACTGTGATCGGCAGCCTCGCGCCAGAAGGGGAGCCAGCCGTGTAGAAATGTCTGCCGCGCTCATCGTCGGCTGAATTTCCCCCCGATACAACCGTAATCACACCAGACAGCACTGCGTTATTCACAGCGATGGCATCTGGGGAGTCAGAGTTCTTCTCCATAGCGGAGCCAAGCGACAGGTTAATGACATCCATGCCGTCTTTCACCGCTTTTTCGATACCGTCGATGACCTGAGCGGAGCTACCGCCTCCCCGGCCCAATACGCGGTAGACGTAGAGGTCTGCACCGTAGGCTACCCCTTTTACCTGCACGTCCGAGGTCTTGTTTTTGGCGCGTCCTACGATGGTACCGGAGACGTGAGTTCCATGGCTGGAGCCTTCATATCCTTTTCCATCGCGGTCATCCTCCACAGGGATTGGTGCTTCTTCATAAGGGTCTTTATCATTGTCGAAGGAGTCATATCCGCCTTTATAAGCATCCTTGAGATCAGGGTGCTTGTAATCGACACCGGTATCGATGACGCCGACCTTCAATCCTTTCCCTGTCAGACCTGCTTTCCACATATCGAGAACACCGATTTGTTGGAGAGGGGCTTGATCCCATTTGGTAGACGATGCTTTCTCGCTGACGGCATCAATTTCGGGAAGCTCATAATACGTATTTTGATAAATGCGTTTCACCTGTGGCAGTTCAGCCAGCTCTTCCAACTCGTCGGCTGACACCGTCACTTCCATCCCGTTGAATACATGCTCAAACTTGCGCTTTACCTTCAGTTTGACCTTGTTGTCTTTTGCCTCGTCGAGGAAGGAGGCCTGCTCGTCCTCTACTTTCGCTCGCAATGATCTAACGGAAGATTCTGAACCTTCACTATGTTTAGCTGTGATCGAAGGTTCACTTTGCAGCTCAATAATGACACTGACGTTTTTGCTAGAACTGGTGTTCAGCAGGGGGGAGATTTTCGAGACTTCGGAGCCAAGCTCTACTTCCGCGTTGGTATACTCGTTTACTTTTTCCCAATCCCGTTCGCTAAACTCCGCAGCTGCCAAGGCATTGTAAGGAAGGCCACTCAGTATGAGTGTTGCTGCAAGCGTAAGAGAAGCGAGAGTACGCATCTTCTTCATCAGACCACTCTCCTTAAAAAATATGTATAAGACGATTTGCATAAGTATTTCTCTTCTCGTAAAATTACTCCTTTTATTGGGAAAAAACTTTTTATCGAGCAGATTCGTCAAAAATAGACAAAATTTACTGTATTTTCAATCGAATAAAAGGGAATCAAGTAAATATTTGTTGTTTCTTGCCATTTTATTTTCTATATTTTTCATAAGACATAGGGCAGGAGAGGGTAATGGATGATCAAGTTGAAAGATATCGGGAGTTTCGAAGAGCTGCCAGAAATCGCGATGCATATTTATCAAGGAAATGCCCCGGCTTTGCAAGATGCGATTTCGGCTGGCTGGGATATAGAAAAGGGCATTGTGCTTAGCAAATATACGACGCTAAGCCCATTGGATCTGGCGATTTTATCAGAGAAGCTAGAAGTTGTTAAGCTGCTGGTAGAGCATGGCGTTAATCTGAATGTCAAAAATAATCCAGCTTTTTTGATGGCCGTACGTTATGGCAAGGAAGAGCTCGTTCGTTATGTGGTAGCGCAAGGCGCCAAGCTGGAGATGGTCAATCAGGTGCGCTCAAACGCTTATTCGGAGGCCTACTACGGCAACAAAAAGAACATCCCGCTCATTCAAGAGCTGGGACTGGATATAAGACTGCATGGCGGCGATGTATTGCGTAAAGCCGTGTCGGATCATGATCTTACAACCACGGCCTATTTTCTCGATCATGGAGTGGACATCAATTATAACAAACCGAATATGGTGTATCCGTACCAAGCGACCCCATTAACAGTTGCCACGCGCATGGGGAATGCCGCCATGGTCAAGTATTTGGTTGAACGTGGTGCGGACGTTATGGTAGCAGAAAGGGGTGGGGAGCGACCTTATACCATCGCGGTCAGCAATAAAGATACGGAGTTGGCTGCGTATTTGAAATCGCTGGAACCTGCCGAGCTGCATGATGTAGAGAACAAAAAGTACGAACTGCAAAAATATAAACTGACCGAAGAACTGATGAGCTTCCTTACCGGAGAAGAGCTGCATCTTGAGCTGGCGGAAAATGAGTATGACATCGCGTATATCGACTTTTTCACATTGACCGATACGATTGAAATGAAAATCGGTCGGCAAAAGCTGCTGCGCTTGTCTGCCGAAATCGACAACTACTCCCATCTTCATCTTGTGTGGAATCCGAAGAAAAAAGGAAGCATAGGCTGCTATGATGAGGAGCATAAGGAGTATGCGGACTTGTGCAGCTTTACGGAGTTCCTCGCGCAGCCGGAGGTGTACCTGATCAAGTTTATGGAAGGCGAATTAGATTCGATGTAAAAGGGAAAAATCACACGGGCCCTCGATCATTCGGGGGCTTGACAGTAAATTTTATCCAATGATAAGATCGTGAGCAAGAAACGAAAGGAGGAGGATTCCAACATGTTCGCATACGTAACCAAGCATGAAACAAAGCCATGTAGCGATAAAATCCAACTCCATAGGTATGCCTTTTACGCAATTGCGCTGTTTAAGGGTGAGCCAGCTCCGTTTCCCATAGACTGCGGATAACGCCCCTACGATAACTGAATAGCCTCAAGCGTAAAGGCTGCAATCAAGGCTGCATTTTCTCATCTCCGCATGAAGAAATGAGCTTTTAGAAGCGGCTTTTTCTATTGATAATTACAGAACATATGTTCCTGAAAAACAAACAAAGGTGGTTATACATTGAGCAACACGCCGATCAAATATTTCATCAATCCGGAAGTAAAAGTAGAAAACAATGCGGTAGAGGAGCTTCATCGACTTTTAGAGGTGAATGAAACAATTGAAACGCTGCAAAAGCATTCACCCGATTATTTTGACGATCCCAATACTGGGGTTTTGGAGGTAGCCATTACGCCCGATTTTCACAAAGGAAGCGGCATTCCTGTAGGCACGACGCTGTTTACACGCGGGTTTGTGCTGCCGCAAGCGATTGGCAACGATATTAACTGCGGAATGCGCCTATATGTCACAGATTTGTGCGAAGAACAGATTCGCATGCATTTGGATGCGATTGAACGAAATGTTCGCCATGTTTTTTTCGAAGGGGGCCGCAATATTCCCATGACGCGGCATATGCGCGAAAAAATGTTCAAGGAAGGCCTGATCGGTGTACTGGACAGCCACAAGGAAGCGAATGGCGAGGGAATTTGGCGTTATTACAACGAAAAGCAGCAGGAGCTGGATTTGAACCATGTCAATAAAATGGGGTCCTTTATCGCGGAATCGACGATTGGCCTCGATGATTTTCTCGGCCCTGCCGAGCTTTCCCGGGATGCACAAATCGGCTCCCTTGGCGGTGGCAATCATTTTTTTGAGATTCAGGTGGTCAAAAAAGTGCACCAGGGCTCTATCGCCAGTCAGTGGGGGCTGAAGGAAGGGCAAGTCGTCCTCATGATTCATACTGGGTCTGTTTCCATTGGTTATAACAGCGGTGCATGGATCAAAGAAATGCTGAAAAAGATGTACCCGACTTCCTTGAAGCATCCGGATAACGGCATGTATCCGCTGCCACTTTCGGAGCGTTTCGAACCACAGTGGAAAATGTTTTGGAGTCTCCTGCACAATGCGGCGAACTTTGCATTTGCCAATCGATTGATGCTGGGGCTGATGATGTACAAATCGATTTCCGATGTGTTGGGCGATTTTGAACACAAGCTGTTGTACGATGCGCCTCATAATTATTTGTGGGAGGAACAGCTCGAGCAGGTGGGTGGATTTTTGCATCGAAAAGGGTCGTGTACGGCAAAATCGGCCGAGCAAATGATGGGCACGCCGTTTCAGTATACGGGCGAACCTGTGTTTATCCCTGGTTCCATGGGCTCGCACAGCTTTATTTTGGCAGGGCTCGGCAATCGGGATAGCCTGTTTAGCGCAAGCCATGGAGCAGGTCGAGCGCTTTCTCGCGGCGATGCTGTGAAAGTGGACGATGACCGATTTCGCGAGTTTCTTGCTAACTTCCGCGTGATCAATCCGATTGACCCGAAGCGGGCGGATTTGCGTGGACGGAGCGATATTTTGAAGAAATGGGAAGAAGAGCTGAAAAAAGAGGCGCCGTATGCCTATAAAGATATTACTCCGGTGATTCAGTCGCATGTGGATCATGGGATGGCTGAGATTGTGGCTGAGGTGGCGCCGATTGCTACGGTGAAAGGCTAGATAAGAACCTCCGAGCATTCGGAGGCTTTTCTTCTTGTTAGGAATAAAAAAGAGACCGTTCAGAATTAAACGGTCTCTCCTAGTTCTTTACCATGAAGACATGCGTTTGCCCCATTTTGGCTACAAGATGTAGCTCGTCGATAAAGGTAACGCTCCTATTTTTTGCCTCGAGAACATAGTTCCTAGAAGGCTTGTCGGTCATTTCAAGATATCCTGCAACGTCTTATCGATATGGGCAAAACGAAACTGGTACCCTTCACGCTCCAGCCTTTCCGGAATGACCCAGCGGCTTTTTAACACCAGCTCTGTTTCCGTCCCGATCATCATGGCCCCCATTTCCAGCATCCATTTGGGAGAAGGCAGCCCGAAGCTCCGATTCATCACGCTGCGAAAATGCTGCATGAATTCACGGTTTGTGACGGGATGAGGAGAAGAACAATTGAATACGCCGCTTAGGTCCGTTCGCTCTTTCAAAAAGAGAATGATCTGGAAGATATCTTCAACATGAATCCAGCTAAAACGCTGGTTCCCAGACCCTTGTACACCCCCGAGTCCAAAGCGAACGAGATTTTTGTATGGATCGATAACCCCGCCGTTTTCCCCCAGCACGATCGCCATACGTAAGGCTACTTGTCTCGTATGCGGCAAATCAAAGGAAAAGAAGGCAGCTTCCCATTGCTTGGCGACATCAACGGAAAAGCCTGTCCCAATCTCCCCGCTCTCTTCCGTCATGGGACGATCCTCCGCATGCCTATAAATGGTGGCTGTACTGGAATTGAGCCAGAGCGAAGGCGGGTTTTTGCAAGCCAAAACAGCATTGCCAAGTATGTGAGTGGTCTCTGTCCGGGATTTCAGGATTTCAGCCTTGTTCTTCTCATGATAACGACAGTTGACGGATTTGCCCGCCAGGTTGATGAGCAGCTCGGAATCTTCCAAAGCTTCCACGATTTTTGCGTGATTGTCCCATGTTATATGAGGGGAAGTTCTTGCGATGATCAAGACTTCGTAGCCAAGTTGATTGAATTTGTCTGCCAGATACTTGCCGATAAAGCCAGTGCCGCCGGCTAGGATCACTTTCTTTTTCATAAGCTCAACTCGCTTCCATCGATGTACATATTTCTTACAATAATTGTAACATAATGCGAAGTGGCGGCAGCATGTATCCGTCATTCTATCGATTTTTTTGATAGACCATACAATACACAGGGACATCATCGATTTTGGTGCGTTCTTGTAACGTAAATCCGAGCTTTTGATACAAACCCACATTCTCTTCCTTTTCCGTATCCAGTGCGATTCCCTGCGATTCGTGGTCCTCCTTTATGGTTTGAAACAGGTGTTGCATTAGGGTTTTGCCGACTCCCTTGCCCTGAGTCTCCGGTTTTACGCCAATCATAATGAGGTAGTGATGCTTCCAGGGAGGAGCGGCAGAACGTGTGATGCGCATATAGGAATTAAGGAGTATCAGCGTTTTTCCAGAAAGTTGAAATACTAACGGGATCAATCTACCGATTAACAGGAATCCCCCTTTTATATTCGAATGCTTGTTTGTTTGTGGCTTCTCGACGACGTAAGTGCCGAGCAAGCTGTCTTCGTTAAAAATGCCCCACACTTCCTCGTGAAATAGAAAGCTTTTATCAAACAGAAAAGACAGAAAAGCTGTAATGCTTTTTCTTGCTGTATGATCGAGCTCTGAATCCCCAAATACATGCAGAAAGAAAGGATCACGCGAAAATGCCCTGCTCATAAGGGATACGAATGCGGGTTTATCTGACTTTGTGAGTTTGGAAAGGCGGTAGGATGTCTTCATTTTTCTTTACCTGTGTCGTCGATTACTTTCCCATAATGATTGACAGCAAAGCTAAATAACACTTTTACCATAAAGAATAAGCAGGTGATCAACAGAAACGGATGCATGCCCGGCAGCAATGGTATCCAGCCAAGACCAACAGACAGGAGAATGCCTGCGACAAACAGCTGCGAACGATGCCTAAAAAGTGCATTCACAACAAAAGCTCCTACAATCGTATAAGCCCATACCCCTATGGAATACGCGAGGTTTTGCTGTAAGAGAAGGGCAACCAGGATGATATGGACGTGAATGGCGATGAAGACGAGGCGATTTTTTTTACGTGCGGCATAAAAATTGCTGGTTGAGATCGTAAAATTCGCTAGGCAGCCAGAAAATATATCGAATACAAGCAATAATGCAAGCGTGCTACGCCAAATGGACAAGCTCTTTGTGAGTTCAGGGAATCGCAAATAGAGAGCAGTGGTCAGGACTCCGCCGAACAGCAGGATAGCTGCGATCGAGCCAATGCTCTGCTTTTCACCGAAGACGTCATGCAAAAAAGATGGAATCCGTATTTGTTTCATGATAAATTCACTCCTATCCCTTAAAATATGTAGTAAATATACTCATTTACTACAAAATCATTATAACTATCGAAGTCAGTTCATTTCAATCGTTTTGTAGTGAATTCGTTGAATTGCTCTAAATCCTGAGCTACACTACAAAAAGAGGTGGAGAAGATGAACGGATTCGAACGACGAAAACAGAACAAAATCGATCAAATATACAGCGCCGCTTTTCAATTGTTCTCTAAGCATGGCTTTCAAAAAGTCAGCGTAAATGAAATTGCGCAGAACGCGAAGGTTTCTCCGGCGACCATTTATAACTACTTTGGGACAAAAGAACAGCTCTACGCGGACATGCTAATGAATTGGATGGACAAGCAGTTAGAGCAGTACGAGAGAATTCTCGATTCGGGGAGTTCTTTTCCTGAAAAGACAAAGGACATCATGCTGTTGGAAGCCAAGAATTTGCATACCCTCACGGACGAGCTTCAGAACGCCCCCTTTTCTGAACTCAGTGGTTTGCTGCAACGAATCGAAAGCGAATACGAGCAAAAAATCAGGCATTTTTTTACGAGGTTTGTCGCGCTAGGGAAGCAGGAAGGTTATATTCAGCGTGATTTGACAGAAGAAATGATGATGATGTACTTCACGATGTACAAAAATGAGCTGGGACGCCATTGGGAAGCGTCGAATCGTGATCGAGTAACGCTGAGTATGGAGCAATGGGTGGATATGTTTTTCTTTGGTTTGGTTGGACAGAAGCAGAAGTAGGACGAAAGTAAAAAAGCTCTTACCCAAAAATTGGGGAGAGCTTCTTCTTTCATCAGAGATCGTAAAAGTCTGTATGCCAATCCGTTTTTACAATTGTGCTGTGCTTAGAAACAAAGTGGCGGGTAAATTCCCACTCATATTCGCGCAGGTAATCCAGCGATGTCTGTGCAGTCATAAATTGATAGCCGGCGATATATCCCGTAAAAAACTCGCCCCAATTGTTATAGGCTTGTTGTGTTTGTCGGACTGCTTGTAGCTGAAACTGTCTCGCTTCTTCTTTGCTGATATAGCCGTAGTCCCCTTTCCCACGACTTAAAAAGGAAGCCCAGGTATAATCATAGGCGGCGATCCCTTCCGCCGGGAGCCTACGCATATAGAATTGAACAACCTTCGCCTTGGCGATGCGTTCCTGATCTGATTCCAAGGAGTCGATATATTCCTTTCGCCCTGATTCCGACAAGGCAGTCATGAAATGGTGAAGCCGGGCAAACTCTTTGCGCTCCCCTTCTTGCAGCATCCACGTTAATCTAGCTCTCTGGCTTGCTGCGTCCTTCATGCCCCATTTGGTGTAGTTATCCTTTACATCGATTAAACGAGTGCCTGATCCAATTGTAATGGCTGCATGCATGCTGTAAGTAAATAAAGTAAATTGCTTTTCCTTCTTACTGGTAAAGATGAACATGTGCGAAAGTTCACTCCTTGTTTTTCAGAATCGAGTGAGGAGGTATATCTTGTACAGGGAACGAAAGAAGACGCGATACAAGAGCAGCAGAATGATCCCATAGAAAACAGCGGAAAACGGTGGCCACGAGAGCTTATGCTGCTTCGCATCGATCAGATGATCTGTTACGAGATAGTTGGCATCGTATGTAGACGTAAGGCCTGGCTGCTGTAGAATCTCCTCTGCGTCATCCAGTACTTTTTTTGGCATTTCTTGTATGTTCCCCAGCTCGATCTCAAGCGTTTTGGTTTCATTCATCTTTACCGCTTGTTCTGCTGTAGCCAAGAGTATGACCGGTGCGCCGTCCAAGTGGCCAATGTACACCCAGGCTGAGGGGGCAATATTAGGGCCTTTTTTGGCGACCGACATGTACGATTCATACGTAATGGTGCTGTTTCCGTCTGCATCCGTTTGTTGATACTGAAAAATCCCGAGAGGATGAGCATCCGTTATCTTGGTAGTGATGAATTGGTTGGGCTCCATTCGGTCGAATTCGTATGCAGATGTGATGTGGATAGGTCCATTCACAACATGCTTAACGTAGGAGATGGGTCCCAATCCCGTATGATCCTCAAACGCCTCTGAGAAAAGAGAATGGAAAAGCACGATGAGAGCAAGGATCACCGTTGTAAAGATTACTTGAAAACGAAGAGCTTGCTTCGTTTGCGTGTGCAAGCCTTTTCGTTCTCCCAGCTCAGCAATCAGCGGTTGCAAGGCCAGCTCCCGATCTTTTGCTGGCAGAGTCTTCGCCTGCTTCACCATGTCTGCACGAAGCTGCGTGAGCATGATTAGCGCCTGATAATCTTCTGGATTAGCTGCCAATAACTGCTGAAAGGTGGCTTTGGCCAAAGCGGCGTCACCCAGCTCCAATTGACATTTTCCAAGCAGGCTGAGTGCTTCTGCGTGACTTGGGACCTGAGATAAAATGTATTCACATTCATTCCGAGCCTCTGTGAAGTGCTGATGATTGTACCAGATATAGGCCCGGGCCACGTAGTTGTCGATAGCGTCAGGCTGAAGGCTGATGATGCGGGAAAAAGCGTCAATCGCGCCATCCATGTCGCCGATGCGCTGGCAATACTCCCCCAGCAGTCGAAGCAAATCAGGATCATCGGCAAATAAAGCAATAGCCGCGTGGAGTGAACGGTCGGCCAGCTCCAATTGATTTTCTTTCAATGCTTGATAAGCTGCATCGCGATAAGACAAAAACAAATCACGATCGATATCGGTTGCTTGGAGCAAAGTGTCAAAACGCAATCCGGGCTCGTCTAGCTGTTTTCGATAATAAGTACAAAATTCTTCTGAGTGGTCGTCCATATAGTAAGGTTTTTCAATGAGTTCTCGCCAATGAAAGCATTCCTCCAGCTTCACCCACACGCTTTTTGGCAAATGATGATGCACTTCTAAAAAATCAAACAGGCGCTCACGTACGAGTCGGCTCTGTTGGATATCCCAAACCAGGTCAGAATGGAGCAGCCTCGTCCAGTTTTCGGGATTGATTCTGGAGGGAAAGTCGTCGTACAAAGCTTGTACCTGCTCTATAAAAGCGTCGATTGAGTCCACCTGATCATCACTGTCAAGTTGCTCGTGAACGTCGTCTATGTGCAACACGCGCTGAACAGTCAGCGTGGGAACCTCTTCGTCTACTTCCTCTTCCTCTGGTGTAGAAGGATCGACCGGAATTGGCTCCATCCGCAGTTTTCCCTGGCCCTGCTTTGCCATTTTAATAGCAAGATCGTATGCTTCTCGCAGTTGTTGGTAGCCCCCCGGATCATCTTCCGGGTGATGCAGCTTTAGCTTTTTCGCATAGGCTTTTTTAATCGTCGAAATATCTTCGGTAGGATCAATGTCCAGTATCCTCCAAATATTCACAAGTCGTCACGCCACCTTTTTATGTGTGATTCATCTGTTGTTTCATGATTATAATCCACTGAGGATAATTTTAACTATCATGGAAAAATAAAAAAGACGCAGACCTTCTTTCCTGGTGAGAAGAAGATCGGCGCCTTGGAAGCTTTCAATCAGCAGGCTGTGTCAACAACAGAGCTGCATTGTATTTGGTATCTTTAATTTGAGATAACTGTCATTGAAGACGACGATTTTCATAGGCTTTTTGTTACGATTTGGTTGTATGCTTTTTCACTTCAGGCAAGATTTTCGTTGCGATCAGTTCAATGTTTTTCGCAATTTTATCAAAAGGCACGCCGCCAAAATCGATTTGCGCCATGAAGCGTTGTTGTCCGTACATTTCGTATTGGTAAAGCATTTTTTCGATGATGGCGTCAGGGCTGCCTACCATTAACGCATCACGATAATCGACAGACTGTGCAAACTGTTGCTTCGGATAGCCACCGCCACGCAATGCGATAAACCCACCATTTAGATGCGGATAGAACTCGCGAAGCGCATCCGAAGTTTTGTCGGCTGTATAAAACAAACTCGTTGTCGCTACCGGCAGAGTCGCTGTGTCAAAACCATTTTGCTTCGCAGCCTCCCGGTAAGCATCGACGGAACCTTTGAAGTTGATGGCTGGACCTCCGAGTGTGGTCAGCATCATAGGCACGCCAGCTTGACCAGCTTTAATCGCGCTGGCAGGTGGCCCCCCTACTGCACGCCAGATGGGAAGACGTCCTTGTAAAGGCTGCGGCAGGATCGTAGCGTTTTGTAGCGGTGCACGGAACTGCCCTTCCCAGGTCACGCGATCCTCATTATTTAGCTTGAGAAGAAGGTCCATCTTCTCTTCAAACAATTCCTCATAGTCACGCACATCGTAGCCGAGGAGGCTATATGCTCCTACTCGGGAACCGCGTCCGGCAACAATTTCTGCCCGACCATTGGAGATCAGATCCAAGGTAGCGAAATCCTCGTACACGCGGACCGGATCAGAGGTGCTTAATACAGTGGCGGAGCTAGCGATTTTAATGTTTTTCGTAGCTTGTGCGATCGCTCCCAGAATGACGGTATGTGCTTGTGTCGTAAAATACGTCTGGTGGCTTTCGCCGACAGCGAATACATCAAGCCCTGCTTCATCTGCCAGCTTACTTGCCTCAATTAATTCCTTGATGCGCTGTTCAGGAGAAATCTTGGAGCCGGTGTGTGGATTCGGGACATGGTCGCCAATCGAATACAAACCGAATTCAAGCCCCTTTTTGGTATCGATACGATATTGCTCCATGTTGATTCACTCCTTTTACTTTTAGTCTATAGGTGTCAATTTCGCTTCAATTTCTGCACGGCGTTCTTCGAGGAATGGAGGTAAGTCCAAAGCTTTTCCGAGCTCCTCGACGGTGGAATCTACTGTGAAGCCAGGACCGTCTGTTGCGATTTCGAACAAAATGCCGTTTGACTCACGGAAATACAAGCTTTTGAAGTAGAATCGATC
Organism: Brevibacillus brevis; assembly: GCF_022026395.1. NCBI lineage: Bacteria > Bacillati > Bacillota > Bacilli > Caryophanales > Paenibacillaceae > Brevibacillus > Brevibacillus brevis. The sequence continues at coordinate 6,066,258 of NZ_CP041767.1, read as the reverse complement.
CACGATCCCTGTTGAGCGGAAACCGCGTTTTCGTACGGCGTCATCCCAGTATTGCAGCTCTTCATCGTTTTTCACGCGAATTGCCAAGTGATGAACACTTCCTCGACCCGGTTTTTCAGGGGCCCCCTCTTCTTGCTTGATGACGATTTCTCCGAATGATTTCCCAGGGACGGATTGATAAATGGCTTCATGTTCCGAGCGTGATACTTCGGTATAACCGAATGTGTCTGTCAACAGATTGGCTAATTTGTCCAAGGAGCGGACGGTAATCTCGACCGTGCCGATACCCAAGATGAGATGCTTTTCTTCGACCACGGATTCGTCCCATGGAGCCCAATTCGCTGGAACTCCTTCGCCGTTGTTATTGATCAGGATTAGTCGCAGTCCTTCCGGGTCTTCAAAATGCAAAGCATCGCGGCCTGCGTACTTGGTAATCTCGCCATGGTGAACATTCAGTTGCTCAAAGCGCTTTTTCCAAAAGGTCAAGCTCTCCAGTGACGGAACGAGCAGTCCGATTCGAGTGATCGCGTTCGTGCCGCGCACGGTTTTTCCTACCATCGGCATTTCAAAAAACGACAACTCTGTTCCGGCGCTGCCTGTCAAATCTCCGTAAAACAGGTGATACATCGACGGGTCGTCCTGGTTGACGGTTTTTTTCACTCTGCGCAGTCCCAATACGTTTTTGTAAAAGTGATTATTCGTTGGAGCATGCTTGGTTAACATAGATACATGGTGATGGCCTGGAATGGTGTACATGGCAGTTTCCTCCTTGTTTAACTTGACTAATCAAGTGAGTGTGCAAAAAAAATTACACAGGTGGTAATTCTTTTTTTTGGCTATTCTTATGAACACGTGTCATCAAGGCGTAAAGTGTTTTTTGTTCTTCTTCACTTAGTACCTCATCGAAGAATGACGACTGAAACGCTAGTTGTTCAGGAAAGGCTTGTTCCAGAACAGCTTGCCCTTTTTCGGTAAGGCTGATCGTTTTTGTTTTCCAATCCTGCTTGCGTACAATGTAGCCCTCTTTTTCAAGTCTGACGAGCATCCGAGAAATACCACCCTGTGTAACGGTTACCTTCTCAGCTAACTCCGACTGGGTGAGAGGCTGGTAGACGCTAATTTGCATCAGGACATCGAATTGTGCTGTTGTTAAGTCGAAGCGTTTGAGAAACTCATTTGATAGCTGGTTGCTCTGGGTGGTAAACCGCATCAAGCGTAACCAGATTAATGAACCTATGGTGTTATTACGCATGTTAGTTTGCCTCCCTTCGCTGAGCTTATTATCACTTTACTACTCAAGTGATAAAAAAGCAAGCAATCTCGTTTGTCTGAAAAAAAGAGATAAAAAGTAGGCTGTTATCCAGGAAAGGATGACAGCCCTGTTTTCTAGCTGGAACGAAAGTGTAGACTAAACCGTCTTTTTCAACGTTTCAATCAATGTTTTCAGGTGAGGAAGATTCCGATTTTTCACCTGGTAGGCCAGATACAAATCGTTATGAACCGTGTAGGGCGGGTACATGATCTTTACTTTGTTTCTGGACAAATGGTCATCCAGCATGAACGTGGGCAACAGGCTGATGCCAGCGCCATGCTCGATTGCCATCAGCACACTGTGCAAATCCGGTACGACGTGTGTCGGATGCGTTTGTGAGCGTTTTTGGAAATGCTCGCGCCAAAAACGGCGGATGATCGGCAAATCCAAATCATAGCTGATCCATGGCTGGGAGCATAACTGCGCTTCATCATGACCAGTAGGCTCATAACCGGGGCTGATCCACGGGCTACTGAATGAGCGAACTGCATTTCTTCCGATGTGGGTGTATATATTTCATGGAGTTCTTTTGAAGTAGGGTTTCTTTTAAATCGCGGGTAGGCAGTACGTTCAATAGATGCCATGTGTTCCTCTCCTCATAGGATCTATCTGATTTTCATATTCCTTTACACGTCGATAAAAGGTATTGGATTTTAGGTTAAGGCGCTTCATACATTCGGTGGCTGTGATTGATCCGGACTTCCATTCCCCATACAACTGAATGAACTCTGCATTAATCTTGTGCTTACGTCGTCCGAATTTCACTCCGTTATTTTTGGCGACTTCTATTCCTTCCGCCCGCCTGCCGTTGCTTATTTTTTTTCGTTCCTGTTCGGCTACGTAAGAAAGAAGGCTTAAAAATTGATCCTCCATTAACTTTCTGTGATTTTCTTCCATTCTCTAGTGATACCATCATAATCCCGTCCTAATCGGGCGATAAGCTGTCATATGACAGTAAAAACGCATCATGGTGACATAATGGCATCTTGGCAGTATGACAATTACTTTGCAATACTCGGGGAGACAAATCGCTTCGCAACGAATGAATGAATAATACGATTCTTTAATCAAAAGGAGAAACGAAATGAACAAAATTTCTATGCTCACTGTATCGACAATGATTACCGCGACTCTATTACTGCCATTACAAGGAACTGGTTTTGCAAAGCAGGCGGATCCCCTCGTTACTACTTACAGTCAAGATTCGCAGACCAAAGCCAAGCAACTTATCGATGAAGCTGCTAACCATCAAAATATACCGGGCATAATTGTAGCTTCCTCAAACAAAGGATCAAAATGGGCATATGCTTCCGGTGAAGCAAGCATTTACGGTACTGATCCGGTTAAGACGAACTTTACTTTCCGGATCGGTAGTCTAACAAAGACGTTTACTGCAATGGTCGTTCTTCAGCTTGTTGATGAACAAAAACTGAGCCTGGATGACACGATAGAAAAATGGCTGCCTGATGTTGTTAAGGGTACTGAATATGAAGGGGATCATATCACGATTCGGCAACTATTAAACCAAACAAGCGGTATTCCTGACTATTCAGAACACAAGGATATTCTCGATAAATTACTCCCAAACCCGTTACATTCCTTTACTGCTGACGAATTAGTTCGTACTGGACTGAACATGAAGGCGACCTCTAAGCCTGGAGAGAAATGGGTTTATTCCAATACGAATACGGTACTGGCAGGGATGATTATTAAGAAGGCTACTGGAGAAACATACGGGGAACATATTAGGAAACGTTTCATAGCTCCCCTTAACCTAACGAGCACTTATGTACCCGACGACTACTCGTTTATTCCAGGTGAACATGCACGAGGATACTTCGTACTCGACGGTCAATTCATAGACAGAACCGAAATGAATCCCTCTTGGGCAGATGCTGCGGGATCTATGATCTCCACAGCGGATGATATGAATACATTCTTCAGTGCTATACTTAGTGGCAAGCTATTAAAACCAGCTACTTTAGATCAGATGTTAACTGGGGTTGAAACTCCAGTAGGTGAATACGGCTTGGGGATCCTTGGAACAAAGCTGACGAATGGTATTACGATTTGGGGGCATGGCGGCAACTGTCCAGGATTCGCAACGTTCACAGGTGGAACTCGCGGCGGGGATTATGTACAAACCCTTAATATCAATGCGATGCCTTCTGAAATTAATACGTTGACTCTTTCCAAAAGCATTGCCGAGCAACTCATTGGCTCTTCATCACATTAAGAACACCAGCAAGCTGGCACTGGAAATTTCCTATTCCGGTGCCAGCTTGCTGCCATCTCGGAGCCCAAACATCCCAAACATATGCGAAGTTTAGTTACACCCCATATGCTCTCATTTGTAAACCGCCGACATGTAACTGCCCAGAAGATCGATGCAGCCATACGTGACATTCTGAATCAATACAATACACTAAGCCTGCCTAAACTATGGGGAGACGGGAAGACAGCTGCTAAAGACGGAACGAAGTTCGATTTGTACGAAGAAAATTTGTTATCTGAATATCATATTCGTTATGGTGGGTATGGCGGAATTACTTATCATCATATTTCAGATACCTACATTGCTTTATTTAGTCATTTCATTCCCTGCGGAGTATGGGAAGCTGTCTACATAATAGATGGCCTACTAAAGAACAAATCAGACGGGGGAGATGGCGTGATCGCTGAGAATGATCCAGAAGAACAGGAAAAACGCATCAAGTACAACGATCTTGTAGCGAATGCAGTCATCTTTCAGAATGTTATAGATATCACCCTGATTTTACGGGACTTGATTTAATTGATGGGGTCATACTATATTGCCTCCTGTATTTTTTGATTGGGATACAGTTGCTATTCTAAGGTCGAGTTATCGATAAAACAAATTATGTTTTAATAGCGTATACATAAATAAATTTATCGATATAATTGAAAAGGAAAAAGGCTTATTGCTCTTGGAGTTCCCAAGGCAAAAGCCTTCTATCATTTTTCCATTTTAACTTAACGACTAAATTCCTTTTCGAACATGGCTTGGTTAGTGACGACAGGTTCTGGACCGACCGCATTGATGTTCGTCACCAAAATATCCTTCCCGCCTAAGGTACCACCCGCTAACGTTTCAAACCCATGAATGCCGCCTCCATGAACCCAATAGGTCTTTCCGTTCGGCAGTGTCACCCCAAAAATCCCCAATCCATATTTGCCAAAAGGCGATTCCACACCTGTTGTCATCTGCTTCATCATCTCGTCATTTAATAATTTCCCACCCAAAAGCGCACTAAAAAAGGTGGTCAAATCTTTCCCTGTCGAAATCATTTCCCCCGCAGCATTCGCGAATGAAGGATTATACTCTGTGAAATCAAACAGTTTCCCTGCCCGATTCATGCTATAGCCTGTGGCATGCTGGCCCGGGATTTTTGGATTACTACCACTAAAGGATGTATTTGTCATCTGAAGCGGGTCGAGGATCCGTTTCTTCATCTGCACATCGTACGTTTCTCCTGTCACCTTTTGAATAACAAGACCAGCCAGTACGGTATTTGTATTCGAATAGTCAAAGCCAGCCCCTGGTTGAAATACTGGCGGCTTAGCCAGTCCCATACGTACAAGGTCATCAACGGTATATTGAGGGAATGAGGTAGCGTACCGCATGTCTGTATTCGTATAGCTTGCAATCCCGCTCGTTTGGTTCAATAACATACGAATCGTGATTTTGTTACCATCATACCCATTACCCTTTACCACACCTGGGAGCCATTTTTCTACCGAGTCTTCCAGATTCAGCTTTTTCTCCTGAGCCAACTGTAAGACAAGGGTAGCAACAAACGCCTTTGTGACACTGCCAATACGGAAAGTAAAGTCTGGTTCCATCGGATTTTTATGATCGAGGTTGGCTACACCCGCTGCATAAGACCAGTATTCTCCGTTTCTTAACCCAGCGGCAATTATTCCAGGGACTCCCTCGACTTTTGCTTTCTGATCAATGAAGTCCTTCATTTCTTCCCCATGTTTTTGAGCTGCTTGATCCGGGGTGGATGGTTGCTTGGCTTGTCCCGAGAATTCAGTCATCTGGATGTTCTCCATATGAGAAACAGTATCTCCTAATGCATTGATACTCATCGCGATCACGTGCTCGCCGTCTTTTGTTCCACCTGCGAAGTTGGTGAATCCAGGAATACCGCCTTGATGGCCCCATATGGTAGTGCCATTCGGCAATGTTACTTCCTGAATACCGAGTCCGAATTTTCCGTGTGGATTAGAAACAGTGGTTAACATTTCTTTCTGCTTCTCAGGTGTTAACAATTTTCCACTCAATAAAGCGCTAAAGAACGTTGTTAAATCCTTCGTAGTCGAGATCATAGCCCCTGCTGCGTCTGCAAACGAAGGGTTAAGGTCAGTTATATCCATTAATGTACCGGCATTGTTAAAGTATCCATTCGGACTGTTTTTCGGAATGGATTGAGAGTTTTCCGGGAAAAACGTTTCTGTTAGTTGAAGCGGCTCAATCACTCGTTTCTTGATTTGTTCGGCAACCGTTTCTCCTGTGACCTTTTGGATAATGAGTTTCATCAGCACTGTATTCGTATTCGAATAGCCACCTGTGGTCGGTGTTTGCTTTAATGCGCGAGAAATGAGTTGTTCAGCTGTAAACGTTTGAGTGGAGTTCTGGATTATACTTTCCTTGAGTTCATCATCTAAGTAGTCTGCCACTCCACTCGAATGATTTAATAACTGACGAATCGTAATTTTGTTACCATCATATCCGTTTCCTTGGACGACACCTGGCAGCCATTTTTCCAACGAGTCATCGAGGCTTAGCTTCTTTTCCTCAGCTAGTTGCAGGGTCACTACACCGACGAACGATTTCGTTATACTCCCGATTCGAAATGAAAAGTCGGCTTCCATCGGTTTCTTACTTTCTATATTCGCTTCGCCGGAAGCATACGACCAGAAATCATTTCCCTTCTTTACTGCAAAGAGGATACCTGGAATGTTTTCGCTGGCAGCAGCTTTATCAATCGCTTCTTTTATTTTGGCATGATCCGTTTTCTTTTGTTGCGTGATTGCTTGGTCCACACTTGCTTCCGCACAACCGTAAGTAGGAAGTATCAGTGTCCCTATTAATAGTGCAGATAACGTAAGGGACGCTCCTTTTTGCATAGGGAATGGTTTCATTTCTCATCGCTCCTGTAAGTTGATTTGTGTTGCCTTTACACATCCACCTTATTCTCAGGGCTGTAAAATCACATAGTGACAATACCGTTCGATCTATGTATGACATCGTGCTAACCGATCATATTTACGGCATGATAGAATGTCATAAAGGCTATATGACACGGCGCATTTTGCTTGACGAATCGGGAATTGGTGAGGCATGATGAGTCAGAAACATTCGGGAAATTCCTTACCATTCAAACGAGCAGGAGTACATGACAAATGTTATCTATGATAAAAAAATGGTTCTGGTACAATTGGGTGATTTTTGCCTTGCGAACGATTTGGCTAGGTATCTTCGTCATCGCAGATATTATGTATCCGGCAATGATAGCCGTTCCGTTCGGAGTCATCATCCTAATTGCTTTTTTGGTTTATGCCATTCCATTGATCGTTCAATATAGAAAAAAAGATTGGTATCTAGCAGTCGAAGTCGTAATGACAGGCTTTTTTTATCTATTTGTGGCCTTTGTAGCACCTGGATGGACTTGGCCTTTCGTTTTACTAGTAATCATTATTGGTGTGGCCAGTAGTCGCAGAACGTATATGTGGACGGGCATCTCTAGTGGGATTATTTTTCCGGTTTTGAACGGGTTGATTACCAATCGTCTCCCGTACGAGTTCATGTTTAGTTGCAGCTTTGGTTTTGCGATGGGGATGGCATTTAGTATATTAATTGAGTCTCATAAGCAAGGCCGTATCATTCAAGAACAGAAGCAATTATTGGAGCAGCATATTAAGCAAATCGAGGAGCTGACACTGATCGAGGAACGTAATCGGTTGTCACATGAGTTACATGACACGATTGGCCATTCGCTAACCTCTCTGATTGTTGGCGTTGAGTCGCTCCGATCCTCGGTTCCTGATTCACAGGTCGAACGAGTTGATAAACTTGTCTCCATAGCACAGGGCAGCCTGGATGATATCAGAAAGCATTTGCATCAGCTCTCTCATGCTCATGCTCGGTTCAACCAGTCGTTAAGTGAGTCACTCCTGGAACTGACGGAAGAATTTATGAAGTCAACAGGTGTAACGGTCAACTTCCGTGTGATCGGCAGTGAGACGCTCGTTATGCAAAAAATGAGCATTTCTTTATATCGTTGCCTGCAAGAATTGCTTACAAATGCGGTTCGTCACGGCCAAGCAAGTGTGATAGCTGTTGATCTGTATTTCGAAAGTCAGCAACTCCGTTTACAAATCGAAGATAATGGCAACGGACTAGAATCCAGCGAATTCGGCTTAGAACTAAAGGGAATAAAAGAACGGCTTGAGCAACAGCAAGGTACGCTGTCCGTTCATTCACAATCAGGGCAAGGGACCGTTGTCATTTGTAATGTTCCCATACAGGCAGAAGCTGGACAGGGAAGTATCCGTCTGCTTATTGTTGATGATCAGGTGATGATTGCCGACAGCTTACAGCAAATCTTAAGCCAGCAGGACAACTTTATCGTTGTGGGTACAGCAAGTGATGGGCGAGAAGCATTGGAACAGTGTGAGCGACACCAGCCGGATATCGTGTTAATGGACGTGCACATGCAAGGGATGAACGGACTGGAGACCTTCCTTCAAATGAAAGAACGCTGGCCGAACATGAAGATTGTGGTCATGACAACGTTCGAGGATTCGGTACAGGCAGCATCAGCGTTGGAGCACGGGGCGGAAGGATATATGCTGAAGTCTACTCGTCCAAAAGAGATGATGGAAGCGCTGAAGCTCATCTATAGCGGGGGAACGTGGCTTGATCAGTCGATCGCTACACGCGTATTTGAAGAGATGAAGCGCCAACGTGAGCAATTAGAGAAGTACAGCCCGAATGATCCGTATGGATTGACGAAACGGGAAAGGGAGATTTTACAGCTTTTAACGGATGGGCTTCGCTACAAATCAATTGCCACCAAGCTATATTTATCGGAGGGAACGGTACGGAATTACTGTTCCACTCTTTACTCGAAGCTCGGTGTCAGCAACCGGGAAGAAGCAATTGAACTGGCACGAACCGAGAGTATCCTATAGATGACAAAAAGACGGGAGAAATCCCGTCTTTACTCTTCCGGCGTTCGGTCGAGGAACAGCCGCGTTACCTTTGTGTAATCCCCTTTTTCCACTTCTTTTTCCGTCGCCTTTACTTCCAAAGGATCATGACCGTACATGCTTGGCGCTACTGTGGGCTCGTGCTCGGCAGAACCTCGCTTTTTCTCCATGATTCACCACTCCTTTTGCCAGTAGGGTGTGATGGATGGCTTATTCTTATCCCCGATTGCAGCATATGACATAGGAAATGCTATTTCAAAAGTACCGATCTTCAAGATCCGGTGCTTTTTTTGATGACAAATTGTCATATGGGGTAGGGAGAAACCGTTGGTAACGGGGCGTCTGAACCTTATGACAAAACGTTACTTGTTGTACAGGCAGTGCCCGGGCCATACTTTGAGCATACAAAGTTGTTTGGAGGAAAGAGAAATGAACTTGACGGCCTTTTACAGAAGTAGCATCGTCGCGGTATCGATTTTTGGTTTACTCATAACAGGATGCACGAATACAGCTCCATTAACCGAGACGGACAGCGAACAACAACAAGGGAAGAAGGCAGAAAATCTAAGTCCAAAAGAATGGTTAGAGCTGAACTCTTTTCAATTGAATAGCGCTGAGCCTGGGACTGATTTTAAAGATATTGAACCGCTGCGCCAAATGATCGGTTCTGCTTCAATCGTAGGTTTAGGTGAGGCAAATCATGGAAGTCGTGAAATTTATACGATGAAACACCGGTTTGTTGAATTTCTCGTCATGGAAATGGGCTTTACCACCCTTGTATTAGAAGAAAACTGGGGCAACGCATTGAAACTTGATCATTACGTTCTCACAGGAGAAGGGAATCCGAGTAAATTCCTAATGCCTATATTTCAAACAAAAGAAATCGTAGACATGCTGGAATGGATGCGTGAGTACAATGCCGATCCCGAGAACGAAACGAAACTGCGGGTGGTCGGAATGGATGTACAAAATGTCAGCGAAAATGTATACGATGAGATCAGACAGTATATAAAAAAATATAAGCCTGACCTGCTGCCCCGTGTGAATAATAAAATGAAGGAACTTGCCGAAGTTACGAAGGACCTGGAAACCTATTCAGCTTTGCCACAGGCCATTCAGAAAAAACATCAGGAGCAAGCGAAAGAAATCACGGAAATATTGGAACAAAACAAAAGCAGTCTGAACGGCCAATCCAAGGAGTTCGCAAGGATTAAGCAACACGCCAAGGTCATTGAGCAATTTACTGGCATGTATTTCAACTTCTCGGAGAATCCATCTGATTTATTTTTGAAGCATGATATCGCGATGTTTGAGAATGCGAAGTGGGCTCATGAACAGCTAGGAAAAACAATCGTATGGGGTCACAATGGGCACATCGCAAAGAACAATATGTTGCAAGAGGTATACCCGAAGCTCGCCGGTCAGTATTTACTGGAGCATTATGGAAAGGAATATGTAACGATTGGAACTTCATTCGGGAAAGGCGATTATAACGCGTTTAACCTTGAAAATAAAATTGTTCCAGCTACCATTCAATTGAATGATCCAAAAACATTCAATCATACTCTGGATCAAGTCTCAAAGGATCAATACTTTGTTGATTTACGGAATGCTACAGGTCTCACCCAAAAATGGTTAGAGGAAGAACGGCCGTTTTTGATCGGATTCGGTTCTGCTGATCCAAGCAAACCAAACACGATAACAACTTCGCTTGGGCAAGCATTTGATATTCTCATTCATTTAGACACAGTGAGCGCTGGCGAGCTTGTTCGTTAAATAGCAGAAAGAAACCGGCATTTACCCAAGAGCATTGGGCAAAATGCCGGTTTTATTATACAAGAAACCCCATCAAGCGCTTCACATGGTCGGTGTTTTCGCGGGATGTCAGCGACTCTAGCAAGGTGAATGCCACATCAAAAGCGGTCGATGGATTGTAAGAGGTGATGATATTGTTGTCGATGACGATGGATTGGTCAGGGATGACATTGGCACCCATCGCAGCTAGTTGCTTTTGCCGCAACTGGTTGTTCAGGTTGTAGGTCGTTGCGTTTCGTCCTTGCAAAATCCCGCTTTTCCCGAGGGGCAGAGCACCCACGCAGATGGAGGCAATCACTTTGCCTTGCTTTTCAAATTCACGTATGAAAGCAAGAACGTCCTCGCGATAAGCATCTTCATAAAAGCCTGCATGCTCAAAACCGCCAGGCAGTGCCAGCGCATCGAAGTCATTTACATCCGCATCGTCGATCACCATCTCGGGGATCACAGTAAAATTCCACGTGCATTTCAGCTCCTTGCGCGTGCCCACCGTCACCAGCTCCGTTGTTCCGTCGCCCTCTTCCTTGTTCCAGCCGATTACGTCTGTAAATACGCTAGCCTCTACTGCCTCAAAGCCATTCGGTAATAACAAGCACACTTTTTTCATAGAAAATCAGCTCCTCTGTTCGAATCGTTCAAGCCGTACCGGTACTTATCAAGAATCATATGCTATCATTAGTTATTAGTAAAAATGAAAGTTCTGAAGATGATCTTCAGGATTTCTAATAATAAACATGCGAGCAGGGGGGAGCCGGGATGGAGATTCGCCAGTTTCAAACCTTTAAGGCAGTCGTCGATTTCAACAGCTTTACGAAGGCCGCACAGGCACTGCAATATTCACAGGCGACGATTACATCCCATATTCAGCAGCTGGAAGAAGGAATGGGTGTCCCGCTGTTTGATCGACTGGGGAAGAAAATTCAGTTAACTGCTTATGGCCGTGAGCTGTATACGTACGTCGAGGAGCTGCTGGTTTCGTATGCGAAGATCAAGGATATATCGGCAAATGAGCAATCACTGCAAGGCGAGTTACGCATCGGGGCCTCGGAGACGATCACGATCTATCGGCTGGGTGACATTTTGTCCAGGTACAGAGCGTGCTATTCGGGCGTGAATATTTCATTTGTAATGGACGACTGCATTCGCCTGCGGGAAAAGCTGCATGATGGTCTATTGGATATCGTGATCACGCTGGAGCCAAAGCTCGATGATCCGAATCTGGTCGTGGAGCCGTTCTCTACCGAGCGACTGGTTTTTATCGGTGGGCGGGATCATTCGTTTGAAAAAATAGAGGATGCTGGCGAGGAATGTATGATTTTCAGTGGAGAGCATTGTGCTCTGCGGCGGTTTTTCCTACGCTTCTTGGAAAAAAGGGAGATCAAGCCGAAGCATCACCTGGAGTTCTCCAGTATGGAAGCGATCAAGCAGAGCGTGGCAAACGGGCTAGGCGTGAGCTTGATGCCGTATATTAGTGTCGAAGCCTTGTTGAATGAGCAAAAAGTGAAAATGATAGCGTGCGAGGAAGAGCTGTTGTTCTATGCGCAAATTGCCTACCATAAAAACAAATGGCTTTCACGGGCGCATAAGAAGTTTATTGATTTCATGCTGGAAAGTCGGGATATAGAGTAGAGAGGCAAGCAACCAGCCTGTTTGGGTATGAAAACCTAAGCAGGCTGGCTTTATTCCGCAGCAATGCTTTATAGAGGTTTCAGTTGGAAGATGCTGCATTGCTTGACAAAATAAAATTACATTTGTAAAATTTACATCGTTATTTGCATTTACATTTGTAAATCAAAATTGCCTAGTGATAGGAGGTGAAGACAATGTCCAATATTCCGAGAATATCTGATTCTGAGTGGGAAATTATGAAGGTGATTTGGAAGCAAAATCCGATTACCGCTGAGCAAATCGCTGTTCAACTGCCGAATGATATCGATTGGAGCGATCAGACGGTCCGTACTTTTCTGAACAGACTGCTGAAAAAAAAGGCGATCAGGTTTGAGCGGTCGGGAAGAAGCTACCTGTACTACCCGCTAGTTTCCGAAAAAGATTGTGTCAAAGCGGAAAGCAGATCCTTTTTAAACCGAGTGTTTGGCGGAGCCGCAAAGCTGATGGTAACCAACTTTTTGGAAGAGGTGGATTGGTCCAAGAAGGAGATTGAGCAACTACAAAAGATACTGGAAGAAAAAAAGGAAGAAAAACGATAGCAGCTACATAGATTGCAACCTCCTAGAGTCCATCGTTAGAGGTAAACAAACATGGAGATCCTATGCAACATTTTTTTATGGTTTTTCTATTCTACACTAGCGGCGAGTACCGTTGCCCTGCTAGTGATAGCCATTCAAAAATTGTTTCATCATCATTTGAGTGCGCGCCTTCAGCATGCACTGTGGCTCATTGTGTTGGTCAGACTGCTATTGCCGGATTTCCCCAATAGCGATGCAAGTATATTTAATGTTGCCTTACACATAAAAAATGCCGTTTCGATCATTCATTTGGATGCATACCACTCATCAAATGAAATCTCTCGAAACAGCGAAGAGAAAAAAATACAACAAAATGATCTTAACATGGCAACGGAAATAAATCATGCCATACCTGAAACGTTATCAGTGCAGGAAGTAGAGCAACCACTCCTCTCCTTTTCCGATATATATCCGTTAGTCTTGCCAATCATATCAACAATATGGTTTGGTGGGACAGTTACGTTAATCACCTATTTGTGCTCCTATCTTTTGAGGATGAGAAAACGAGCGAAAAGGCTCACCCTTGTAACAGACCCGCGGATCTTGTCAGTCTTGGAAGAATGTCAAAGGAAATTCGACATCAAAAAGCCAGTCCCGTTGTATACAGGTAACTATGCAAAAAGCCCATGTATTTCTGGATTGATTCATCCGTGGATATTTGTTCCTGAATTAGTCGTAAAAGAGCTGACCTCCACTCAGCTGCTGCATATTTTTTCGCACGAGCTGGCCCATTTGAAAAGAAAAGATACGTGGTGGAATGTGCTCAGTTGCTTTGTCCTGGCGATTCACTGGATGAACCCGATTGTTTGGATATGTATAAAGAGAATGAAAGCCGACAGGGAGATCGCATGCGACGCCTACGTGCTGGATGTTCTCGGAGAAAATGAAGCTACTCCTTATGGATTGACGATGATTGATTTTTTGAAGCTGTTTTCGTCCAAATCCGCACACCCCCAACTGCTGTATTTCGGGGGAACAAACAACCAAAATGAAATGGTAAGGAGAATCACCATGATAAAAACATTTAAAAAGGGTTCGTATAAGTTTTCTGCGCTCGCGATAGTCTGCATGATCGGTCTGGGTTCAGCGACGTTAACCAACGCTGCCACATCAGCTCCGGCAAGCAGTTCTGACAGTGTTGCACAAACGGGAGGAGACCAAATTCTCTTTGATTCCTCTCACCGAATCTATAACAATTTGGAGAAAGCGGTTAAGGTATCTCCTACTGCGTTTAAAGTGCCCGATTTGCCAGAGTTAAAGCTTAAAGCAGTTCGTCTGGATTTAACGGGGAAAAAGTTTTCCGGGGTGGCAATGGACTTTAGAAGGGATGCAAGGACTTATTTTGATGTCGTGGTGATCCCAAGTGGTGTTGAGCATAACGACATCATATGGACGCAGAGACAATCCTCAGAAATCAAGAAGGAAACCCTGAACCTGAATGGATTGAAAATCCTAAAACTGACGGATAATGAAGATTCGTTCTCGCGTTCTGTATATTTCTGGGAGGAACAAGGCCTTCAGTATAAGCTTGATGGTCCTGCATCTAATCCCCAGCAAGAAATGCTAAACGTGATTTCTTCCATGAAATTGCCGGATAAAAACATGTTAAAGCGATACAAAACGGATGACCTGTTCAAAACACCTGTCTATGACACAGAGGATTTGCGCTACGCTCAGGAATCACTCGGATTTGCTCCTAAGATGCCATTGCAACTGCTTGGGACATTTAAAGCGATAGGTGCCGATGTATACTACAGAGATACGGACCATACATCAAAGGGATTTATCGTACGTTATGAAAGAACCAATAAGCAAGCAAAATTTAAAGAAAGCTTCTATGTTGATCAAGATAAGGACACCAGCATGTTTCAAGAGATCAAAAAGAACGGCAGTGCTACTTTCGAGAGGATAGATGGTCAAAAATTCAACGTGAAAGCAACTCGTCTGCAACTAGAGGGGAAGGAAGTATTTAAAACAGAAAAATATAAAATAGACGAAGCATTGAGTTCCCCAGACGAGCACGACAATATCAGTTATTTTTGGGTAGAGAATGATTTGTGCTACCAGGTAATGTTTATTGAAGACATTCCACAGCAACAAGATATTGTCGCTGAGTTAATAAAAGCACAATCGGTGGATGAAAAAAATTAGAAAGTAAGAAAAAGGGAATTGTACGGATTTTTCGTGCAATTCCCTTTTGATGTAAAATCGGCAAAACGTTTTCATTGCATGACTGTTTGGGAAAATTTCTGAAAATTACATAACTGAATTGACATTCGTTTTTCTACAATGCTAAGATCGAAGTGAAATTAAACGAAAGATAAAAAGAAACAAAACGAAACCATACAATTTATGATCGTAAGGAAGTGAAGCAATATGCTGGCAGCCGAACGGCATAGCAAGATCCTCGAACAATTGAAGGCAGAACAGAGCGTAACCGTCAGCCAATTAAGTCTGGCGCTGGATGTGTCTGAAGTAACGATCCGAAAAGATTTGATCAAACTCGAAAATGATGGTCTGCTGACGCGCATTCACGGGGGCGCGACGATTACGAATTTCTTGCCATTGGAGCGCAGTTTCACAGAGAAGCTGGAAGAGAGAAGCGAAGAGAAGCAAGCGATTGCTCATCAAGCGCTGTCGCACATACAGCCGGGGGACACGGTTATTCTCGGGGCAGGGACCACGATGATGGAGCTCGCCAAGCTGCTGCGCGGCTTGAATGATCTGACGGTCGTGACGAATGCGGTCAATATCGCGATGGAGCTGAACAGTCAAGGCAAGCATCACGTCATCTTGATCGGGGGAGAGATGCGCCACAAGTCATTTGCGCTCGTTGGTTCTGTCGCATCGGACAATTTGCGAGGACTTTCTGTTTTCAAATGCTTTATCGGGGCAGATGGGGTTCATCCGGAAAATGGACTGACGACGCTCAATCTGGCCGAAGCGCAAATTAACCAAGTCATGATGGAACGCGCCAGAAAAGTCTATGTGCTCGCTGACCATAGCAAGTTCGGAGAGACGCATTTGGCGAAGTTCGCTGGGGTGTCCGATGTCGATCGGATTATTACGGATGCGGCGGCACAGCATCTTGTCAGTAAGTATGCGGAGCTGGGCATCAACCTGGAGCTGGCGAGCTTGCAGGGCGTAACTAGGTAAACTACCAGATCAGAGAGAAACGGAGGGATCGATATGGCGTTGGTATCATCGACACAGATGCTGCGCACAGCAAGGGAGCAAGGATATTGTGTAGGCGCCTTCAACGTACACACGATGGAAATGCTCCAAGCAGTAGTGGAGGCGGCTTGCGAAGCAAACGCACCGCTCATTTTACAGACCACAGTCGGAACGGTCCGGCATCTTGGATCGGAGTATGTAGCAGCAATCGCCCGGGTAGCCTCAGAAGAGGCCCGGGTGCCGATTGCCCTGCATTTGGATCACTGTCATGAACAGGAACTGATCATGCGATGTATCGAAGCGGGTTATACATCAGTCATGATCGACGCGTCGATGCATCCTTTTGCAGAAAATGCGGAGATGACGCGGCGTGTAGTGGAGCTGGCTCGGGAGCGCGGTGTCAATGTGGAGGCAGAGCTCGGCAAGGTTGGGGGCGTGGAGGACGATCTTGTCGTCGATGATGCAGATGCTGCACTGGCTGACCCGATTGAGTGCGAGAGGTTTATCGAGTTGACTGGCGTGGATACGTTGGCACCGGCGATTGGTACGGCTCACGGGATTTACAAGGGGGAGCCGCGCATTGATTTTGCTCGCATCGAGGAGATTGCCCGTCGTGTTTCTGTGCCACTTGTGTTGCACGGCGGCTCGGGAATTCCCGAGGAGCAGGTGAAGCGGGCGGTTCAGCTCGGCATGGCAAAGATGAACGTAGCGACAGAGCTGCGTATCGCGTTTTCGCAAGCGATCAAGGGCGTTTTTGACAACAACCCGCAGGAAAACGACCCGCGCACCTATATGAAGCAGGCCAAGCAGGCGGTTAAAGAAGTCGCACTCGCCAAAATGGAGATGTGCGGTTGTATCGGAAAAGCGAATGTACGTTAATCCAAAAAGACAGGAAGGGACGATTTTACATGCGTATAAACCTCGATGATGCGAAAGCGTTGCGCGAACTGGACACGATTTCTGCCCTGCAAGATACGGAAAGCTACGATGAACAGTTTAAAACAGGCTTAAAATTATCTGATAGTTTAGATGTGTCTAATATTTCTGTTAAAATTGAAAATATTGTGGTGCTTGGCACTGGGGGCGGTTCGGCTGCGAGCGTCAATTTGATCAAGTCGTATTTGTTTGACGAGCTGCAAGTGCCGCTTCAGTTAAATCAAGGGTATACGATCCCGGCTTTTGTGGATGCGAAGACGCTCGTCATCGTCGTTAGCCATTCCGGCAATACAGAAGAAGTCGTCAGCGGCTACGAAGCAGCTATCGCCAAAGGAGCACAAATCGCTGTCATTACGGCGGGCGGAAAAGTATTGGAGATGGCCCGTGAACACAATCATGCGTGCTTGCTCGTGCCAGGCGGAATGATGCCGCGGATCGTACTCGGCTATATTTTCTTGCCGATTCTCGCCATCCTGACGAAGCTCGGGCTGATTTCCGACAAGCGTGCGGAGGTCGAGGAGACGATTGCCCTGTTCGAGGAGTGGAAGCACATCTACGGAACGGATTCTCCGATCGCGAAAAATGAAGCCAAACAAATCGCTATCGAGATGGATGGGCTGATACCTGTCGTGTATGGAACGCTTCCGTTTTTCGATGCCCCTGCGTGGCGTTGGAAAAACCAGCTAGGGGAAAACAGCAAACTGATGGCATTTTGGAACGCCATACCGAGCCTGCACCACGACGAGGCTGTGGGTTGGGATTCGCCGTCTGCTCTGCTGAAGGGTGTTCATTTTACACTCATTCGCGATCTGGAGGACAGCGAGAAGACGATCCAACGTGTAGAGATCAGCGCTGACATTTTGCGTGAGCGCGCTGGTGGGGTAAGCGTGGTTCATTCCCACGGCGTGTCCCGAATGGCTCGTTTGTTTTCTATCGTGTACTTGGCTGACTTCGTGTCGCTGTACGCTGCCCTGATTCGCGGCGTCGATCCAACCCCGGTAGAAGTGATCAATTTGTTCAAACAAAAAATGGGGCAGCCGCTCGTTACTGTGCAGGTGAGATAGCATGCTGGTAACGGTAACGCTGAACGCGGCCATCGATAAGACGTATCGCCTCTCGCATTTTCGTTCTGGAGAGCTACACCGCACGGGGGATGTACTGAGCTTGCCCGGCGGAAAAGGGATAAATGTAGCGCGTGTAGCGAAAGCATTGGGGCAGGATGTAGTCGCAAGCGGTTTTGTCGCCGGTCATAACGGGAGGTTCATCGCGGAAGGCTGCGAACGTGAGGGGATCACGTCCTCGTTTATCGAAACGCGCGGAGAATCCCGACTGTGTCTCGCTTTTCTCGACGAACAGGAAAAAACGGTGACAGAAGTGCTAGAGCAGGGTCCCTTGCCCAGTGAAGAAGAGATCAGTCGCTTGCAAATGCGTTTGATCGAGCTGGCGGATCAGGCACAGTACATGGTTTTTTCCGGAAGCTTGCCAGGTGGCGTTCCAGCCGAAACATACGCTGCACTCATTCGAGGTGTCGCCAGGAAAGGAACCGCATGCGTGCTGGATACGAGCGGTCAGGCACTGTTAGAAGGAATAAAGGCAACGCCCACGCTCATCAAGCCCAATCGACCGGAAGCGGAAGCGATTCTTGGATTTTCGCTGGATAGCGACGAGGCACGTTGCAGAGCGATACGCGAGCTGCGTGAGCGCGGTGCGCAGCGAGTCCTTCTCTCGTTAGGGGAGGAGGGCGCGTGGTTTGGTGATGGCCAGGAGACGTGGCGTATTTCCGCGATCCCGTTAGCAGATGCCGAAGTGAAAAATACAGTGGGCTGCGGTGATTCCATGCTTGCGGGTGTCCTTGTCGGAAAGCTGCGGGGCTTGGCTTGGCCAGATGCGATTTGGTTGGGGATGGCATGCGGCGCGGCGAATACACGGTCGTTTGGAGCAGGCATGATCGAGCTCGATGATGTGCAGCAGTTGAGGAGTCAGCCGATGCATGTGGAGCGAGTCGAGTAGAATAGCTGGTTCAGAAGGGAGGAGTAGCATGCGTCATGTAATTGGCCTCGATGTCGGTGGTACGACAATGAAAGGGGCGGTCATAGACGAGAATGGGCAAATTCTCCTCCGGGCTGCCAAGGAGACAAAAGTCCATAACAACTTGCCCATCTTGATTGAGCGAATGGCTGCCTTGATTAAAGAGCTGCGGGTTCAATCACCCGTTCCAATAGAGGCAGTAGGGATCGGATTTCCTGGTCCTTTTGATGCGGAAAATGGGATATCGGTTCACTCGCCCAACTTTCAATTGCATCAGGCAGACTTGCGGACACCACTCGCGAAGCTGGTGGAGCTGCCGCTTTTTTTTGAAAACGATTTACGGACGGCTGCGCTCGGAGAAGCCATATTCGGTGCGGGCAGGAAGGTAAGCCACCTCATTTTTGTGCCGCTTGGTACAGGGGTGGGGGCAGGGATTGTAAACGAAGGCAAGCTCGTTCGGGGCAGTCACGGATT
Source organism: Brevibacillus brevis (assembly GCF_022026395.1). Taxonomy (NCBI): domain Bacteria; kingdom Bacillati; phylum Bacillota; class Bacilli; order Caryophanales; family Paenibacillaceae; genus Brevibacillus; species Brevibacillus brevis. The sequence continues at coordinate 6,047,034 of NZ_CP041767.1, read as the reverse complement.
CGCGGGAGAGATTGGTCATGTGCGTTATCCAGGGCTTACCGCTCCATGCAATTGCGGCAAGCTCGGTTGTGTGGAGACGGTCGCATCTGCCACAGGTATTGCCAGATTGGCTCGTGAGCGCTTGGACCAGGAGCTCGATGCAAATCCGCAGCAAGCAAAAGCCTCTCCTCTGTTTACTCTATGCGATGGACAGATCGAGCGGATTACGGCTGAGCAGGTGGCTACGGCAGTGGAACAAGGTGATGCGGTGGCGACCTGCGCATGGAACGAAGCGTGTGAAGTAACTGGCTGGGCCTTGTCTGTGTTGGTGAACGTGTGCAACCCGCAACTCGTAGTGATCGGCGGTGGCGTCTGCCGGGCTGGAGAGCTATTGCTGGCCCCCGTACAAGCAAGTGTACAACGGTACGCCATGGAAGTCGTTCATCAACAGACAAAAATCGTTTTGGCCGAGCTCGGTGCGGATGCAGGCATGCTCGGTGCTGGCGCCTTGGCCCTGCAAGGCATGAACAGGGAACAAGGAACCGTGAAAATGTAAAAAGAGGAGTGTACATCGATGCAGCAACGGTATGACTGGGCAAATCATCAGCTGCTAGAGCGAAATCGCTTGGCGGCGCGGGCTTACTTTTTGTCTTACCCGGAAGAGTCGGGAGCACTGACGTATGAAAGAGGAGCGACACCGTGGTTTCAGTTGTTGAATGGGCATTGGCAGTTTGCATACGCAGAATCACCACTGCGTGTGCCGGAAAACTTTTTTGCTACCGATTATGATGCGACCGAGTGGGCCCGGATTCAGGTACCGGGGCATTGGCAGCTCCAAGGGTACGGAAAACCGCATTACACGGACTTGTACTATCCGTTTCCAGTCGATCCGCCGCATGTCCCGTCAGATAACCCGACAGGCTGCTATTTGCGAGAGTTTACGGTAGCGTCTGCGTGGCAAAATCAGCAGGTGATCCTGCGGTTTGAAGGGGTCGACAGCGCTTTTCATGTGTGGCTGAACGGGAAGGAAGTCGGCTATAGCCAAGGAAGCCGCTTGCCATCTGAGTTTGATGTGACGGAGCTGTTGCAGGAAGGCAGGAACCGCTTGGCTGTTCAAGTGTACCAATGGTCGGACGGCACGTATGTTGAGGATCAGGATATGTGGTACTTGAGCGGGATTTTTCGGGATGTTTCCCTGATTGCCAGACCGAAGTTGCATGTACGTGATCTGGCAGTCGTGGCTGATCTGGATGATGAATTTCGCCATGGTGTGCTTCGCGTACGTGTCCATGTAGAAAACAGTTCCGCTGCTGCCTATGACGGGGTGAGCGTGACCGCAAAGCTGCTGGATCAATCCTACACGCCTATCGCTTCGCTAACCGACACCGAAGCAGGCGAACTGGCAGCCGGACAGGAAAAGGTCGTGACCTTGGAGCTTCCGGTGCAGGAGCCGAAAAAATGGTCGGCGGAGGAGCCGAACCTGTATCACCTGCTGCTTGCGATTGAGCAGGAGTCGGGCGAAAAGACAGAAGTCATCCCGATCCGCGTGGGCTTCCGACGGATCGAAGTAAAAGGAAACAACTTCTTCGTAAACGGTGTAGCGATTCGTCTAAACGGTGTGAACCGCCATGATCATCATCCCGATCTTGGGCGAGCAGTCCCGTATGAAACGATGCGCGAAGATGTGCTCATGATGAAGCGTCACAACATCAACGCTGTTCGTACCGCGCATTATCCGAACGATCCGCGTTTTTACGATTTGTGCGACCAGTACGGATTGTATGTCATGGACGAAACCGATTTGGAGACACATGGCTTCCAGTTGACGGGCAACATTAGTCAACTGAGCGATGATCCAGAGTGGGAGCAGACGTACGTGGAGCGTATGGAGCGCATGGTGGAGCGCGACAAAAACCATCCGTCGATCATCATGTGGTCGCTTGGCAATGAATCCGGCTTCGGCTGCAACTTCCGGGCAATGGCAGCTTGGTGCCGACAAGCGGACCCGACTCGTCTCATCCACTACGAGGAGGATCGCGAAGCAGAAGTGTGCGACGTATTTTCCACCATGTACTCCTCGGTTGAAAAAATGATCCAGCATGGTGAAAATGAACATCTGCAAAAGCCGCATATCATGTGCGAATATGCTCATGCCATGGGGAATGGACCCGGTGGCTTGCGCGACTACGCCAATGTGTTTGACAAATATCAACGCTTGCAGGGCGGTTTTGTGTGGGAATGGATTGATCACGGCTTGCGCCAATATACGCCGGATGGGCGAGAGTATTATGCCTACGGGGGAGACTTCGGGGACTACCCGACGAATGGCAACTTCGTCATCGATGGACTGATTCGTCCAGATCGCACGCCATCTCCAGGGCTGCTCGAATACAAAAAAGTGATTGAGCCGATCGTCGTAGAAGCGACTGATTTGGAAAGCGGTCTCGTCACCATTACGAATCGTTATGATTTCCGTACGCTTGCGCACGTGAGAATGGTCTGGAGTGTGACAGCAGACGGACAAGTGGTGCAGAGCGGCACGCTGTCGCTGCCACATACAGAAGCGGGAAGTCACACGATTGTAGCAGTTCCGTATACCTTGCCTGTGCAGGTGCAGGATCGAACCGACTACTGGCTGACGCTCTCCTTTGTGCTGGATCAAGATGAGAGCTGGGTACAGGCTGGACATGAGCTGGCTTGGGCACAATTTGCCTTGCCAATGACTGCTGCGCAACAGGTTACGGTCGCTCCGTACCAATCTGTGTTAGGCAGAGTGGATAGAAAAGAAACGAAAACGGACGTGATTCTAACTGGAGCAGATTTTCAATTCGTTTTTGACAAAGTGAGCGGTGTGCCGACGAGCTGGGTGTTTGCAGGCAAGGAGCTGTTGGTGGCAGGACCTCGTCTCACGTTTTGGCGTGCTCCGATTGACAATGACATGTACGTAGTGGAAGAGTGGCGCAAGGTGTACCTCGATCGTTTGCAAAACCGGGTGGAGCATGTAAGCATCCAGCAGGATCGAGAAGATCGTGTGGTCATTACCTGCGATGTGCGGATTGCTCCGCCTGTATACGACTGGGGATTTGCGTGCCGCTATACCTACACCGTGTTCGGAAATGGCGAAGTGCAAGTAAATGTTCAAGGCACACCCAAAGGCACCCCGCCAGCGATGCTGCCGCGAATCGGCTTGAAGCTATTGGTCGCCAAAGATATGGAGCGCGTCTCGTGGTATGGTCGTGGTCCGGGAGAGGCGTATATCGACAGCAAGGAAGCCAATCGTATCGGGGTGTATAACGCGAGAGTGGATGAGTTGTACACGCCATATGTATTTCCACAGGAAAATGGCAATCGCACGGACGTCAAATGGATGTCGATCACGGATCAGCGAGGCATTGGACTTTTCGCGATGGGTCAACCGACACTGGAATTTAGCGCACTTCGCTATGATACGGACGATCTGGAGCAAGCAAAGCACACGACAGATCTCGTAAAACGGGAGTATGTCACACTGCATCTCGATTATCGACAAAACGGGCTGGGTAGCAATAGCTGCGGACCCAAGCAATCCGAGCAGCATGCCCTGCGTCCAGAGGAGTTCCAGTTCCAGATGAGGTTGACGCCTTTTTCGAAGGATACGATTTCTCCGGTTCAGCTGTATAAGCGGAATTTGTGTGACTAACGATGTTATTCTCGAAGGCATCGCCGAAACGTTGTACAATCTAGTTAAAGATTGAATAGTGCAACTAATCGGAATACGGTGGTGGTTTGTCACATGAAGTCATGGTCGCTCTTCCCGCGCAGAAGCATTCATGCCAAGTTGCTCGCTTTTATGCTGATTGCAGCTATTATTCCGCTGATTACTCTGGGGAGTATGGCGTATTGGAAATCGTCGATGGTCGTTCGCGAGCAATTTAGCAAGTCAGGCGAGTATATTGCGACACAGCTGCAAATTCAGATCGATAACTACCTGAGTCAAATGAGATACATGGCCTATGACATCAATACGTACGTGTCAGACCCGACATTGGTCGTCATGCGGGAGGAACAGCCGAAGACCTACACGGGCTTCCTGGAACAAAAAAACTTCGAGCGATACCTGGGGGCGCACCGCAACCTTGATACAAAAGGCATTTTTATCGTGACGCCCTCGGGCTATTTTTTCGGGGAAAATGTCATCAATGGACAGGATCTGATGCGGGAATCGTGGTGGAAGGCACTGCCCGCCAAGCTGGATGAGGAGCGATGGATCGGCTTTTACACACCACGGCATTATGTCGGGTTTCAGGATGAGGCGGAGCTGCGCAATCAGGAGAAGGTGCTTGGTCTGGTCGTTCCCGTTCTCAGCGGTTATGGCGTGTTGAAGGACAGCCGGATTTTGATCGAGATGAAAGCGGGCAAGCTGTTTCAATTGTTTTCTCAGCTGGAAAAGGACATGAGTGCGCATGTGACGATTACAGCCAAAAGTGGCGAGCTGATTTACCAGACTGCGGGTACGTTCGTCCAGCAAGAGAGCGATATCGTCTGGAACAAACCGCTGGAGTCCAACAACTGGATGATTCAAGTGCGTTTGCCTTACGAGCAAATGAACCGCTCTGCGGAGGTGATTCAATCCTTCTTTATCGCTGCGCTGATACTTTCGGCAGTGCTGGCACTCCTTTTGGCGTTTTTATTTTCCAGAAGAATTACAGGAAAAATCAAACGGCTTCAAGAAACGATGCGGCTGGTAGGAACAGGCGAGCTGCAGACGCGAGCAGAAGTAGACACGGAAGACGAGCTGGGGCGGTTAGGGGTGAGCTTCAACCAAATGGTGAGGCGGATTCAGACGCTAATCGCCGAGGTGAGTCGCACCGAGCAGTTGAAAAAGGAAGCAGAGCTGCGAGCTGTTCACTACCAAATCAATCCGCATCTGTTGTTCAATACACTCAATTCCATCCAGTGGAAAGCAAGATTATCTGGTGCCAATGAAATCGGCAATATGCTCTATCATCTCATCAAGGTGCTGGAGGGCAATCTCGACATCACGCAGGAGCTCGTCCCATTGGAAAAGGAACTGCAAACCGTCGAGCATTTTCTGCAAATCCAAGAGCTGCGGTACGGGCCTGTTTTTCAATTTGAACAGACTGGAGTAGAGGCTTGCCGTCGCTATTTGATCCCGCGAATGACTCTTCAGCCGCTTTTGGAAAATATCTTTTTCCACGCATTCGAAGACGGGCAGGGAACGATTCGGATCAGTGTCAGTGAAAAAGAAGGGCTTGTGACGCTGCTGTTGCAAGATGACGGCGCAGGAATTGTACCGGAGCGATTGGCCAAACTTCTCGATCCTGATCTGGAGCGTTCTAGCAAACGGGGACTCGGCGTGTACAACGTCGATCAGAAGTTCAAGCTTCATTTCCGTATGGAGCACGGCATGAAGATTTCATCTGTCAGAGGAGAAGGAACCACAATTCAAATCACATGGCCGAAAAGGGAGGAACTTCCTGATGAGCATCAAGGTAATGATTGTGGATGACGAAGTGCTGGTGCGAAGAGGACTGAAGGCAATGGTGCCATGGAGTCGCTATGGGATGGAAGTGGTGGCGGATGCACCGAATGGTCGGAAAGGCTGGGAGGCTTTCTTGCAAGTACAGCCCGAGTTGGTGATTACGGACATCGTTATGCCGGAAATGGATGGGTTGGAGCTGTGCAGGCGGGTGAAGGAGCACGCACCACAAACAAAGGTGCTTCTGCTCAGTTGTCACCGCGATTTTTCTTTTGCCCAGCAGGGAATCTCTCTCGGGGTGTCGGGATATTTGTTGAAGACCGAATTCCAGGATGAGGAATGGGGTACGTTGTTGGAAAAGCTGCGGAATGAGCTGGCAGGCGAGAGTGCGCGACCCGAGCAGATTCGTGAACGCCCTGATGAATGGAAGCGGGAATTCGGTGCGTGGTTGACTGGCTTGAGCCGGGATTTCGAGCAAAGCTTGGCCTCCCTCCTGCAATCACACTGGTCGTGGATGAACGATTCCATGCGTGTATGGCTCTTGGAAGGGATGGGCAGTGCGAACCGGGAGGAGCAGGAGCGCGCATGGGTAGCAAGTGAGCTGGAAGGCGAATGGGAATGGATTGCATGTGGCGATATCCGGTTTTTGCTGACCCCCGCAGGTACTGGCAGGCAGGTAGAATCCTTGCTCGTGGAGTGGAAGCTGGCAGGAAAAGTGACGAGCTGGGAGACAACAAGCCCGTTTGCTGGACTCGAACCGTGGATGCAGACAGTACGGATGCTCTACCAGCGCAAGGAGCGGGCGCGCAAGTACGGCGTCATTCAAGACCCGTGGCAGGAACCGATCAAGCGGGCTGTTCATTACGCACTCGATCGTCTCGATACCCCATTGACGGTCAGTGAGGTAGCTTCACAGGTGGGACTGAGCCGCAGTCATTTTAGTGTGATGTTTAAAAAGGGAGTGGGCGAGAGCTTTGGGGAGTTCCTCGACAAACGCCGGGTAAAAATGGCCCGAGCGATGCTGGATGAAACAGCTCTGTCCATTCAGGAGGTAGCAGAGCGAGTCGGTCTTCCTGACGCGAAATACTTCAGCAAGTGGTTCAAAAAATATACAGGGATGACCCCGAGCCACTACCGTTTCAAACAAAAGGAGGAGTCCAGTCGAACAATCGTCCACTCCACCGCGCAAACCTGAACGAAGCGAAAAAAAGGAAACAAATTCACACACTATTGCGAACAGTTGGCGGTTTCACCGTTTTTTTCCCTTCATTAAAATAAAGAAAAATGAGGGGTAAATCTAGGGGGGATCACAGATGAAAAAGGTTGCGTCAAAATGGATGGCAGCTGGCATGGCACTTCTATTGGCCGTCGTAGCTGGTTGTTCACAAGCCCAGCCAGCAGGATCAGACGGCACGTCTAGCAACACAGGTACGACAACGCCAGCGTCGTCTGATAAAAAGGAAACGGTTACATTGCGTTTCGCGACATGGGACACGGACCAAATGCTGAAGATCCAACAAGATATCGCGAAACAATTCGAACAGAAAAATCCGGGTGTGAAGGTACAAGTAGAGGCATATGCAGATGGTTTTGATCAGAAGCTGGTAGCGGCATTCGGAGCCAAAAACCCGCCCGATGTCATGTACATGTGGGATTTCCCCACGTACCACGCCTCACTCGAGCCATTGGATGAGTACGTAAAGAAGGACCCATCCGTGGCAATCGACGACTTTTACCAAGGCCTCCTAAACTATAATCGCTTCGATGGAAAATTGTTCGGTCTCCCGGCGGGCTTCTCGACACGGGTCGTCTTCTACAACAAAAAGCTGTTTAACGAAGCAAATGTACCACTTCCGACAGACGACTGGACGTGGGAGGATTTCAAATCGGCAGCCAAACAGCTAACCGTTCGCGACAAGAAGCAGTACGGCTTCGCGGTTCGTTCAGAGCCGGATACGTACGATTTGCAGCAGTTCGTGTGGAGTAACGGCAGCAGCTTCATCAGTCCTGATGGAAAAACAATCGAAGGCTACATGAACAGCAAGGAAACGGCAGAAGCCCTGCAAATTTTCAGTGATTTGACGAAAGACAAGAGCGCTTTGCTCGTTGGTGGCAAAAACCAGCAGAGCGGGAATGACTTGTTCAAAGCGGGCAAGCTCGCGATGTATGACAACGGCGTATGGTCGCTCGAGTCGTACAAGAAGGCGAATGTCGACTTTGGTACGGTCGTGATGCCGCAATTCCCTGGCAAGCCTGGTAAGGGTGTCATTGCAACCTCCTCTGTATCGATCGCCAAGGATTCCAAAAACAAAGAGCTTGCTTGGGAGTTTTTGAAGTTCTTCGTTTCCAGCGATGCGATCAAGATGCGTACATCTGATTTGCCTGTCCGTATTAGTGTCGTACAAGAGAAGAAGCTCGATCAGGACCCGCTCTACGCGCCGTTCTACAAGACATTGGAGCAATCGACTGACACGCCTGCCTTCCTGTTGAATCCGCATTGGAACGAAATCAACCGGAACCTTTCCGCAGCGGTCAATGCGATCATGATGGGACAAAACGCCGAGGAATTACTGAACAAGGCAGTCAAAGACTCCCAGAAATTCTTGAAATAACGGGAAGGGGTCAGGAAATTGAATACAGAGAGTGTTGTGACACATAAACAGCCTGCCATGACCGTTCAACCGAAAAAACTCAAGGGAAGGGCGTTTCTTACGCCCTATCTTTTTATCTTGCCTTGGATTCTCGGCTTTCTCGCTTTTACACTGGGACCGATGCTGTTTTCACTCGTCATGAGCTTTTTTGATTGGCCTGTCGTTGGTGAGGTTACGTTTGTCGGCGTGGACAACTACGTCAATATGTTTACGGATGATCCATTGTTTTGGCAATCGCTCTGGGTCACGATTAAATTTGCGCTGTTGTTTGTCCCGTTGAATTTGTTCATCGCGTTGTTTTTGGCCATGATGCTGAATCAGAAGGTAAAAGGCAGCGGCTTTTTCCGCACAGTGTTTTACTTGCCGAGCGTGATTTCCGGTGTGGCGCTGGCGATGATTTGGGCGTGGGTATACGACGGGGAATACGGCATTTTCAACTATTTGCTCAGTCTGGTTGGAATTACAGGTCCAGATTGGCTAAACGATACGTCGTGGGCGCTCGTTGCCATGGTGATTGCGAGTCTGTGGGGGCAGGGCTCCATGGTATTGATTTTCCTGGCGGGGCTCAAAAGTATCCCGGAGAGCTTGTATGAAGCGGCTTCGATTGATGGGGCAGGGGCGGTGCAAAAGTTTTTCCGCATTACACTGCCGATGGTCAGCCCAACGATTTTGTTCAACCTGATTATGACGATCATTAGTGCGTTCCAGCAGCTGAGTCTAGCACTCTTGCTCACAGGAGGCGGACCGTTGCAGTCTACGTATTTCTATGCCATGTACGCGTATGACAACGCCTTCAAATACTTCAAGATGGGGTATGCTTCGGCGAACTCCTGGTTTATGTTTGTGATCATTCTGGTATTGACCTTCCTCGTATTTAAAACGTCCGGCAAATGGGTGTACTACGAGGGCGACAACCGAAGGGGAGGGGAAGAAGCTTGATACGCAAAACGATCGCTTATTCGAGCTTGATCTTTTTCTCTTTCCTGTTTCTCGCACCGTTTTACTGGATGATCTCTACTGCGCTCAAGTCGGATGATGAGATTTTGCAGTATCCACCCAAATGGATTCCGGATGTGCTGCATTGGGAGAACTTCGGGAATGCGTGGATGTCACAGCCGTTTCATCTGTATTTGGAAAACTCATTGACGGTGACGATCCTGACCACGATTGGCCAGTTGATTTCGTCTTCGCTGGTCGCGTACGGCTTTGCCCGGTTTACGTTTAAAGGAAGGGACTTCCTGTTCATGGTCGTTCTGGCGACGATGATGATTCCGTGGGAAGTGACGATGATCCCACTGTACATGGAGTTCAACTATCTGGGCTGGATCAACACGCTCAAGCCGTTGATTGTGCCTTCGTTCTTTGGGTCAGCGTTTTATATTTTCCTCATGCGGCAGTTTATTTTGACCATTCCGCGTGAGCTGGATGAAGCGGCGCGTATTGATGGTGCTGGTTCGTTTCAGATTTACGCCCGGATTATTATGCCGTTAATGATGCCTGCTCTGATTTTGGTGAGTGTATTCAACATCTTGGGCACATGGAACGACTATTTGGGTCCACTCATTTTCTTGAATGACCAAAGTCAGTACACGCTGACGCTGGGACTGGCGCAATTTAAAGGGATGTATGAAGTAGAGGCTACCGGGCTGATGGCGGTAACGTTCCTGATTTCGCTTCCGCCGTTACTCCTCTTTTTCCTCGCACAACGATATATCGTAGACAATTCAGCTGGCGTTGCCATTAAGTAAGAAGTTATCAAGTAGGGAGGGAGCTACAGTGGGGAATCGGGCGAAGTGGGAAGGCTGGGCATGGTCATTTCATCAATTTGGTGAGCGATTGTTGCGGATGGCGGCAGCGCATCTCATGTGGGTGGTGTGCACGCTCTTGGGAGGCATCGTCTTTGGAATCTTCCCAGCGACAGCTGCTCTACACGACGTACTTAGCGGCAAGTGGAATGACCGTGGGCTTTTGTCCGCTTTCTGGCATGCTTTTCGCCACTACTTCTGGAGGAGCCAATGGCTTGGCGTAGGGACGGTGCTATCGGGGGCAATCCTGTGGGTCGATGTGGTGTTTTTCCTTCGAATGGGCACCCTGTGGGGGCTCTCGATTGCGGCCGTTTTTGCGGGGATTGGATTCTTGCATGCGGCTACTTCTTGCCACGCTTTTTCCCTGCTTGTTCGGGAGGATGCAGACGTGAAGCGGACGCTCAAGCAATCGTTTTGGCTAGTCGCGGCCTTTCCGTTGCATTCGCTCGTCACGATGGGAGGCTTGCTCCTTCTCTTGATTCTTTTGCTGGCGGTTCCCGTTTTGCCGATCTTGTTGGGAGCGAGCCTGCCCGTCTGGTGGATGAACGCCAGAATGAGTCGTCTGCTGGAAAAGCGCGATCGTACACGATCGACGAAGCAACCTCGAGGTGAGACATATGCAGTTTGATTTGGGAATGGTTCCTTTTAGCCGATACGGGTCGTATCTCGTACTCTCGCGTCTGGGTAACGCCAAGCGAAAAGAAGGACTATATTTGCGCAATATTCGTGGAGGAGACAACCACGATGGCGCGATTTTTCGAATCGAAATGGTAGCCGATGATGTGGCGATTCCATTTGAAACGGAGGCTACGCCAACCTTGCTGCGTCTTTACGGGGATAAAGGCGAAGTGAAGCTGTGCATGAGCGAGCCGCAGCTGGTGCAGGTACGTGGTCAAGGCGTTGGTTTGCGCCTGGTGCTCGAATCGACAGCGGCAGATTATGCGATTCAAGCTGGAGCCGGATGCTGGGAAATCAATCACTTTTCCACAGAAATTCGCTTGCGATTGACTCCGCTTGCTGGATCACTTGCTGTCAACCTTACGAAGGCATCGCGTGAACAGCAAGTCGCCGTAACCTTTCTTCCCGACGAGGAAACGGGTGTATTGGAAGGCGTATGGGAGGAGTTCCACACGGTATGGAAGGAGCGCAGCTATCCTGCCTTTGCCGATGGATGGGAGCAGGTAAAAAAAGAGTACGACGAGTGGCTGGAACGGACACTCTCTGTATCTGAGGAGCATGGCGAAGGCTTGAACGAAGCAAGAGAACTCGCGGCCTACATCACCTGGTCTTGTGTGGTGAGACCTGAAGGCTATCTGCCACGGTCCGCGATGTACATGTCCAAAAACTGGATGACGAATATCTGGAGCTGGGATCATTGCTTCAATGCGATGGCACTGACGCGAGCAAACTTGCCGCTGGCGTGGGATCAGCTCATGATATTTATCGACAGGCAGGATGAGAGTGGTGTTTTCCCCGATTTTATCAATGATCGGTATGCGTTGTGGAATTGCTGCAAGCCTCCGATTCACGGCTGGACGCTGCGCTGGATGCTGAATCGGAACGACGCAATTACAAACGAGATGCTGGAAGAGGTGTACGAGCCGCTTTGTCGATGGACCGATTGGTGGTTCCGTTACCGCGATGATGATCAGGACGGGATTCCGCAGTACAATCACGGTTATGACTGCGGTTGGGACAACAGCACGATTTTCCTCGATGGGGCGCCGATTGAAAGCCCGGATTTGCCTGCGTATTTGATTCTGCAAACGGATTTGCTGGCGGATTTGGCGAAGAGGATGGGGCGTTCGGAAGAGGCGGCGAAGTGGCAGGAAAAGGCCGAAATGACACTGCAACGACTGCTGGAGAAGCACTGGAATGGCGAAAACTTCTTCGCGACCCACTCCGGCAGCGACCAGCCTACCCGAGGGGACAGCTTGATTCGCTATATGCCTCTCGTGCTTGGCGAAAAGCTGCCGCAGGACATCCGGGCCAAGCTGATTGCCGATTTGCAGGAGCGGTTTTTGACCGAGAATGGACTGGCTACGGAGAGTCCAACCAGCTCTTTCTACCGCGCTGATGGCTACTGGCTAGGCCCGATCTGGGCGCCAGTGACGATGCTTTTGGTCGATGGATTGCGGCGAGCAGGTGAAGCAGAATTTTCTCAGGAGATTGCCAGACGTTTTTGCCGAATGGCAGCACGCAGTGGCATGGCGGAAAACTTCGATGCGCTGACAGGTGATGGTTTGAGGGACCGGGCCTTTACGTGGACGTCCAGTGTGTTTTTGATGTTGGCGCATGAGTATGTGTAAAGTAGTTTCATAGGAAAAAACAAGCGGGCATGATGGATGAAAAATCGCATCATGCCCGTTGCTTGTCTACAGCACTTTACTGAGAAACGCCTTGGTTCTCTCATGCTGGGGATTGTCAAAAAGCTCGGCTGGTGTGCCTTCTTCTACGATATATCCGCCATCCATGAAAATCACGCGATCAGCTACTTCACGGGCAAAGCCCATCTCATGCGTAACCACGACCATCGTCATTCCTTCTTTGGCCAAATCCTTCATCACCTGAAGAACCTCTCCGACCATTTCCGGGTCGAGTGCAGAGGTAGGCTCGTCGAACAGCATGATGTGAGGGTCCATGGCGAGCGCACGAGTAATGGCTACGCGTTGCTGTTGACCACCAGACAACCGATCGGGGTACACGTCTCGCTTGTCCGCCAAATCTACTTTTTTGAGGAGTTGCAGCGCCTTTTGTTCATTTTGCTGGCGCTCTGAATTTTTGACATGCTTGGGCGCTAGCATGATGTTTTCCAAAACAGTGAGATGCGGGAAGAGATTGAACCGCTGAAACACCATGCCGACACGCTCCCGCAGCTTGTTAATGTCCACTTTGGGGGAAGTAACCTCCATGCCCTCAATGGTGATTTTGCCAGACGTTACTTCTTCCAACTGGTTCAGACAGCGCAGAAACGTACTTTTTCCCGAGCCGGAGGGACCAATGACACAGACAACTTCACGCTCTTGAATAGTAGTTGAGATGTCTTTTAAGACCTCCAACGAGCCAAAGCTCTTTTTCAAATTCTCTACATGAATCATTTCGCGTACCTCCTCTCAAGGGAACGGGACAGCAGACTGAGGATGTAAATCATCAGGAAATAGAAGACCGCTACTACAGCCCAAATTTCGAATGAGCGAAAGTTGCTAGAAATGATAATCTCGCCACTGTTCATCAGCTCTCGGATACCGATGACCGTTAAGAGCGAGGTGTCTTTTAGCGTCACGATGAATTGGTTGACGAAAGCAGGAATCATACGGCGAACAGCCTGTGGCAAGATAACCAGGCGCATGGCTTTTCCGTGCGAGAGTCCCAGGGAACGAGCAGCTTCCATCTGTCCTTTATCGATGGAGAGAATCCCTCCGCGAAAAATTTCAGCCAGGTACGCTCCGGCATTGAGGCTGAGCGCAAGAATACCTGCGGTTGTCTCTGGAATTTTGATATCAAGGACAGGCGGCAAACCAAAATAAATAAAGAAGATTTGAACCAACAGCGGTGTGCCGCGGAGAAAGTCAACGTAAGCGGTTGCAATACCGCGGAGTATTTTGGAGCGGCTGGTGCTCATTAACCCAAAAAGCAATCCGATTAAGAGAGCGAAAAACAGGGAAATGACCGTTATTTTTAACGTGACCACAGAGCCTTGGGCCAAGACAGGAAGAGCATCGACAATGACATCCCAACTACTGCTCATTTGGACAACTCCATTCTTTCTAAGTTGAAAAAAAGGCGCGTCTTGCGCCTTTTACTTTTTCGTGCTCAAGTATGTGTTGATGATTTCGTCGTATTTCCCGTTCTCTTTCAGCTTCTTCAGACCGGAGTTGAGTTTGTCCTGCAGCTCTTTGTTCCCTTTTAAAACCGCGATGCCGTAGTGGTCACCATTGAGACGATCACCTACAATTTTCAGCTTGGAAGCAGGGTCTACCGTAATTTTATAAGAGATGACCGGATAGTCCTCGATGGTTACATCTGCGTTGCCGTTTTGAACCTCTTGGAACATGGAAGGGCTATCGTCGAAGTATTTGACAGTCGCTCCGTACTTTTTACCGAGCTCATCAGCAAAGGTCGCGCCAGTCGTGCCTTTTTTGATCGCAATCGTTTTGCCAGCCAAATCTGCCTCTCCATTGATCGTTGTGTTGTCCTCACGTACGACCAGGGAAAGACCTGCTTGATAGTAAGGTTCAGAGAAATCCAAAATTTCTTTGCGCTTATCATTGATGCTGATCCCCGCAATGGCACCGTCCAATTGCTTCGCTTGAACAGCTGGAATGATTCCTTTGAAGTCCATCGGCTTAATTTCTACCTCAAAGCCTTCTTCTTTAGCGATCGCATTGATCAGATCGATGTCAATTCCCACGTATTTTCCGTCTTTTTCAAATTCAAAGGGAGGGTATGTTGCATCTGTACCAAACACGTACTTTTTTGCACCGGATTGCCCAGATGTTGAGGCAGCCTGATCTGTGCCAGTGCCACACGCACTTACCGTAAGTGCCAACAAACCAGAAACCACAGCAAGCATTAGTTTTCTCATAAATTACCCCCAAGTATATTTATATTAGATATGATATGGACATGAATATATTAATATAGAAAAGTCTGCAAAGTCAAAACAAACCGAAAGTAATTATTATCCATAATTGTATGAATGATATCATGGTTAGATAACAGAAAAGACTTTTTATACCTGCTATAATGGTAGGAAATGTATACAAGGGATGGGAAAAACGATGAAGCATGTCACCATATTGATCGCCGACGATGAAGCGGAGATTGCGGAGCTCGTTGCCTTGCATGTGAAAAAAGAAGGTTACCACACAATTATTGCAGCGGATGGAAAGGAAGCCCTCCAAGCTGTGCAGACGCATTCGATTGATTTGGCGATTCTCGATATTATGATGCCTGGGCTGGATGGCTATGAGGTCACCCGTCTCATTCGCGAACAGCACAATATGCCGATTATCTTTTTGAGTGCCAAGACGTCTGATCTGGATAAAATTTCGGGATTGGTGATGGGCGCAGATGATTATATGACCAAGCCATTCAACCCAATGGAATTGGTCGCTCGTGTGAATGCCCAGCTGCGACGCTTTAAGCAGCTGAACCAACCGGCAGTAGCAGTAGCGAGTAACAAGGTGGTAGAGGCAGGTGGACTTATCATTTATCCAGAGCAGCGAACCGTGAGCCTGTACGGAGAAACGATTGAGTTAACGCCAAAAGAGTTTGATATTCTCTACCTGCTGGCCAGCTATCCAAAGAAGGTGTTTAGCGCGGATAATATTTTCCAGCAGGTGTGGGGCGAAGCGTACTATGAAGGCTGCAATACAGTCATGGTGCACATTCGCACCTTGCGAAAGAAGCTGGGAGAAGAAAAAACCAAAAACAAGTGGATCAAAACGGTCTGGGGCGTCGGGTATTCATTCCATGGATAGCATGATACGAAGCTTTCGGTTCCAAATGGTCAAGCTATTGGGCATAAGTTTGCTTCTATCTGGTTCGGTTACCTATGTGATCTTTAAAGCGCTACAGTTTTACTATCGATCACAGGTGAAAATGGAAAGCATTTTAGCGCCGATTCGTCATTTTATGCGAGAAATAGGGGACATTTACTTCTTTCTGATTATTTTTGTTCCACTCGCCATACTGTTTTTCTTCTTGCTAACCAAACGCTATGCCGTCTACTTTCAGGAGATTTCAAGAGGAATTCATCATCTTGCAAACGGCGACTTTACCCATCATGTTCAAATACCGTCAAACGATGAATTTGGAGATATTGCCAAGGACATCAATCTGGCGGGTGAAAAATTGCAGGAAGCCGTACAAAGAGGAGATTTTGCCGAAAGCAGCAAGGATCAGTTGGTTTTAAACCTGGCGCATGACCTGCGGACGCCACTGACTTCTGTTTTAGGGTATTTGGACATCATTTTGCGGAACGAGCAGTTAACGGTGGAACAAGCCCGACATTACACGAATATTGCTTTTACCAAGTCGCAGCGTTTGGAAAAGCTGATTGATGAGCTCTTCGAAATTACGAGAATGAACTACGGCATGCTCACCATCCAACAGAACCTGATTGACCTGAGTGAACTGCTCATGCAGTTAAACGAAGAGCTATATCCTTCCTTGGAGAAAAATCAGTTGGAAACGAGAATGAATGTGGCCTCACGATTGACGGTTTGCGGGGATGGCGAGCTCTTGGCACGCGTTTTCGAGAACATCATGACAAATGCCATCCGTTACGGGCACGATGGTCAGTTTGTTGATATCAACGGTTTTCTTGCGGGTGACGAGGTCGTTGTGCAGATTATCAATTATGGTCACGAGATTCCCCCGGAAGATCTGCCGCATCTTTTCGAGGTGTTTTATACAGGTGACAAGGCCCGAAGCCATCAAAACGGAAGTACAGGTCTCGGGCTATTTATCGCCAAAAATATCGTCGAGCGCCACGAAGGGACGATTTCTGCGCAGAGCAATTTGATCCGCACCGTTTTTGAAATACGCTTACCTTACGAACAGACTCCCTCACTTTAAAAAAATTTAAGGATTACCCCACTTTTTCTTTTAAAAGTTTTCCTTATCCTGATCGGGTGACGAGCCAGGGTGGAACCTAATAGAAAAAGTGGGGTTTTTTGATTGGCTAAGAATGGTCGGGGTTTAAAGTTTTTGGGGAGGTAAGGAATATGAAAAAACGTTTGTGGATCTGGCTGGGGGTAGGCGTACTTGCCGCTGGGCTTGGCGGCTATGCGGCTTCTTCGGGCGAAAAGAAGAGTGGCGTTCCTGTCACGTTATCAACGGTGGTAACGGCCGACTTGGAAAGTACGATTTTGACGTCGGGAATGGTCAAAGTACGAAATGAACATACATTGTTCGCCAACTATGCAGGCGAACTGCGGAATTTCTCCATCAAGGAGGGAGACAAAGTAACGAAAGGACAGGTGATCGGCAATATCGACATGTCCGATGTCAGCAATGAAATCATGGATATCGAGGCGCAAATCACCATTCAGGAAGCGAATATCGCAAGGCTCTCCAAAGGTGTGGAACCCGAGGAAGTCACGAAAATGCAGGAGCAGCTTTCCCAGCATGAACGGGAATACCAAACGGCATTAAAAGATTACCAGCGAACGCAATCGCTGTTTACCGCAGGCGTGTCTACCCAACAGGCTGTAGAGGAGGCGAAGCAAAAGCTACAGACCGCGGAATCAAGAGTAAAGGTCGCGAAGCAAGACTTACTTTTGAAGCAAAAAGGGCCAGACAAGGCAGAGATTCGCTCCTACGAGGCACAAATTCAAAAGCTGAATTTGGAAAAAGCAAAATATGAAAAGCAACGTGTGCAAAGCAGTATCGTGTCTCCGATTGACGGGACGGTGCTCTCCATGAAGGTGAAACAAGGGAAGTACCTAAGTAAAGGCGAGGAAATTCTCACGGTTGGAGATACCAATGATGTTATGGTCGAAGCAGCAGTCGGAGAAACTGACTTGCGTAAAATCAAAATCGGACAGGATGCGGTGGTCTCAGGCATTTCCTTAGGCGGAGAACAGTTGCAAGGTAAGGTGTCGCGCATATCCCCTATGGCTGTAACCAGCAAAGAGCCGGGTGGAGAGAGTACGGGAGTGCCGGTCGCTGTCCATCTAAATGAGACGAGGGAGTATTTGAAGCCAGGTTTTCACGTGGATGTGAACATCGTCCTGCAAAAAGCAGCAAACGCCATGCAAGTCCCCATTGAGGCAGTCGTGACGGATCAAGATGGATCTTCTTTTGTCTGGGTAGCGGAAAATGGCAAGGCCAAGAAGAAAAAAGTGACGACTGGAATTGAAAGTGAATTGTTTATCCAAATTGAAAGCGGATTGGATGGCAGTGAAGAATTGGTAGCGAATCCACCGGAAACCTTGCAAGAAAATGAAGTGATCTTCCAAGCATCTCCCGAAGAGTTTGCGGAGTAAAGGAGGATGCATATGCTGAACATTGAGGGGTTAACCAAACAGTACAAGACGGATGAGCTGGAGCTGTTCGCTTTGCAAAATATCAATATCCACGTGGCTCAAGGTGAATTCGTGGCGATCGTGGGACCTTCTGGTTCCGGAAAATCGACGTTTATGAACATGCTGGGTTGTCTGGATCGGCCAACCACGGGCACGTATGTCTTGGATGGGATTGATGTTACGAAGTTGAAGGATAGTGGGCTGGCGCAGGTACGCAATCAAAAAATCGGTTTTGTCTTTCAATCGTTTCATCTGTTGCCACGTGCTACTTCGCTGCGAAACGTAGAGTTGCCGATGATGTATGCGGGCGTCGGCATGACAGAGCGCAAAAAAAGAGCGAAAGCGGCGTTGCAGCGTGTCGGACTTGCCCAGCGGATGGATCATAAACCAACGCAGCTGTCCGGTGGTCAAAGACAGCGGGTAGCCATTGCCAGAGCTTTGGTCAACCAGCCTGCGATTTTACTTGCTGACGAGCCGACAGGGAATCTGGACAGTCGTTCCAGCATTGAGATCATGGCGATTTTTCAGGAGTTGCATGCGCAAGGGGTAACGATTCTGCTCGTCACGCACGAGGCGGATATCGCTCAGCATGCCGAGCGCGTCATTACGTTTCGAGATGGTCATATCATCCGAGATGAGCGAGTGGAGAATCGTTTGTTTGCTACTCCGTCCGAGGAGGTGATCCTCACGTGAATTTACTCGAAAGCTTTCGTACGGCTCTGGAAGGGATTGGGACAAATAAGCTCCGAGCTACCTTGACGATGTCTGGGATCATCATCGGAATCATGTCTGTTATTGCTGTGATTACACTAGGAAACGGCAGTCAGCAGGCCTATACCGATCAGTTGGAGAAGCTGGGTGCTACTAATTTCAGTGTTACTATTTGGTGGGGCCAAGGAAGTAAGATTACTGATTTGACAGTGGAGGATGCTTATGCACTTCCCCAACAATCGCCCTACATTGAAGAGGCCGTGCCGTTCTTAGATCTTTTTGGAACGATTCGAGGCCCGAAAAAGGGGAAGGACGCATATATACAAGGAACAAATGAGGATCTGTTAAAGGTTCAACCCAACTTGAAAATTGTTGCAGGCAGATATTTTACTGCGAAGGAAGTAAGAGAGGGGAAGCCGGTTATCGTTTTAACCGAAAAGCTAGCGGCAGGGCTTTTCGGACGTGAAGACCCGATTGGCAAGCGTTTGACTTACCAAACAGCATCAGTCATCGTTATTGGCGTGGTAAGGGAAGCCAAGCTGATGATTGACGCTGGTCGATCCGAGGGTGCCTATGTGCCGATTACCTTTCTGCACAATATGGACGGGCTCAAATACGTTCAAACGATAACCGTAAAAGCCAAGTCGAAGGAAACAATGGAAGCAGCCAAGAGGCAGACAGAGAAATACTTAAACCGCAGGCACGATCGCGAAAACTATTACCAAATCGATAGTATCGAGAACGCACTGGGGGAGATGGATTCCTTTTCCGGTACGCTCACCACGATTTTTAGTGTCGCAGCCGGGATTGCGCTGTTTGTCGGTGGGATTGGCGTCATGAACATCATGCTCGTATCCGTCACGGAGCGGACGCGGGAAATCGGCATTCGCAAAGCGTTAGGGGCGCGTTACGGAGATATTATGCTGCAGTTTTTGATCGAGTCGATGATCGTCTGCCTGATTGGTGGAACGATTGGCGTGCTGCTCGGCATCGGGACAGCCATGTTTGCCTCGCAATATGTCGATGTGCCGCCGTTATTATCGTGGGAAAGTATCGTAATCGCTTTTGGGTTTTCCAGTGCCATCGGTATTTTCTTTGGGCTCTATCCGGCTCATAAGGCGGCGAGGCTCAATCCGATTGACGCGTTGCGATATGAGTGAGGAACGAAAAAGAAATGACTAGCAGAAATCGCTGCTAGTCATTTTTCTGTCGTATAGGAATTTATAAAATAAATTCTGGAGCGCATGGAAACTTTCCGCTAAAACGCGGTCGCTCCTCCTTGAAAAGGCCTCGATAGAGGTTTTCTTATTAGTCCCGAACCGATTTTAATGCTATTGACCAACTAATCACTTGATTTAACATGTCGTTTACATGTGGGGTGTGCAATTCCGATGGTTTAAAAACAGTGTAATTTTCAAAATCCTTAAAAAGATTGAAGGCAGGTTGTGTACGGACGTCGGCAACCTGTAATTCTCCCAGGATTCCCCGTAAGTGCTCAGCTGCACGAGTTCCGCCTGATGAACCGTAGCTGACGATACCAGCCGCCTTGTTGTACCATTCCTTGCGGGCGAGGTCGAGTGCGTTTTTTAATACCCCTGTGATGCTGTGGTTGTATTCGGCGGTAACGAATACAAATCCATCTAGGCTGGATAGCTTTGCCGCCCATGCGGCTACTTGTTGCTCACCACTTGGATCGCCAAAGAACGGTAAGTGAAAGTCCGCAATATCAACGATTTCATACGCTGCATCTCCTCGTTGATCGGCAACTCCTTTGAGCCACGCACCTACTTGGGGACTGACTCGGCCTGGGCGAGAGCTGCCCAGAATAATCCCGATTGTTAAGCTTGAAGTACTCATGGTTCGTTCCTCCTTATGCGGCTTTGTTTAATGGTAGTTCTTTGGATCAAACATTATGCTTCAAAAAAGGCCCCAACTGTAAAACTCAGTTGCGGCCTCGGAGTCCTATGAGTAATGAATCGAAAGAAAGTTCCAGTAAAATAAATAGCCAGTATACAGGATGGAGAGTAACGCTGCTGCGCTATTCGCTACCTTCCAGCGATCCCGTTCCTTGGCTGTTCCAATTCGCAGGAGCAAATAAGCAGCGGCGGCCAACGAAACAATCGGCAGGGATGCGACAACGACTTGGTAGAATGCCGGGTAGCCATAGACAAGCTCTGCGTTTGCATAGGTGAATTGGATGATAAAAAACAAGCTATGAAGCAGAGCCATAATCGGAACGATCTTCGAAATAGCGTGCGATTGTTTGCGCCATTTGCGTAGCCCGAAACGAGCGATCCAGACGAGCGAAAGAAGGATGAACATGGTTCCAGGAATCACATACAGAGCCAAGAGAACAGGTGGACTTTCGATGAAGGAGATACGAGGGAGCGAAAAGTTCATCGGTCCTGTCATATAAAATTTCCCTTGTTCCTCGTGAAAATATAGCTGTTCCTCACCGTCGATCTCTTGAAAGAAATGCTCGTCTACTTGCACAAACTTTTTCTCAAGGGATTGCTGTCCTTCATTCTGGAATAAACCAGTTACGGATATTGTCTGCCCATCCAATGCCTTCACTGTGTAAGGGTAGCTACTGAGCAGACGAAGCCCTTTGCCCCAGCCATTCTCGGGCGTCAGGGTAAGTAGATACTGACCCTCCAGCTTTTTCATTTCGTCTATGGTGCCATCAACAGGAGTTAGGGGCTTTCGGACTTGCTCTGTCAGTAGCTTGTCGGCAAACGCGTTCACGACATTGCTGTGCAGCTCCAAGCCCGGATGCGTGGCGTTCACCGTAACGAAGATGCCGATTGATTCTGAGGGAAGCAGCACCATTTTCGAGATAAAGCCATCAATCCCACCGTTTGCCCATAGGGTAGGAATGCCGTTTTTCGTCTCTCCTTTAAAAAAGCCGTAGCCGATCCCATACATGCGCTTATGAGCCGCGAATTGCTGGGCATGCATAAGCTGGACAGTTTCTGGTTTGAGCAGAGATGTGCCGTTATAGCTGCCGCCAGAAAGATGGGAGATCATATAGGGGGCGAAGTCGACTGGTGTCATATTAGCGGCACCACTCCCTGGGAAAATAATCCCCGAGTAAGGAATCGTTTGATAGCCGTTTCCGTCGTAATAATAGCTTTTAGCCAGCTTGCTCCTGTCCTCTGGGAGATACAATTCGGCGGAATCCATACCTAGCGGGCGGAAGATATTCTCCCGCATATAGTCATGCAAAGATTGACCGGAAGCTTGTTCGACTACACTTCCTAACAATCCGGTGCCCGCATTGCTGTATTGAAATTTGCTGCCTGGCGTGAAAATCGTCTCTTGCATCTGAAGCGTTTCATTTACGGTTTCGGTCGAGAATTCCGGTATCACACTCTGGCGGTTATCTCTTTTATAAATCTTTTCATCTATGCCAGCTGTATGTGTGAGCAGGTGGTGGAGTGTGATCGGGCCGTAACGATTATTGGTAATTTTGTAGTCTTTTAGGACGGTATTCAAATCTTCACGTAAGGAAAGCTTGCCTTTTTCCACGAGCTGCATCGCTGCAGTAGCAGTAAACGACTTGGTCACGGAACCGATTCGAAACACCGTACGCTCAGGATCAACGGGGATTTGCTGTTCGACGTCGGCAAAACCATAGCCTTTTTCAAAAATGATGCGATCTCCCTGGGTAATGACAATGGCTGCGCCCGGGATATGCAAGTTGTTCATTTCATTTTTCATGACGGGATCAACTACTTGTTCGATGGAAAGAGCGGTAAGAGGGGAGCGAGCATTGACCACAGATAGGGGCTGTATCAGCATGAGGCAGGATACGAGCAGAACGGCAAACCAATTTCGTAGAGCTAATAATGTCATGTTCATCACCTTTCGCGTTTTGCGTCCGTCAATTGTTGTAAGCCAGCGACAGGGATGAGTATAGGGGGATGAGTGTCACGGTGAGAAGTAACGGAATGTCATTGTTTATCGTGATAGTAGCTGGGCGTCATCTGAGAATATAATGGAGAGAAAGTTTGGGTGTAGATGAGGTGTGCCAATTGCTTGCATTTGTTAAACGATGGTTATGGGTCGACTGGATGATCTTCATCATCCACTTTATGTGGGGATTGACGATTATTCTCGGCTTTGTCCGCCATCACGATCAATTGCCCTATCCGATAGTGATGACATTGATCGTTTTGTTCTTCGTGCTTGTCGTCCCCAGTTGTTTGCGTCGATACTCTCGTAACCTATATTTGTTCGCTGAGATTATAGTGAGTGGAAGCTTGTGTATTGCCTTGAACTTCTTTTTTGAAGGAGTAAGATGGCAGTTCATCCCCATCGCTTTTCTCATCGGATATCACAGTGTGGAACGATCTTATCGCTGGACGGGACCATTGGCGATTTTGGCGATTCCGTTTCTTGTGGGCGAGGCAATTGGGTTTGATTTCGAGCCTATAGCCGTAAGCGATCTAATTGTGTATCATTTCGCGGCATATGCACTTGGTTTTGCCTTTCAATTGCTTAGCCGTATGCACAAGCAAGGCCTGATTATTCAACACCAGAACCAAATCTTGGAGCAATACACCTCCCAAGTGGAGGAAATCACGCTGCTGGAAGAACGGAACAAAATGTCCAGAGAGCTGCATGATACGATCGGACACACGATGACATCACTCATTATGGGGATGGAGATGCTTCGGTCTAAAATACCAGATGCGGAGGCTAGTCGGCTGGATATGCTTTTGCAGATGGCCCGACAAGGTTTGGACGAGTCCAGAGGGATTTTCCACAAGTGGGCTCAGAATGGCTATGAATCTACTACGACCATGGAGTCCGCCTTCGTTGAACTGATCGAGCAATTTCAAGAGGCTACAGGGGTGTCCGTCAAGCTGCGTATGTACGGCGCTGAGTATGCATTGAGCCGGTCCATGAAGCTGACTTTGTACCGCTGCTTGCAAGAGACGCTGACCAATGCTGTGCGACACGGAAAAGCATCACAAATTCAAGTGGGACTTTACTTTGAAGAAGCCCAGATCCGATTGCAGGTCGAAGATAATGGAGAAGGAAATGGGGCGATCGAATTCGGATTTGGTTTGCAATCGATGAAGGAAAGGCTGGAAGCTCTTCAGGGACGATTATCGATCCATTGTATGGACGAAGGAGGTGTGACGGTCATTTGTTGTCTGCCAGCTAAGCAGGCTGTACAAAGTGTAGGCATACGTATCCTGATCGTCGATGATCAGCCCATTGTGAGGGAAAGCTTGCAGCTCGTTTTACAGAATCAGCAAGATTTGCAGGTGGTCGGGATCGCAGAGAACGGCTTGATGGCACTGGACATTATTCCAAAGGAAAAGCCCGACGTCGTACTTTTGGACGTTCAAATGCCTGTTATGGACGGGGCGAAGACACTACAAGCGATACGTGAACGGTGGCCGGATATGCGTGTCATTATGTTGACGACCTTCGAAGAAACAGCCCTTGCAGCAGAAACGCTAGGGAGAGGCGCGAATGGCTACTTGTTAAAATCGGTTAGTCCGGTCGAGCTCGTAGAGGCGATACGAGTTGTTCATCAGGGTGAAGCGTTGATTAACCATAAGATTGCGGATGTCCTTTTCAAAGAAATGCGCTTGCAGCAAGAAGAGCTGATTGGACTTCGCCAAAAGCAAGGGCGCGAGTGTCCCTATGGGTTGACCGAACGGGAAAGGGGCATACTGGCCTCGTTAGTAGAGGGGCTTCGCATGAAAACAATCGCGGAGAAAATCTTTCTTTCTGAAGGAACGGTCCGCAATTGCACCACAGTGATTTATGCAAAACTGGGTGTAAAAAATCGCGAAGAGGCCGTTAAAAAAGCACGGGACGAAGGGCTTACTGGTTAGATGGCCAGATTTTCAGGCTAGTTATGGTAGAATGGACAGTATCGAATGGAGGTTATATCAAAGATGAGTCAATTGCCAAATTGCCCAAAATGCCAGTCAGAATACACGTACGAGGATGGAAGCTCCTTGGTATGCCCGGAATGCAGCCATGAGTGGACTTTGCAAGCAGATAGCGACAACGGTGAAGATAACAAGGTTATCAAGGATGCGAATGGGAACGTCTTGAACGATGGCGACACCGTAACCGTCATTAAAGACCTCAAGGTAAAAGGGACTTCATTGGTCGTGAAGATCGGGACAAAAGTTAAAAATATTCGTTTGGTTGAGGGAGACCATGATATCGACTGCAAAATCGATGGTTTTGGTCCAATGAAATTGAAATCGGAATTTGTGAAAAAGGTGTAAGCCGAGAATGTAACGGATAGGAAAAAGCTGACTGCATGGTAGATTGCAGTCAGCTTTTTGCATAAAGGCAAGGTCTTGTTAGGTGAGACGATGAATGGACCAGACGATGCCCTCGCCGCCTCCACCTAAGTTGAGGTCGATGGTCAATCCATTGGCAACATAGAACAAACCGAGTGTATCACCTGCATTGAGTTGAACGTCACCTGCGAGTGTGATGGTTCCAGCACCCAGAATAGCTCTCAATGTGAGTACGAGAGCAATGTTTACGTTGAGAATTGGGAAGTCACCGATAATGAGACTTGTTGCAGTAGGGGTGATTCTCTGTACTTCAAATGCAGGGGTGATTTCTGGGCCTAAATTATCGGTAATGGTCGCGGTCGTTTCATAATTAATGGTTGCTTTTATGGCGTAAGTTCCAGTCGCTGGTACTGTATAAGTGCCAGTTAGCGGATTGAAACTTGGACTGCCATAATAGGGGCTGGCTGTTGACCAGTCAACTAATTGAGAAGATTCGTTAAGGGTCACCGTTGATAAGAAGGCTGAGAAGTTTTCAGTGGTGAAAGCAGGTCCAGTCGCGCCCGTGGCCCCAGTCGCGCCCGTTTCTCCAGTGGCACCCGTAGGTCCAGTATTCCCCGTCGTACCTGTCGCCCCGGTGACACCCGTCACACTAATGCCCGTGGCTCCTGTCGTGCCCGTAGCTCCAGTAATACCAACGCCCGTGGCTCCTGTCGCGCCCGTAGCTCCCGTTATGCCACCTGTGCTGCTGGATGGAACAGACAGGATGTTTTCCAGTTTCGATTGCAAGAGCATTTCTTTTTTTGCAACGTCTTGCAAGGTTTGGCGAACGCTTGCATTCACCAGAAGGAGATCGCTTACCGAAGCAGGAACAGTCAAGCCTGGTAGTGTACCAATGGCATATTCCAATTTTTCTGCTTCTGCATTCATTATATGCCCGAGGCTGAGCTCTTCGATGGCGATGGAAGTAAGGAGGAGATTGATAGCATCGTCTCTCGTTACAGTAATGGTGGGAGTAATATTGGGAATATTGGCTTGAGACATGGCATTCATCCTTCCTGTTACATTCAAAAACTTATTACTATGCTATGAGAATTTATCTGTGCGCGTGCCTGGCTGTATGGAAACAGAAAAAAGCCAATCTGATTTCCAGATTGACCTTTGTGTTTACTGGTAAGCACCGTGCTCATCAAAAAATAGACCACCATTGCTTCTGGCATGTATACATTCACCCACAGGGTGGGTAACTTTTTCATGATCACGAGGGGAATCAGGTCAGAGACTCAAAATACCTTTTGTTGTAGAGAATGCTAGGGTGAGTGGGGTTGTAGGAGTAAGCAATATCATTGTGGTGACGTGATTTCTCGTTATCCCCGATTTGAGAATAGCATAAGCAGAGTTGCAGATGAGGTAGCCAGGTCCAGGCAACGTGGTCGATGTGTGCGAGCTTTTCAGCCGGTCGCTCTACTTTCGTTGCAAGATCATACCAAAAAATGGCCAGCAGCCAATTTTTATCTTCGACATGAATGGCTCCAATCTGGCAGCACGCTTCCGCCCGTGGGCGATCGTAGTTGAACGTACGATATAGCGACGACAGAACATTTTGTCTCTCGTAGAGGTGGGAATAGCAACTCGCCAATTTCAAGCAAGCGTTAATGTTGTCCTCTACCCAGCCTTGTTGGGTGTTCAGGAACTTCGTATAAAAAGTAATGGCCTCTTCATAATACTGATTGTCGCGTAATTCATTCGCATAATAGTATAAGTCCCGTGGAGAGAATTCTTCCCCTTTGGCATCCCTGCGTCGATAGATTTGCAGATTGCGGTCCGTGTATTCCTTTTGCTTGTTATGCGTGATGGATATGTCACTGTTGATGATGTTTCCGCTCACTTCCAAATACTCATGGACGGGTCCGATCCAGCGAAAACCGCGGTCCCGTTTTACGAGGCGATTGCGGCGAATGCTGTATCCCACATTCCCATTGCTGTCTACAGAAAGGTTGTAGTTCATCGTCACACTGTCGATGCTGTAATTCAATGTAAACTTCAACTCGAGGAAGAGCTGGCGGTCTTTTTCCAGAAGGATATCGTCTGCATCCAGCCACAAAATATAAGGGCATGTTGCCTTGCTGAATGTATAGTTGCGTGCAGCTGAAAAATCATCAATCCACTCGAAATCATAAATGGTGCAGCCATAGTTAGACGCGATTTCTTTCGTGCGGTCGGTTGAACCCGTGTCGACGATAATGATTTCATCGACGAGATCCGCAACGGTGGAGAGGCAACGCTCCAGAGCGTCTTCTTCATTTTTAACGATCATGCATAAGCTGATAGAAATCTGATTTGCTTTCCCCGCTGTCATGCCATTTTTTTTGCGATACGCGCTCACTCCTGCCAGATCCGACTGACGGTAGATGTGGTACCCAGGAAGGTGTGTATCCACATGCAAAGAAAAGCCCATAGCTACAGCCCGAACGCAAAAATGTCGATCTTCTCCCCAGAAAGACAAGTTCGCTATTCGTTTAAAATTGACGCCTGCCTCCAAGACCTTTCGATGGATTAACGTGCATGCACCGAGGCCTCCTACCTCATACACCCCCGGCTTACGCAGCATCTCTAAAAAGTTTTGGTTCTCCGCTGATTCGGACGCGCCTTCGCGTGTCAGCGTGTATTGATCCATCAGCCAAACTTGAGGAAGCTCAATCGAATCAGGCTGCCAGCGTGTCCAGTAAATGTTGGAGATAATATCTTTATTGGCTTGCAGCAATTGTTGCAGGGTGTGAGGGTGTAAAACGAGATCGGAATCGATCAAAAACAGGTAATCGAAACCCTCTTTGAGCGCATAGGAGATAATCGTATCTTTCATTTGCGCTACTTTCCAAATATTTCGTTCCGTCCAGTAATGGGTCATTTCATTTCGGACATACGTATCATCGTCTGTGTTTTTGAGGATGACGGTTCGTTTGTTCTCGTTCTCGAAATCGGCCAAGAGTGTACTGGATAGTGGGTCTTTGTTATCGTCAATGAACATGTAATGAACCAGTTCGTTTTTGGTAGTCAGCTCCGTGAGGGATAGAAGGAATTCCTCCAAAATGATCGGGAATTGCTGGATGGGACTACCGATTAAAATACGTTTTTTACCCATGGTACACCCCCATACATAGCCTTTGTTCAAGTGGTTGCCGCAGGTTTGCTGAATAGCAGTAAACCATTGTCCACTTTTGCGACAATTCGCTTCTCTTGCTGTAGTTCTTTTAAATAAGAGCGGATAATCGAGGTAGTCAAACCGTAGCGGTGCAAGTCATCTTCAAACCCATACTTTTGCATGACTTTTTGGACTACTTGTTCAAGAGTGCTTGGCTGCTCATGAATCCATGCTTCAAGAAAAGCAGAGGTGTCTTTTAGTAGGGTGAGATGCTTGTTAATTAACCCCGTGACTGTCTTATAGGGTCCGCCATGGTACAGCACATAAGCGTTCAATTTCATCATCGAGAGCTTCTTGAAGCTTCTTCTGGCAGCCCTCAGATCGTTAAAAAAAAGGAGCTCCTGCTTGTTCAATGTTTTGGCGCCAAACAAGGCATCGCCGCAGTACAGGACATGATCAGGGGTAATAATGCCGACCATTCCCGGCGAATGCCCAGGCAAGGAGACGATTTTAAATGGAATGGTATGGACGTGAAAGATACCATCGGTGGATGGCAGATAATCCGTTACGAGTGCACGAGTATTCTCATTGTTTTCATCAGGCTTCGTATCAGAATCTCCACCTGCGTCGAAAGCCAAAGGCTCGAGATGTGGATTTTCAATGAGATAGGATGCCAGATGTGTCGCATAGATGCGGAGGTTGGGGAACCTTTTTTTCAAATAGGGATTGCCACCGTGGTTAACAGCGTGACCATGTGTATGAACAACGGCAAGGATTTGATACCCTCGTTCGCTGATTCTCGTGCATACTTTCTCGATGACCGTGGCATTCGGTCCGCTATCCATGAAAACAGCAGTTTTGCTGGATCTATCCAAATATACTCCGATCCCGTATTTACCGGAGACCACATAACTGTTGCCGGCCACTTCGATCAATTCCAAACGATCCATATCCCTTACTCCTTCATTAAATTCAGGTTCATATGTGGATGACCTTGGTGACATTGCCGATACGTACCTTTACGGAGTTGGGTACAAAGGGAGGTTTTTTAGGTGCAGACTCTTGCTTTGCGAGCATTTTTTTCTGGCCACGCACTTTTACCATGTTTGTTACAGGCTTGGGACGCTTGGATTTGCGTTTGTTTTTATCGGGAGTAGGGACGGAGGCAGCCTGTGCTAATAATGGGGGTTTTGGACGTACTGATTTCCGGTTGTTGGCTGTATCGATGCGTGCGTTGTTTGCGAGCAATGGAGGGGTTGGGGCAGGCATAGGTGGGACGTCAGTGGTTTTCGGTTGCTCACCTGGATCTAGCTGTACAGGTTCGTGATCTGGAATATCTCCTTCCAGCTCCAATTGCATCGGTTCGTCGCAGGGGGAATCCTCTTCTGGTTCTATTTCTATCGAGTAGAAAGCTTGTAATTGCCGGAAATGATTTTCTATCAAGGTGGTGGTTTGCTTATGTGGAAACCTCCATGTCTTTACCAATTCCGATAACTGAGCTATCGCAGCAAGGACAGGAGTGTGCATTTCACTAGTGGGATGCGATTCAAAAAGGAAGCTGTGAGCAATCTGCTTATTATGTATGTGGGTATGCAGTCTGACGAGCAGATTGATCATCGTCGATATTTGGTAGCCAAACAGCATGAGCTCATAATCTTTGGCATGATGAAAGCGAGATTCCAATCCTTTGACCAACTGGACGATGGAATAGGTCAGCTTTAGAACGGTTTGGTCATCGATACCTTTGTTCTTCATGGCAATTGACCTCGAATTCCTGAAATGATCAATCGTTAATAGTCGATGGTGAAGTCGTCATCCAATTCATCCCCGAAATTGGATGCTTCCATCTCAAAATTTGATTTAAGCGCCACAGGGTACATGTGAATGGCTGCATCCAACTTTTTTAACAAAAGCCACTCAGCCATCAGCACCGAATCCAGAATCGAAATGACTGTACGATTAAAGGTGATGATTTCATCATTGGAGGGGTTGTTAGGGAAGTCCAGATTTTTGCCAACGAAAGCAAGGGCTTTGTCAGCTTCGGCGTTTAGCAATCTGGACAAGGCTTCTTCCTCTAGGGCAATCGATTGCAGCAAATGACTCAGAGCTTCTTCGCGCGTAGGCACATCATATGAAGGAACTTTATCTTGTAAGGTCATCATCATCCCTCTTCAGTAAAATTAGGATCCCATGAAAAGCAGTGTAAGTAGTAAGGGTTATTCTTTGAAGCAAGAAAGGTCGGGGATGTTAGGGGCGTCAGGCAAGTCATCGTGATGATGCTCATGATTATGCATCTGCTCCAGCTTGATAATATCCTCCAGCCTGAATTGTAGGAGCATCTCGGTCTTGATGACATTGCGCAGCATTCGTTCTACGCTGTTGTTTAAGGCAAGCGCATCATTGAGCGAGAGCGATTGCTCCTTCACGATCCTTTGAATCTTTTCCCCCTCTGTATTAATAATGTGAGAAAGTCCGATTTCCTCCAGCGCAATGGAGGTGAGAAGCAGATTTAATACTTCGTTTCGTTTCAATATGATTTCCGGTGTTATATTGGGGACCGTGGGCATTGACATCGTTATCCACATCCTTTGTTTGTATGGCTTTGTATACCTACAAAATAAGACTGGCCCAATGAAGAAGGCGATCTGCTTCCCTTTATTTGCACAGAACGCCTTCGGCCAAGTTTCTTGCAACAAAAACGATAGGATCGTCATAGGATCGCGTGATTGATAGTGAAGAAATGGAAACTTCCTCGCAGTACATGTTATGTATCCGCGATCTTAATATGACAACTTAATCGTATTGATTGGATAACGAGGTAGAGGTGCTCGGGATAATGCTAACAGTGTAATATTTGGAATGGTTGCTTGAGACATACTCATCACCTCATGGACTTAATTTTTGGTTCCCTGGAGCCTTACCAAGACCCAGCGACGATTTCCGGCTATCTCTCGAAAAAGCTCTTCGTAGTGATAGATTTTTCCGAGATATGCCAGAAAGGGATAGTGATCAAAATCATCTACGAGAATAAGTGCATCGGGTTTGAGTGTGTCAACAAATAGTGGGTAGGCAAGAGAGCGACCGTTGCCATGCGGACCGTCCACAACCATGACATCTACCGAATGGCCGGATAGCGAAAGCAGTAGTTGGTCCAAATCGGCGTAAAAGGTATTTTGTATAGAAAAATGATCAAATTGATTCTCGGGAACATTCTGTCCGATGGCAGGCCACAAGCTCTTACTCTCTGCTGGATTGTCGAAGACCTTGTTCCATTCCTCTTCGGATAGTTGCTTCAAAGAGCTGGTCACCAAATCGACATGCGGTACATCCCCTAGACTCTCCTTGATTTCCTTTGCACGAATCGGATGATGTTCCACAATGGTTGCTTGGACCCGGAGCAGTTCAAGATCGCCAAGTGATTTCCAAAACAGAGCGGAGTCACCTCCACCCAACTGAAGCACCTGACACTCCTCACGTTCTTTGTTGATATGACGGCATACATGTACGAGGGCCTGTTTGCTCAACGAGAGAGAGTTGTATCGCCATTGATTACAATTGGACTGCTGCAAAGCCTTTTCGATCTCGCGAATCATCATCTTCATTCCACCCATTCCAGCAGATTGGGATGTTGATCCAAGATGGATTCATACTGTTCCTTCCAGCCATATCTGGCGTCGGGGTCGAGGAGTTGATAACGGTTGTATTTGCTTTGTCTGTCTTCGAGTCGGGCCCAGCCAAAATGTTTCACGCGTGACGGATGGCACAGGTAAGGGAACTGGTGGATCGAGAGAGGGAATCTGCCGCAATGCTGAGGGGTTTCCCTCCATAAATATGGGAAGTCAGGGCGGTACTTGACCATAAAAGGACGATAGTAATGATGGGCTTTCCAATACTCATCTTCGCGATAATGCGTGTCACTCCACATATCGTACAAACGAAAGTAGATCACCTCGTATGTCTGCTGTTCCAAAATCTCGGAGACTTTCGAGGGGAAGGAGCTATCCATGAGTTCATCGGCGTCCAGATTCAAGATCCATCCCGGATCAGTCTGAATCGTTTCTTGCCATTGTTGTTTGCGCAAGGCGACCTCGTTGGAAAACTGAGAGGTAGCGTTTTGAACCAGATGAAGAGGAATGCCCTTGAGAACCTCTCTACAGAGATCCACGGTATGATCCATACTGCCATCGTCGATGATGACGGCTGCGTCAATAAAGTCTTTATGTGCTTCCAGTGCTCGTCTCAAATAGCGATTGCCTTCATTTTTCACAATCATGGAAAGAGTTAGTTTGGCTCTGGTCATCTATGTGCTGCACCTCCTGCGCTTGTCGTGTTGCAATGCAGAAGATTTCATGGCCCTGGAAGTTCGACTGAAGATTCACGGCTAGCTTCATGATGTCCTGAATCGGCAAAGTTGTTTGCGTGGTCTTGCGCAGATGGTTTTCCAATCGGTTCGTTTCTTCTCGAGAAAAGATGGAGAGAACCTCCCAGCCACCCTGATGAAGGAGTGAGATTAGATTGTCACGGGAGTAATGAAAGAGGTGGTCGTTCTCGGTATACAGCGGGGAATACACTCCAAACAATTTATTGGTGAACGAGTTTTTGTTCGGCACGCTAAAAATGATTTTTCCTCCTGGTTTAAGAAACCCTTTCAATTCTTCAAGGTATTGCTTCGGATGCGAAATATGCTCAAAGACGTGACAAAAAACGATGGCATCAAATGTACCAATGTGTTCGGGGGCGAGCACGGCGGAGTTCCACAACGAATGAACCAGTTGTAACCCATACCTGTCTTGGGCGTATGCGCATGATTGTTGTGACGGTTCTACCCCAACAACCTCCCACCCAGCCTCACGAGCAAGGAATAACAACTCTCCTGTTCCTGGACCAATTTCGAGCAGCTTCCCTTTTTCCGCAAACCACATATCGAGCAGCAATGTATGGAAGATCGCGTGTTCCGTAAATGTATTCTTGGCGTATTGATCCCGCATGGAGACCCAACTCGCGTCATAAATGTCTGCAACCAGCTGTGTCACGTTGACTTGGTCGAGGTGAGGTTGAAAAACGAGATCACAATCTTTGCACGTTAGGAGTGAGAAGGTAGAGTACTGGTGGAAAAGCGCCACCTGAGTACTGTTGCACAAAGGACATGAGTCATGCATGGATACGATCCCTGCTTTCTTTGTGATATCTGCCTACAACTACCTATGCGCTGCTCCAGGAAAAGGTTCGAAAGCCAAGGAAATGGCACCGTTCTGAAAAAAGCAGTCCACTCATAGAGTAAAGGGGGGATAGACTACGATCTCAGTGATGTGTGTAAAAGGAGATGAGCATCATGTCTGAGGCGCCCAAAATTTCCTTATGTATGATTGTAAAAAACGAAGAAAAGTGCCTTCACAAGTGCTTGGAAAGCGTGAAAGATCTTGTGGATGAAATGATTATCGTAGACACGGGGAGTACCGACAAAACGGTAGAGATAGGCAAGTCATTCGGAGCGGTCGTGCACTTGTATGAGTGGCAGGATAACTTCGCAGAAGCGCGAAACTTTGGACTGGAAAAAGCAACAGGCGACTGGATCTTGTGGATGGATGCCGATGAGGAAATGAATCAGGAAGACAGCAAGAACTTGAAGGAGCTGCTTCGCGGTCAAGAAGGTTCTCTTTTTTATATCCATCTAATCAATTACATTGGAGATGAAATAAATGAAGACGATGCTTTTCATATCGCTCACTCACGTTTGTTTCGCAATGGCATCGGTTTTCGCTTCCATTTTCCGATCCACGAAACGCTCAACGTAGAAGAGGTTCTTCCCAATCTGACCGAGGATTTCCACATTCCAATCTTGCCTGTACGGATATACCATTACGGCTACCTGAATGAATGTACTGGCAGAAAGAACAAATTCGAGCGCAATATTCAACTACTCATGAAGGAATTGGAAAAAGAAGACCACTCTCCATGGATTGAGTATCATCTTGCCAGTGAATTCTCACGTATCCAGGAGCATGAGAAAACGTTCAAGTTCGTGAATCTGTCTATTATCGGGTTTCTCGAAAATCATATGATGCCTCCTTCGCTCCTTTATAAGCTCAAATACTCTACATTGATCTCGATGGGCAGTGCTGAGGGGGCGTGGCCAGGAATTGAAAAGGCAATCGAGATTTATCCTGACTACGTTGATTTACATTTGTACAAAGGGATCATTCAATATTTGAAAAAGGACTACAAACGAGCATTGATGACGTTCGATCACTGCCTGGAGCTAGGTGAGAGCAACATTCGGCATCTGACCTTGAAGGGATCGGGAAGTTTTCACGCCTGGTATTACAAAGGGCTTTGCTACGAAGGATTGGGTCAAGTGGAAGAGGCTATGGCTGCTTATCGGATGGCGCTGGCTATGGCGGAGAATCATGCGCCTGCCAAGGAAGCATTAGAGAAGCTGAGCTTGAAGACGGAAGTAAGTCATACGCTAAACAACAAATAGCATCGTGGCGAAAAGCCGTTTACGTCGATGGTTCAGGCGTAACGGCTTTTTTTCGTAATGGCAGAGCATGAACAAAATGACGTTAATCACTTTTATTGCGGTAAAAGGTTTAATAAACATAATGTTTCATTTGCGGCAGCGGATTGTTACAATAAAAAACGCACTTTATCGGTAATAATAATCATTATCAATTACATCGGGTGAGGGACAAAAAATGAAGCA
Organism: Brevibacillus brevis; assembly: GCF_022026395.1. Classification (NCBI taxonomy): domain Bacteria; kingdom Bacillati; phylum Bacillota; class Bacilli; order Caryophanales; family Paenibacillaceae; genus Brevibacillus; species Brevibacillus brevis. The sequence continues at coordinate 6,012,256 of NZ_CP041767.1, read as the reverse complement.
AACAAACGGAATGAAGCGTCTCGGCTATATGTTTTGGACGCTTGCACTGGCAGGTACAGTATTACTGACCGGGTGTGGCAGCGCAGAGCAAAAACAGCCAGCAGCAGGTCAAGATAGTGCGCAAACCGCACAAAAGCGCATCGTGAAACACGAACTGGGCGAAACAGAAATTACCGGAGACCCGAAAAGAGTCGTCGCGTTGGAGTACTCCTTTGTAGACGGGTTATGGGAGCTGGGAGTGACGCCTGTAGGAATCGCGCAGGAAAAGGATAAGGACGTAGAAGGATTGATCGGTAAAAAAATCGAGTATACCCCTGTGGGGACACGCCAGCAGCCGAGTCTGGAAGTCATCAGCTCGTTGCAGCCAGATTTGATTATCGGTGATTTGAATCGCCACAAGGACATTTACAAGGATTTGCAAAAAATCGCACCGACGATCATTTTGAAAAGCCGCAACTCGACGTATCAGGAAAACCTGAGCTCGTTTGCCACGATTGGGGAAGCACTGAACAAGCAAAAAGAAGCAGAACAGCGCCTGATCAAGCACAAGGAGATCATCGCAGAGTTTAAAAAGAAAGTACCGGCTGAAGATTCCCGCAAAGTCATGCTGGGAGTATTCCGCGCGGATTCGCTGTCTGCACATGGAGCGAAATCGTTTGATGGCGAGTTGCTCGAAATGATTGGAATCAAAAATGCCATTCAAGATGCGCCAGAACCAACAGTAAAAATCAGCCTGGAGCAAATGGTGCAGTGGGACCCAGATGTGATTTTCCTGGCGGAAGCCGACGACGCGCTGTTGAACGAATGGAAGCAAAATCCGCTCTGGAACAATATCACCGCAGTCAAAAATCAGGAAGTACACAAAGTAAATCGTGACCTCTGGACGCGCTATCGTGGGCTGAAATCTGCGGAACGCATTGTAGAAGAGGCAGTGAATCTCTTATATAGCAAAGAAAAATAACATACGATGCAAATCCTGGAAGAGACCGATCGCTGATCTGGTCTTTTCCGTGTTCCTGCACGTCGTAGTTGATCGAGGTGGCTTGTATTGCAGAAAACAACGACACGACAACGAAAAAGTACTTTCGTCCTCATTGCGATCGGCTTGGCAATCCTCTTGTTCATTGGTTTGTTGCTGAGCTTGTTTACCGGAGTAGCTTCGCTGCAAATTCGATCATTAGTGACGCATTGGTTATCGGGTGAATACTCCAAAGAGCTCTTGATTTTCCAGACCATCCGCGTTCCGAGAGCTGTGCTGGGAGCTATCATTGGGGCGAATTTGGCTGTGGCAGGAGCCGTGATGCAGGCCGTTACCCGCAATCCACTGGCATCCCCGCAAGTATTTGGCGTGAATGCGGGGGCTTGTTTGGTGGTTGTACTCGCGATTGTGTTTTTACCGGATATCGGGAAAGCCAATCTCATCTATTTTGCCTTTGCTGGAGCGATAGTCGGGGGACTTGTTGTCTTTGGATTCGCAGCTTCCAGCGGGATGACCAATCTCAAGATTGCTTTGGTAGGAATGGCCATCCACCTGCTGCTCACCTCCATTACGAAGGGAATTATCATTTTTAACGAACATATCTCGAATGTATTGTACTGGTTGTCTGGCTCTATTAGCGGAGTGGCTTGGACGGATGTGCAATTGATTTTGCCATGGTCGATAGCGGGACTCCTGCTGGCGATCTGGCTGTCCGGCTCATTGTCAGTGTTTCGACTGGGGGAGGAAGTCGCGATGGGGTTGGGACAAAAAATCGCCCGCGTCCGACTGCTGTCTTATGTTGTGGTCGTTATTTTGGCAGGCGCCTCTGTTGCTGTCGCCGGAGCTGTTGGTTTCGTCGGACTGATGGTTCCGCATATCGCAAGGAGGCTCGTGGGTTCGGACTATCGGGTCGTTATCCCTGTGTCTGCGCTTGGTGGTGCTGTCCTGGTGACAATCTCCGATGTACTGGCTCGATTGATTTCCTATCCGTTTGAGTCTCCTGTAGGAATTGTAACGGCTCTCCTGGGAACCCCGTTCTTCCTTTACTTGGCGAGAAAAAAGGGGAGGGAAATGATATGAGTTCGCGAAAAAACACCCTGCTCCTGGTTGGCCTCGGGGCCCTGGTCATAGTGGCAGCGTTGCTTAGCATGGGGATCGGCCCGATTTTTATCGGCCCTGATCAAATGATCCGAGTGATCATGGGCGAACCTTCGTCGCTTACATTTATGATTGAAAACTATCGATTGCCGCGGGCGCTGCTCGCGATTCTTGCCGGAGCGGGCTTCGCGATCGCTGGTGTGATTTTGCAAGGAATGATCCGCAATCCGTTGGCATCTCCGGATGTCGTAGGGGTAACCAAAGGGGCGGGCTTGTTCGCGGTTGTGGTCATCATTTTGTTTCCGACCGCTTCACCACTTCTTCTCCCGATTGTCGCGTTTTTGGGAGCATTAGCGGTAGCAATTGCCCTCATCTATTTCGCTCGGAAAAGCGGTGCACAGCCAACTACGTTTGCCTTGGTCGGCATGGGAGTAGGGGCAATCTGCCAAGCGTTGACGGAATTCATTATGGTGAAGTATCCGATGCAAGCCAATGATTCTCTTGTCTGGCTGGCAGGGAGCTTGTGGGGGAAAGGCTGGGATGAAATTTACGCTTTGCTGCCGTGGCTGCTCGTATTCATTCCTATTAGCTTTGCCCTGCATCGTAAGCTGGACATTATCAGTCTGGATGAAGGAAGCTCTACGGGGCTCGGATTGAATGTCGTGCGAACACGCTATATGCTCTTGCTGCTCGCGGTTGCCTTGGCAGGCGCATGTGTAGCGGCAATTGGCTCGATTGGCTTTGTGGGATTAATTGCGCCACATATGGCGAGAAAGCTGTTCGGTCATCAGCATCGTTATCTATTGCCGGGTGCGGCGGTTTTGGGCGCGTTGATTCTCGTCATTGCAGATGCATTGGGGAGGGGACTGAATCCTCCGATCGAGATTCCCGCGGGTATCGTGACTGCGGTCATCGGTGTTCCGTACTTCTTGTATTTGGTGCGTCAAGAGAAGAGAAAGTAAAAAGAAAAGCCATCTTTTCCTCTAGCTTTTGGAGAGAAAGATGGCATTTTTTTATTCGGGCTCCTCTTCGAAAAAAGCACCTTGTTCCAAGGCATACACAAAATTTTGCAACCACTCGTAATACTTTTTTGCATGTCTGAGCTTATGCAAATCTTGGAGAGCGAGCTTTCGTTCCTCATCAGAGATACTTTCCTGAAGGATCAGCTCGGTTAATTCAGGTAGTGCCTGATCGATGGCACCGGTCATCACATCGACTTCTCGTTGCAGCTTATATGTGAAAAAGTTTTGGAACGCTGTGAAGAAATTGGTCTCCGCCGCATACAGCTCTTTTCGTTCCTGCTTTTCCTCGAGCTTTTTGACCATACGGGATTCCATTAAGGATCTCACCGCATAACTCATATTGCTTTTGCTCATGTTCATCTGTGTTTTCATCTCGTCGAGCGTCATCGGACGATTCTCGAAGAACATGACACCGTACAGCTGACCCGAAGAATGAGTAGCCCCATACAAGTCCATTGTTTCTGCAATGGCTTCGATCATTTGTTTACGAATATGAAGGCGTTTTTCTTCAAGTACATTTTCCTCGTTCAAAGACATGCAATATTCACTTCCCTCTCGTGCCACCGTCATCATCATTTTCGTTCAATTCTTTTTGTATGTTGCTTCTATTATAGCAAAAAGTTTTCCTACACAGTGATAAAGCTATTGTTAGGAGTATTTACGTAATCTTAATGCTCAATTAACAGTGGTTTCATGGGCGGAACACAATGCGAATGTACAATAATTTTTGAACGCAGGATGTTTTTATCCGATACTTTCTTTCAGAAGAGGAGAATCATCGTGAAAATCAAGTGGAATGTGATGGCAACAACGTTGGTCGTTACGAGTTTGTTGGCAGGCTGCGGAGCACCGAAGACAGAGGGAACAGCATCGAGCAGTGGGCAAACCGGTTCGGAGGCTGCTGTGTCTAACGCATCTGGAGAAATCAATGTGTACACGGCAATTGAAGATGAACAGATCAAGACGTACCTGACTTCTTTTAAAGAGCAGTATCCGGATATCAAAGTAAACATCGTTCGTGACTCCACTGGCATTATGACAGCCAAGCTGATTGCCGAGAAGGACAACCCGCAGGCTGATGTGATCTGGGGACTGGCTGCCACGAGTCTCTTGGTGATGGATGATAGGCAAATGCTTGCGCCATATGCTCCCAAAGGCGTAGATCGTGTACTGCCTGAATTCAAAGACAAGGCCAACCCGCCAAAATGGGTAGGCATGGATATTTGGGAGACAGCCATTATTGTCAACAAAGCAGAGATGGAAAAACGCAATCTGGCGATCCCACAGTCGTACGAAGATTTGGTCAAACCAGAATACAAAGGCTTGATCGTCATGCCTCACCCTGCTTCTTCTGGAACGGGCTACTTGACCGTCAACGCCCTGCATCAGTTGTACGGCAAGGACAAGGCTTGGGCATACATGGACAAGCTGCATGAAAACATGATGGTATACACGCACTCTGGCTCCAAGCCGGCGAAGATGGCGTCCTCTGGTGAAGCGCCAATCGGTATCTCTTATGGATACAGCGGCATTAACCAACAGAAAAAAGGAGCGCCAGTCGAAGTCGTGTTCCCGAAAGAAGGCTCGGGCTGGGATATGGAAGCAAGCGCGCTCGTAAATAAAAAAGACATCAAGCCGGAAGCAAAATTGTTCCTCGACTGGGCGATCAGTGATGAGCCGATGAAGGAATACAACAAAAACTACGCGATTTTGAGCATCAAGCAAGAAGGAAGTCAAATTCCGGAAGGCTACAAACAAGATCCTGTATCGCAGCTGACCAAGCTGGACTTGTACCAAGCAGCAAGAGACCGCGAAGGCATTTTGAGAGAGTGGGAGCAGAAGTACGGCTCCAAGGCTGAACCGAAAAAGTAAAGAATAAAGGGGCATTTGTGATGGAGCAAGGCTATTTGTCATTACGCAATCTCGCTAAGCGATTTGGAAAGCACACGGCGCTTCAGGACATTCAACTGGACATTGCCAAGAATGAATTCATCTGTCTGCTCGGACCGAGCGGCTGCGGTAAAACAACGTTGTTGCGCATCCTTGCAGGACTGGAAAAAACGGATCAAGGGAGCGTCGTCATTGCCGGGAAAGACATTACCTCGTTGCCAGCAGGGAAACGGAATTTTGGCATGATGTTTCAATCATACGCTTTGTTTCCGAATTTGACGGTCAGTGAAAACATTGCTTACGGATTGCGTAATCGCTTCTCCAAGGCACAAATTGCTGATCGGGTAGAGGAAATGCTTCATCTGGTGGAGCTGGGAGAACACCGCAACAAAGTCCCGGCTCAATTATCAGGAGGGCAGCAGCAGCGGGTAGCACTGGCGAGGGCCTTGGCCTTTTCGCCGGACTGCTTGCTCTTGGACGAGCCATTATCTGCGCTGGACGCCAAGGTTCGTGCCAAACTTCGAAACGAAATTCGTCGACTCCATCATCAATTCGGGATGACGACGATCATGGTGACGCACGATCAGGAGGAAGCGTTGACGATGGCGGATCGCATCGTGGTTATGAACCAGTCGCGCATCATTCAGGTCGGTACGCCAAAAGAAGTGTACGAGCGTCCCAAAACACCATTTGTCGCTGATTTTATCGGAGTCATTAGTTTTATCCAGTCGGATAAGCACTCGGATCAGGCTATGCTCGCCATCCGTCCGGAGCATGTTCAGCTGCTGCGTGACGGTCATGAAAAAGGCAGACAAGGAATCGTGCGCGAGCTGGAATATCGCGGTACGCATTACCGCATTGTGGCAGAGTTGATCGGCCCACAAGGTACTTTGTTGCAACAGTTTGTCACGATTGATGTCCCGGCACATGCAATGGTGTCTCATCATGTTTGGCCTGATCAAAAAATTGCCTTCACCCTGCCGCCAGAGCATGTCATCCGTTTTGATGATACGGCAGACCTGGCTGTTGGCTAAGGAGCGCACAGAATATGGACACCTGGTTAAAACGAATACGACCGGACGCCAACCAATGGAGCCAAAACGCAATTATCATCTGTATGACCATTGCGCTGTTGTTCGCCATCCTGTTGCCGCTTGGTGAGCTGGTGATCAAGGCAGTTACCGATCAAAACGGAAACTTCATCGGGTTCATGCACTTTGCGAATTACTTCTCGACGCCGGCCCTCGTGATGTCATTGTGGAATTCCATCAAGGTGTCGACGGTCACGACGATCATCTCCGTTACGTTAGGCTTCGGATTTGCTTACGCACTGGAGAGAAGTGCGATCCGCGGCAAATGGTTTTATCGATCTGTTGGGCTCTTGCCGCTATTCGCGCCCTCTATGCTGCACGGCTTGGCGCTGACCTACCTGTTTGGCAATCAAGGGCTGATTTCTACCGGATTTTTTGGGCTCTTGCCGGAATTCCGCATTGAGCTCTACGGGCCTATCGGGATTGTAATGGCGGAAGTGCTCTATACGTTTCCACAGGCGTTTCTGATGCTGTCAGTGGCACTCGCAAGTGCAGATTACCGGATGTATGAAGCAGCAGAGACGCTTGGAGCGTCCAAGTGGCGCAGATTTTGGACGGTCACGGTACCGGGTACGAGGTTTGCGCTGATCAGTGCCATTTTTGTCTGCTTCGTTTTGACCTTTACCGACTTCGGGGCTCCCAAAGTGGTCGGAGGGCAGTACAACGTGCTAGCGACAGATTTGTACAAGCAGGTGATCGGGCAACAGAACATGCAACTGGGTGCGGCCGTTGGGGTGCTGCTGCTGATACCAGCCGTCATTTCATTTGTGATCGATCGCATCTCCCAGCGCAAACAGAGCGGCTGGTTGAGTGCGAAGTCTACCCCTTACCGAATTGAGCGCAACAAACTGCGGGATGGGTTGTTCTACACGCTTTGCTCCGCCGTTTCCGCTGTGATCATCGGAATCATCCTGGTTGCTGTTTACGGCTCTCTTGTAAAAGTGTGGCCGTACAATCTATCCATTTCCTTTGCGCACTATGAAGACTTTTTGGATGGAGAAGGACCGTTTGTGACGAGCTTGCTTATTGCCTCGGCTACGGCTTTGATCGGCACAGTCGCTACTTTTTTGTTCGCGTATCTCATCGAGAAGTCACGCGGGCATCGTTTGCTGCGTCAGTCAGCGTATTTTCTGTCTATGCTGCCGCTCGCGCTGCCAGGACTCGTGCTCGGTTTGATCTACGTATTCTTTTTCAACAATCCGAATCAACCGCTGCACGGCATTTACGGCACGATTTGGATCGTCATTTTGTGCAACATCGTTCACTTCTACTCGGTTTCCTTCCTGACGATGACGTCCGGTCTCAAGAAGCTGGATAGTGAGTTCGAGGCTGCATCGGAATCAATGAATGTGCCTTGGTATCGGACATTGCTGCGGGTCACAGTTCCGCTGTCATTGCCGACGATTTTTGAAGTGTTCCTCTACTATTTCATCAACAGCATGGTGACGGTCTCGGCCATTATTTTCTTGTATGCACCGGACCTGAAACCGGCTGCGGTTGCGATAGTGAACAAGGAGGACTCGGGCGATATCGCGCAAGCTGCTGCGATGTCTACGTTAATCATCGTGGCGAATCTGTTGGTACGTACCGCGATCATGTGGGTTTCAGGCAAGATTCAGAAAAGAACGGATGCGCTTCTCGTCAGGACGAAAGAGTAAAGCCATATCCGATGATAAATGGAATGCAGGTGGATAAGATGCCCGACTTGCTTGTTAACAACAAGAGATATACGGTCAAAGCGATTTTGTTCGATAAGGATGGTACTTTGCTGGAGTTTGTGAGGCTCTGGGGGTACTGGAGTGAATCCGTCTATCGTCATTTTGCCAACCAGCTTCCACGGCCGACCGAGATCGCCCCTCTTGCAGAACTGTGGGGGACTGTAAACGACGAAGATGGGCACGTATGCGACTACAGCATCAATGGTCCGTTAGCGATGGGCTCGACAGGTGATTTGCTTGCGATCCTGGCATGGCAGGGATATCGCCAGGGACTATCGTGGGGAGAATCAATACAACTTGCCCGAAAGTGCAAGGAACGAGCCTATCAGGATATGGACCAGATTCGTCCTGCCTATCCGATTCCGGGGCTGATCCCGTTTCTCGAACAATGTCGCAGCCACGGAATGTTTATGGGGATTGTAACCGCAGATGAAACAGAGGAAGCGATCAAGCACATGGAATGGATGGGCATTCGCTCTTATTTTCCGGTCATTATCGGGAATGATCAGGTAGAGCGTGGCAAGCCTTATCCGGACATGGTGGTAAAAGCCTGTACTCAACTGGGCTTGAAGCCGAGAGAAGTCGCTGTCATCGGTGATACGAGCGGCGACATACGCATGGGGAAAAGTGCAGGGGTCTTTGTGACCATTGGCATTGTAAGCAAGGAAGACTCTTCTGACCGGATACAAATCCTGGAGGAAGCAGAAGCGGTGATTTCCTCCTACGCGCAGCTGAAGGTAGAGGCATCACGGCATGAATGAGGGAAGTCACTCATTGTGATTGGTGTCAATGGTCTGAAAGTCAGCAGCAAGGTCGTGTAAAAATCATCAGTCGGACTCTATCAATCTGATCGAAATGAGGTGCGCGTTTATTATGAAAGTGATAAACAAAACGATGTCGATGGTACTGGGTGTTACGGTTGCCTTTATGGGAATGACTCAACCTTTTATGATCCAGGGCGTTCAGGCAGCAGGAGAGCAAACCGTCACGATGGACAAGCAAACCTATTTGTATGGTCAACCGATTTCCTTGTCGTATACAGGAGCTTCTCTAAAGGATTGGATTGGACTGTATAATGCAGGTGCCATTCCACAGGGCAGCAACCCCTCTCTTACTTGGCAATACACGAGTGCAGCCGGTCAGCCAAACGGTACGATGAACTTTACGAAGTCATTGCCAGCAGGTAAGTACGAAGCGTTGTATATGCAAAATGATGGCTACAACATTTTTCAGCGTGCTCCTTTTTCGATCATTACCTTGAATCCTCCTGCGGGCATTACTTTTGTCGATACAGATGACGATACAGACCAGATCGCGGGCGATGTGAAAATCAAAATTCCTGCCGATCCTGCGAATGTGACTCACTACAATCTTTACTGGGGAAATGATGTAGGAAAGCTGCCAGGAGAGCCAATCATCGCACAAGTGGAGCCTCCAACTACACCAGGTGAAACGTATGCGACCTATACAATCCCAGCGAACACGGTCATTCCGAAGGGCGCGACGAAGCTCCTTGCTTACTCGGATTCAACTGCGGGTGAAACGACTGCGAGCGCTGAGATTACAATCCCTGGAATGGTGAAAGAGAAGCCATTGGTCAGTTTTGAAGTCATCACAGACATGCATGTGCAAACCAGCAAGGATCACGTTCATAATAAAAACCTCGAAGATGCCTTCAAAGATATGATTGCGCTGAATCCGGACAGTGACGGACTCATGACCATCGGGGACAATACCGAGAACGGAACCGAAGCGCAATATATGGAGCTGGCCCGGATTTTTAACATGTACAAGGACCAACTCCCAGAAACGTATTTTGTCCAAGGGAACCACGATGTTCGCTGGGGGGACTGGACACAATTTTCGGAGCTGTTCCACAAGTACACCAACATGAAGTCTAGCTACTACAATGTGTGGATTAACGGCTACCAATTCATTTTCCTTGGGACAGAAAAAGGGCTGAAGGACTTCTCCTACCTGTCGGAAACGCAGTTGAAATGGCTCGACGAGAAGCTGGCTGATTCCCAAGGCAAGCCCACGTTCATTTTCCATCACCAGCCGTTGAAGAACACGGTAGCCGGTGCCAATGATGGCTATCTCAAAAGCAATTACTGGTACGGTGTCAGACAAGATACGGAATTGAAAACGATCCTGGCGAAGCATCCTGGCGCTTTCCTGTTCAGTGGACATACACACTGGGAGTTGGGTGCGAAGGATACGATGTACAACGCCAAATACGCCACGATGTTTAATGCGGGCGCTACCTCTTATTTGTGGACAGACGCCAATACAGGCAAGGACGGAAGCCAAGGCTTTTTCGTGGAAGTTTACGGAGATAAAGTCCGGGTAAAAGGCAGAGATTTTAAAAACGACACATGGATCGCCAACGCCCAATATGAAATCGATCTATTCGAGAAAATTCCAGTGGTAGACCCTTCTTCCGATCCAGATTTGACCCTGAGTAATCCTACGGTTCAGATGGCGAAAGAGAAGTACCTGTCGTCAGAAGCGATTGAGGTGGGTTACACGAACTCGGTAAGAGAAGACTGGATTGGAATTTTCCCTACAGGCACGAAGTTGGGCAAAAATATAAAAGCAATCGCGCAGCAAAAGACGAGCGGCGTGAAGCAACCGAATGGAACGGTCTCATTCAAGGATTTGAAGCTCGCTCCGGGCAAATACGATGCGATTTATGTCGGGGAAGCTGAATATCGCTCAGATAACGACAATATTGAACTCGGTCGAGTTACCTTTACGATTGTCGATGAGACGCAGGCGCAAGGACCACAGGCAGTATCCTTTACCGATGCGGACAAGAATAAAGGTGTGATTGGCGGGGACGTCACGATCACTCCGGCGGCAAATGAAGCGAACATTGACGAGTATGTACTTTACTGGGGGAACGAAGAAGGCAAGCTGTCCGGGCAATCTGCAATCGCATCTGTAGCCAAGACAGGCGAAAAGGTCATCTATGCGATCCCGAATGGTACGGCGATCCCGAATGGCGCGACGAAAATTCTCGCTTTTTCCAAGCAAAAGGACACAGAGTCAGCGGACTTTGCCCAAACAGCATTGAAGGATGCGTTTACCGAAGTACCACCAGTCACACCACCGGTAGATCCGCCTGTACTCACGCCAGATGAGCAGTTGCGCCAAGCGAATCGTGCTGCTGCAGAGGTGATGAAGAACGCGACAGATGAGGATGTAGTAGAGGAGCAAGCAGAGAATGCGATCAAGCAATTGTCCAAGCTGATCAAGGACGACCAGCTCAGTGATTCTACGCATCTTGCATTGGTTTCCGATTCAACAGATACCGTTTTGGCAGCGATGGTTTCCAAGTGGAAAGAGGATATCGTCGATGAGGATCAAGTGTTAGAACAGACCTACTCGCTGTTGAAGGACGCTTTCTTGCCAGTTGTAGATGAGATCGAGAAAAACGATCAAGAACAATGGGAGCAAGCAGTCAAAGTCATGGCTCATGTAGCAGAGACGACGCTTGCCAAGCTGGATAAAGACGATCTCTCTGAAAAATGGGTGAAAAAGCTGAAAGAACCCATCACTGAACTTTTGGCACAGGTCAGCACAATTGAAGCAGACGATACCGAAAACACAGAGGAGATAGTCGCTCAGATCGAACGTTTTGCCCAAGCGGTAGAGGACATCGAGACAGCATTGGACAAGCAAGCATCGCTGTTTGGCTTGGAGAAGACAATCGAGATTCGCATGGATCGCGCTCGCCATGAAGTTCGTGCAGCGAAAAAATCGGAGGAAGAAGAAAAATCCTCCATGACACTAAGTGGTGATCTGGTAGATGCTTTGGGACAAAAGCAAATCAATGTGGCCCTAGTGAACAAGGAAGACGCAGGTGTGTGGCTGTCCACAGAGCTTCTTAAAGAGAATGACGGTGCGGATATCCGCGTCGAGCTCTCGAAGCCGGAAAACATCAAAAAGCCTTCGAAATCAGGCAATGCCAGCGATATGTACGAGGTTCGTCTGGAAGCAGACAACAAGGAATTAAAGCGCTTTGACAGCGAGACTGTCCGCATGATTCTGCCGTACGAGCACAAGGAAAAATATTTGACGCCTCAGTACTATGATGAATCGAAGCGAGTATGGAACGTCCTCAAGACCTCCAAAGGCAAAACAGTAGATGTGATCAAAACGGGTGACCGGGCAAGCTTCGAAATCGAGAAGCCGGGTATCTATATGGTAGCAAATACGGGTCTGCAAAGAGTGAACGTGACACCAAGCCGGGCATCCCTGTTGCCGGGTGAGAGTCTCCAGCTCGAGGTAACCGGATGGTTTTCGAACCGCACCGAGCAGGATTTGACTGATGGAGAGAGCGGTACCGTCTATGAATCTGACAACAGTGGCGTCACGGTTGATGAAAACGGCTTGATCGAGGTTTCCGAGGATGCGCGAACTGGCAAAAAAGTTACCATCAAGGTGAGCAACGGAGAAAAATCGACCAAAGTGACGTTCACGATTGCAGAGGTCAAGAGTATCAGCCTGTCCGCCAAAAAGAGTACAGTAAAGCCTGGTAGTACGGTTCAAATGAGCGTATCGGCTACCATGACGGACCGCAGCAAACGAGACATGACCAAAGAAAGCACAGGAACCACTTACACTGTCGTGGAAGCCGAATATGCTGAGATCAGCGAGGATGGCTTGGTAACCGTCCATGAAGATACACCGGACAAAACTGAAGTGACGATTGTCGCCGAAAACGATGGTCATACAAGCGAGTACACATTGAAAGTGAGAAAATAGAAAGACCGATTTACTAGGAAGAGTCTGACCAGTGATGGTTGGGCTTTTTTCATCATAATTTAGCGTACAGCGGCTCATGCTACTAGTGGCAGACTCATTCCCGACCATTTCCTTTCATGGTAAACTGTCATGTAAGTGTCATGCTTCACTCATTCTTTCCTACTAGGTGGTACATACATGCGGTCTATATGGAAGATTTACAAAACGGACTGGATTAACATTTTCAAGGTCCCGACCGGGATTTTTCTGATCATCGCCATCATTCTCATTCCTTGTTTATACGATTGGATCAACATCAAATCAGTATGGGACCCTTACGCCAATACGCAAGGGGTCAAGGTGGCAGTGACGAGCGAGGATCAGGGAGCTATGGTTGACGATAAAAAGGTCAACATCGGAGACGAGCTCATAAAGAGCTTGCATAACAACCAGAAACTAGGATGGACCTTCGTGGACAAAGAAGAGGCCAGACGAGGCGTGGAGCGGGGCGATTATTATGCCAGCATCCTGATCCCAGCTGACTTTTCCACAAGAATCACGGGAATTGTTCATGGCAACCTGACCAAGCCCGAAGTGATCTATACGGTCAATGAAAAAGTGAACGCCGTCGCACCCAAAATCACCTCATCAGGTGTTTCGGCGATTGCCAAGCAGATCAACGAGAGTTTTACGGAAAGCGTCAGTGAAGCCTTGCTCACGAAGCTTACAGAGATCGGCATTAAAATTGAAGAGCAATTGCCGACCATCCGCAAAATCGAGAGTGGCGTTTTCCAATTGGAAAAAAGCCTGCCTGAGATTCATGCCGCAGGGCAAAAAGTACTGGAGATTGAGAAGAAACTTCCCGAGATTCACGAGAAAGCGCAGATCATTCTGGAAGTGGAAAAAAGAATCCCCGAGATCAATCAAGCAGGGCAGGCCGTCCTCAAAATTCAGCAAAACTGGCCGAAAATCAATGAGGCCGCGTCTGTCATTATCGGGATGGAAGACAAGCTGCCGGTGATTGAGCAAGCCGTTGGACGAATTGAAGAGCTGGATCGAAATTTTGATAAAGTGGCAAACGCAGTGACTACAGCCACAGAAAAAGCGAGTCAGGCCATTGAGATCGTTTCGGCTGCTCAAGATGCGTTGCCGCGTATCGCTGATCTGACTGATAAGGGCGCGTCTGTTGCCGATCAGCTCAATGACTTTTTTGCGAAGCATGACGGTGCCTTTGAAACGATTGCACCGCTGATCAAGCAAAATCTCATCTTAGCCCAGCAAGCCGCGGATGCCCTCACACAGCTTACGGACAGGCTGCTGCAAATCAATCCGGATCGCCTGCCTACTGCCAGTGAGGTAAATGCCGTGAAAGACAGGTTATCCAGGGCTGCGAATGTTTTGGGGCATACCGCATCGATTGTAGAGAAAGTAAACAGTTATATTCCAGGACAGCCACTGAGTCATTTCGCAGAGCGGCTGCGTACGATTGAGAACAGAATGAACCGGCAAATCGAGATTCTCGGCATGATTGCAAGCGCGCTGGAAAACGGCAAACAGCCTGCGAAAGATTTGGTAGAGAGCCTGAATCAGCTCTCGAAAAACACTAGCGCGGAATTGGGAGACATCCTGTCCCGTTACGATAGCGAAATCGTCCCGAAAATATCCGAGGGCATTGACAGGCTAAAGGTGATCACAGGAGAATCTGCTGATCTACTGCATAAGGCTCAAGAAAAACTTCCGGATATCGAAGCGATTCTCCAAGAGACAAAGACGGGCTTGGAGCTGGGATTGGCAGAATTGAAGCGAATCCAACAGGAGATGCCGCAAATACGGGCGCACGTCCACGAGCTAGCACAAACGCTCAGAAGCAAGTCGGATGCTTTTGCAAATGCGATTCGCGTAGCAGCGCCATTCCTGAAGAGCAATCTTCCTGCCATCGGGAAAAAGCTCAACGAGGCAGCGGCATTTGTCCAGAACGATTTGCCCAAAGCGGAGGCAGATTTGACCAAGCTGGCTGATTTTGTGCGCTACAAGCTCCCGGAAGTGGAGACAGGAGTCCATAGAGTTGCTGCATTGGTTAGAGACGATCTGCCTAAGCTGGAGAGTGCCATTGGGCATGCGGCTGACAAGCTGAGAGAAGTCGAGGCGAACAACAACTTCGCCGATCTTGCCAAGCTATTGCGCGGCGACATTAAAAAAGAGAGCGAATTCCTCTCAAGTCCCGTGCAGATCAAGGAAAACCGCCTATACCCGATTCCGAATTATGGTTCGGCCATGTCGCCGTTTTACGGTGTGCTGTCTCTCTGGGTAGGCGCGACCTTGTTGATTTCCCTGCTGAAGCCGAATGCGGAAAATCCAGGCGGCGTATACAAGCCGTATCAGTTGTACCTCGGTCGCTTGGGGACATTTGTGACAATCGGGTTATTTCAAGCGTTGTTCGTCACACTTGGTGATATTTACATCCTCGGGGCCTATGTAGCGGATAAAGCTCCGTTTGTGTTATTCGGTATGCTGGTCAGCCTGGTGTTCGTCACGATTACGTACACGCTGGTGTCCGTCTTCGGCAACGTGGGCAAAGGCATAGCGATTATTTTCATGGTATTCCAATTCTCCAGCTCGGGCGGTACGTTCCCGATCAGCATGACCGCGCCGTTTTTCCAAGCGCTGAACCCATACATGCCTTTCACGTATGCGATCAGCCTGTTGCGTGAAGGGGTGGGTGGCATTCTCTGGGAAACGGCGATTCGGGATATATTCGTACTATTTGGCTTTATCGGTATCAGCCTGTTTGTGGCACTCGCGCTGAAGCGTCCGTTGAGCGGAATCATTGAAAAGTCGATGGAGAATGCGAAGAAGACCAAGATTATTGGGTAAGGGTTACACGATAGAATAGAGCAGGGTGTCCCCACGTAGGTATCACTACGGGAGGGGCACCCTTTTTTCAAGGACTGCGTGTCTAAGCAGGAGAATGAATGACAGGCGGATTCGCGCCAAATGGATGATCTATGACATACAGCCAACTGCCATCTGGCTGCTTCCGCACGATTTCAGATGTATGGCCTTCTATTTTCATGGCGTTGCCTGCGTCATCTGTGGTATGAATGATAAAGTGAGCCCGCAATAAAGCGATATTTTCAAACGGAATACAAAATACATTCTCGGAAACCATCGTACCTTGCACTTGGAGTAATTGCTCCAGTGTTGCGCGGATGGATTCAACTCCGTGGCTCTGCTCGTTGTCTTGGGTTATGAGGATAGCCTGCGGTTCATAAAGAGCAAGAAGATTGTTGATGTCGCCAGTGTTGAATGCTTCTGCGAAGGCGGGGTTCATATCTTCCGGGTTTTTGACAGGTTGATTGCGATGAGAGAATGGCATGGGAACTCTCCTTTTTGGTATCGTTGAGTTGCGTGTTAAGCATAGCTCGAGACGATGTAAGCGAAAAGTACGCACATTATAATGACTAAGTCATAAAAAGCTGACTGTTGGGAGGCTGAGATGCCGTATCAAGATGGCGAGTTTGGATGTCCTGTCGAGGTGGGGCTCCAGCTGATCAGTGGAAAATGGAAGCCTCGAATCATTTATGAATTGCTCAAAGACACGAGAAGATTTGGAGAATTACAACGGCTGATCCCGGAAGTATCTCGACATGTGCTAACTGTGCAGCTGCGAGAACTGGAGAACAGCGAAATCGTAGTACGACAAGTGTACCCGACTGTGCCACCAAAAGTGGAATACTCACTTACAGACTTTGGTAAGAGCGTAGCGCCCATCTTGGAGCAGATGATTGAAGTCGGCGAGCAGTATATTTCTAGACAAAAAAAGAAAGCTATGCCTCCTGAAAAATAGGCATCGGAGGCATAGCTAAAAAAGTATTGGATACCTTTTTTCAAGGTGTCCTTTTTTCTTGAACAGGTACGGATCGTGTCGCCAGTCGGGCAGCAGATACCAGTCCCAGTATGACGATGAACGTCTGAAGGAGCAGGGAAACCGTAATTCCAACAGAAAGTGAAAACGCAAAGGCAGTCATCACAGATAGGATGGCGCCTCCCACCCCAATAACAATCGCAGGCGTAAATGTATCAGCGATAGATAGTTCAGCAGATACTTTTCCTTCTTCACCGGATTTTGCCAGAGAAAACGCAATAGCACCGCTTGTCGGGTGAGCCAAACCGATTCCGAAGCCCATAATGATCTGGCTAACAATCGCGGTCACGATACCCAAAAGGTCTTGTTGAATCAACGTCAGCGGTACGGTGCAAGCGACTCCGATGAGCATAATGACGAGACCGATGATAATTCGCTTTTTGCGACCAGCCCCCTGATCTCTTTTGTCCAGCTTTGCCTGTACATTGGCTGCCAGCGACCAACTAATTGCTGCGGAGGCAACAGCTAAACCAGCTTTGTCGGCGGTTAATCCTAAAATCGAAGTGAGTCCAAGGACGAGATACGTTTGTGTGCCGTAATAGGCGGCGACAAATAGACCCCGAGACGCCATGACGGCAGGTAAGCCTGGGCGTGCGACGAGGGTTCCTTTAGGCATCAGCTTATACAACGGGACACTAAGGGCAAGCAAACCCGCGATGGATAGCAAAAAACCGAAGATCGAGGGAATTTTGCCGAGTCCAAAAAGCAAGGCACCAGTCCCAATGGCCAAGAAAAAGGGCAGAAGAAGACTACGATTGTTTGCAGCGCTTGCTTTAGGCGGTTGTAAGCCTAGGAAAGAGGGGGTGGTTAAGAGTGCAGACAGAAAGATAAAGGGAAGGATCAACCAGAAGACATATCTCCATGACAACTGTTCAGCAATAATCCCGGCGACATAAGGTCCGAACAGTCCTGGAAGGATATAAGCGCTGGAGAAGACAGCAAGAATCTGAGGGCGAAGAGAATCAGGGTAGCGCAAAGTAATCATGGTATACACACAATTGACCAAGGCACCGGCTCCGAATCCCTGCATCACTCGCCCAAGCAGTAAAGTAAGCATATCAGGCGCAATTGCAGCAACTACAATGCCAAGGGCAAAGAGCACGATAGTGACAATAAAAGGCTGGGCAGGCCCTTTTCTATCGACGAATTGACCTGTGACCACGGTTCCTATCAGCTGAGCCAACAAATAAGCGCTGAATACCCATCCATAAAGATCCTCACCCTGTAGCTCTCGGGAAAGACCGGGGGCGATTGTCGTGACAGCCAAGCCTTCAAATGCTGTAGCAGTCACCACAAGAATAATACCAATCGTCAACGCCCGGTAATGCGTGCTCCAGATCCCTTCTGTGCTCATCATTTTCACTCCTTTTTTGTATATATTTCGCCTTGAAAGTTGTTATAAATACTGTTGCTACAACAACTAATTATATACAAAAAATGACAGCCTGCAATGGTTTTTGTTTTTACAAGTTTTTTACGTTCTCATAAATGATATTGAGTGTTCTTCGAAATTGGTTCACTTCTTCTTCGGTCAATCCTGCAATGGTTTTCTCGTACGCTTCAATGGAGGGAGGAAGGACCTCGTCTTTTAAAAGTCGCCCTTTTTCCGTCAGATAGACACGTAGGGAGCGACGATCCTTTTTATCTGTTTCGCGATGAATGAATCCTCTTTCTTCCATGAGAAAGAGCATCCGTGCGATATTTGTTTTGTCCTTGTAGGTACGATCTGCCAATTCGTTCTGGGTCAGACCTTCTTCTTCCCATAACACGACAAAAATCATCCACTGATCGATGGTGATGTTATACGGATTGCATACTTTTTGATAATAGTTGTTCAGTTTTAAATCCGTTCGTTTCACGATGACGCCAATATACTCATCCAATTTCATTGCGAAACCTCCTCGGTTAGGCAGTCAGGGCAACTGTTGATAAGACAACTATAAGGATGCTTCCGAAAAGTGTCAATTTGCAGGGATGATATGTTGGACGCATGAAAAAGCCAAATTTGCTCAAAATAACAGCGGGATTTAATACTTATCAAAAAGGAGAAGGAATAGATGACTCCAATGCTCAAGAAAGTAACATTGTTGATGATTTGCGTGGCATTGCTTGGTGTGCCGGGTATGGCAGCAGCCAAGGAATCGCAAGGAAATGTAAAGCAGGCAGAATGTATAAAGCCGAAAGAAGTAAAACTACAGGGCGATATGCGCAGGCTCTGGATTGATCATTTGCTGTGGGATCACACCTATATGGTAAGCGCCTTGGCAGGGCTGGAAGACAAAGACGCCGTACAGGCACGACTCTTGAAAAACCAGGTGGATATCGGGAACGCAATCAAGCCGTATTACGGAGAAGAAGCAGGTAAAAAGCTTACCGAATTGCTGACGGCTCATATTACCATTGGCGGCAAAATCATTGACGCAGCCAAAAAAGGCGATCAGGCTACT
The DNA here is from genome assembly GCF_022026395.1 of Brevibacillus brevis. Taxonomy (NCBI): domain Bacteria; kingdom Bacillati; phylum Bacillota; class Bacilli; order Caryophanales; family Paenibacillaceae; genus Brevibacillus; species Brevibacillus brevis. Next base: position 5,993,337 of record NZ_CP041767.1, on the reverse strand, counting down.
GTGGCAAAGCTGGATAAGGACTGGCACCGGAATGCGGATGAGATCGCCAAGTTCTTGAGTAGTGCCAACCCCAATTGGAACGAGAAAGAACTAAAAGAGATGATGTACGTGCATCTGAAGCTGCTCACTGATAATCTCCAGGCGAGATTGAGAAAAGACTGGGAAGCGGATATTGCTGCGTTTGATCAAGGTGAGGATCACATCATTTCTTTGGCGGATGTACTGACAGCAGGCATCATTAAGCAGTTCCCGAATCAGTTCTAAAAGAAACTTCTCTAACGAAATGAACGCCAGCACTTATCGTAATCCGTGCTGGCGTTTCTTTCTTTTTATCCCTGTGCCGTCTTTTTCAAATAAGCTCTCCATGTGATGCACCATTGATCAGGATCATCGAGCACGGACTCTAATACACGGTGACCTGTACTATTGTGCGGCGCTGTTTTGACAATTTCCGGATTCTCATAGGCTTCCTGTGAAATATGGGTCAGTGCCGCGATGTATTCGTCCAGCTCTGCCATGGAGTAGGACTCCGTCGGTTCCAGTGTAAACGGCTCCGGCACGACGTACGGGTGGTGACTGGTCCAGTAATGGTGGGCAAAGTCGACCATGCGGCGCTGAACATCGTATGTCGTGACGCCTGTGTCTTCTTTTAGCTGCTGCCAGCTATAGCGAACCTGCTCCAGACGTCTGCCTTGTATATACGGAGCGCTCGCACCGCGGATTTGCAGGATTTTGTGATAGAGATAGTTGTTGTTGAGGCAAGCAATTTCGGCGACTTCCCTCAAGCCGTCAGCTCCAAGTGCACGGACCCAAGCGTAGGAGCGCAGGACAGCAGGTGGTACCCCATAAAAGCTGCGGACTTTTCCGATGCTGTTTTTCAAGTCACGCTTATAAAAGTAACGCTCTCCGTCGAAGTCTACGATCGGTCCCGGCAGGAATGGCGCAAGCTCGGCAGTGACCCCGATAGCGCCTGTTGCAGGTCCGCCGCAAGCGTGTGGCACGGAAAAGGTTTTGTGCAGGTTGAAGAAGCACATGTCGAAGCCTGCTTCCAGTGCGCGGGTAATGCCGAGCAAACCATTGGCGTTTGCCTGATCGTAGCAGCACAGTCCCCCTGCGGCGTGGACGACGTCTGTGAACTCCTTGATGCGGGAGTTGTAAATGCCAGTATCCTCTGGATTCGCTACGGCAAAGGCAGCGGTTCGCTCCGAGACGAGGCCCTTTAGCGCTTCCAGATCAGGGTAGCCGTTTTCATCGGCAGGTACATAAATGATTTTGAAGCCTTTGACTGCGGCCGTCGCGGCTTGGGACGGATGGGAAAAATGGGTGGTAATAAACTCGTTGCGCTGCTCTCCTTCGCCGCGAGATTCGTGGTATTTGCGCACGATAGAGGCTTGGGTAAACAACGCCTGTGTGCCGCTGCCCGGTTGGAACGAAAATTTGTCCATTCCCGAAATCTCGCGAAGATATAAATCGAGCTGGTACGTCATCTCCAGCATCCCTTGGACAGTGGACTCGTCTTGCAGCGGATGCAGCTCCGCCATTTTCGGCGAGCGCACGAAGCGTTCATTGATTTTCGGGGAGTATTTCATCGTGCAGGTGCCTTGCCCGATCTCTACGTTGAAATCCGACCCCAGAACCTCCTGAGAGATGCGGGAGTAGTGACGGATCACGCGATACTGACTGATCTCGGGAAGATTCGGCCGTTTTTTCCGGCGCAGGCTGTCTGGCAACTGAGAGATGCCATCGCCTACTGTCTCTACGATTTGTGGCTCGACGGGTGGTACCTCGACGCCACGCTCACCTGGCTGGCTCAGCTCGAAAATGACAGGCTCATCCCACTTTGCTTGGTGGAAGCGGCGTACCTTATGGTCTCTCGGAATCCGTTTCATTTTGTCGATGGTTCCTTCGGATGTTTTCATGGGCGGTTTCCTCCTTTTTCGTTTTTACAAAATGCTTTTCATGGCAGTAACGAGCGTATCAATATCCTCCTGGGTATGAACCTCCGTGACGCAGTAGAGTGCACATTGACCCAATTCCGGGTAGTGTTCAGTCAAATCAACTCCGCCGAAAATGCCTTTGGCGAGAAGCGCAGCGTTGATGTCTTTGACGGTTTTGCCTGTTTGCGAGAAGTCGATCACGAACTCCTTGAAGAAAGGAGCGGCGAATTTGGCCTCGACCCCGGGAATGGAAGAGAGCTGCTTGGCGGCGTATTGGGAGCGCTGCATGATGCCTTGCCCGACTTCTTCCATGCCCACTGGTCCCATCGTCGCCAAGTACACGCCTGCAGTGATGCCCCATAGCGCGGTTTGCGTTCCGACGGACTCCTTGCCTTTTTCACGTTTGGCAAAAGAGGTGCGGTCATACGCGACATCTCCGAAGCCGTATTCGCCTTCGACCTCTGTCGGAGCGATTCCGAACAGGCGGGACGGATATTCCATGACGTAGGTCGGGTCGTCATGCGTCGCGATAAAGCCGGATTGTCCGCCGCCGTAATGCATGTGTACGCCAAGCGGCTGCAAATCTCCGCACACGATGTCCGCGCCGTAATTCGCCGGAGCTTCCATCACGCCGAGAGAGATGGGATCGACGCCGACTACGCAAATGGCACCCGCTGCATGAGCCAAGTCCGCAATCATCTGTCCGTTTACTTCCACGGAGCCGAGGAAGGTCGGGTTTTCGAAATAAACCGCTGCTGTATCTACACTGAGCTTTCCTTTTAGATCATTGAGGTCGAGTCTGCCTGTTTCGTTCTCAAAGTCGATCAAGGTGACGGTAAGATCAGGAGACGTATAGTTTTTGATGATCAAAAGCTTGTCGGGATGGATATTTTTCGAGACGAGTAGCTCTGTGCGTTTGGTGATACGTGCTGCCATGCGCAGAGCAGTAGAAGCAGCCTGTGCCCAGTCAAAGGTCGGAACGTTCACGACATCCATATCGACCAGCTCAGCTACGAGGCTTTGGTACTCGAACAACGCCTGAAAGCGCCCTTTGTCTTCATAAGGCTCACCAGCATACGCCGTTACAAACTCCGCGCGGGAGTTGATTTCATCACAGACAGCCGGAACAAAATGGGGCCAGCAGCCTGCGCCGAGGAAGCTGATATTTTCTTTCGTGGTTTTGTTTTTGTTCATGAGCTGGTTGACGTGGCGTTCCAGTTCGTATTCGGTCAAAGCTTTCGGGATGTTCATTTTTTCTTTTAGGCGCAGCTCCTCGGGAATGTCCGCATAGATATCCTCGATGCTGGAAAAGCCGATTTCGGCAAGCATTTTCTCTTTGACTGCAGGTGCAGAATTCGGAATATACGGGTGGGCATAACGCTGTACGCTCATCTCAGGTTCCTCCATCTCTTCGTTGGAATATTCAGTCGGAATAATGAAAAATTAAGCCAAACCGCCGCCATCGACGACCAGTACGGAACCCGTCACCCAGGATGACAGATCGCTGGCAAAGAACAGGACAGCATTGGCAATATCTTGCGGAGAACCGAGACGCTCCAGCGGACGCCCTTGGGCGGAGGAGACGAGGAATGCTCCTTCTTCCTTTTTCAGCTGGCGCGCTTCTTCACGCAACAGAGGTGTGTCGGTATCGCCAGGTGACACGCAATTCACACGGATGTTTTCCGGACCGTGGTCAATCGCCATTGCCCGCGTCAGGTTGACGACGCCTGCTTTTGCCGCGCAGTAGGCCGCAGCCTTGTCACCGCCCTTGATGCCCCAGCCAGAGCCTGTGTTGATGATGCTGCCTCCGCCTGTTTTCGCCATGACCGGAATGACGAATTTGGATAGGTTGTAAGCGCCCTTCAAGGAGACATCGACGACCAGATCCCAATCGTCTTCTTCCAGCTCGACGACCGTCTTTCTTCTGATCACGCCTGCGTTGTTGAACAAAATATCGATGCGACCGTACGCTTCCTCGATCGCTTGCGTTACTTCACGACAATCCTGTTGGGAAACTACATTGCATGTAAAATAACGGGCTGATCCGCCCTCTGCTACGATTTCTTGTGCCGCCTTTTCCCCTAGCTCCTCGTTGATATCAAGCAGCATAACGTTTACTCCGAATTGGGCCAGTCGTTTCGCTGTTGCAAGTCCGATACCGGAAGCAGCACCTGTCACCAAGGCTACCTTTCCTTGCAGATTGAATACCTCGTTCGTGTTTACCATGGTTGATCACTCCCCCTAGATGAAAAGTTTATAATGCAAACACTGTGCCAAGTGAGAAGTGAATCCCGCTGGGCAACATGCTCCTTACTGGACCGCAAAAAACGAGGTTCCGACTGTGTTTCGTATCGTTCTGACAGTGACAAAAGTGGCAATGAGTTGTCATGATTGGCAAACATCAGTGGCAAAATGTTTGTGAACTATCTAAATATTTCGTAAAATGAAGAGCGAGGACAATAAGCAGGGAGGATATCCATGGTTTCGTTGGATCTGTGCAAACCAGCCATCGAAAAGGTCATTACAAGCATTTCAGATATATTGAACGTGGATGCTGCGGTAATTAACGAGCGCGGTCTCTTGGTCGTGAGTACGGAGCGCTACTTGAAACAAAAAGGCGAAAATGTGCATGTGCCCTCGATTGAATTCGTGTTGGCAAAAGGACAGTATGTCGTAGACAAACCCGGCTCCATGGAAATGTGCAAAGGGTGCCGTTTTCTCGACAGCTGCCCTGCCAAAGTCGAGCTGCTCACTTCCATTAAGGTAGCCAATCATGCAATCGGGGTCGTTTCTCTCACATCTTTTACGAAAGAGGGACAAAATCGGCTCTCCAGGCATACAGAGAGATACCAGCAAATCCTGACAGAAGTCAGCGAGATGATTACGGCGATAGTACAGTCCCATGAGACGAGACAGATCGAATCGTCTAATGACACCATTCGGCTATTGGAGGGGGCACTGGATACCGTCGCCGATGCGTATTTCACCTTTGACCGAAGTGGCAATGTCATTCACACGAATGCCAGCGCGCGCAGACTGCTGTCCCAGCATGAGCTGCTGCCAGCGGAGGTTTCACGGATGCTGCTACCGTCATTATCCGGGATGACCACACATTCCTTGCCGATCCCCAATTGTCTCGTTGACAAGCTGGATGCTCCGACCGAGGCCACGCCGATCATCGTTAACAATCAGCTCATCGGCGGCGTGCTTCGCGTGCAGAGGGGATCGCTAACCGTTCCGCGTCTGATGGATCATCAAGGGAGCGGTAAGCCCGGCAAAGCGGATAGCCTTGCTCAAATCGTAGGAAACAGCCCAGCCATCAAACAGGTCAAAGAAATGGCGATGAAAATCGGTAACAGCAGCTCCACGGTACTGATTACCGGCGAAACAGGGACAGGCAAAGGGCATCTGGCAAAAGCGATTCACGAGGCAAGCACGCGCGCTTACTACCCGTTTGTCGCCATCAATTGCGCCAGCATTCCGGAAAATCTGTTCGAAAGCGAATTGTTCGGTTATGAGGACGGCGCGTTTACTGGAGCTAAAAAGGGAGGAAAGCCAGGACGGTTCGAAATGGCAGAGGGAGGTACGCTTTTTCTCGATGAAATAGGCGATATGCCGCTATCGTTACAGGCAAAGCTACTGCGTGTCTTGCAGGAAAAGGTCGTGGAACGCATCGGCGGCACGCGATCATTTCCCATCAATGTACGAATCATCGCGGCGACGAACCAGAACCTGGAGGAGCTCGTGGAGAAAAAAGTGTTTCGTGCCGATCTGTACTATCGGTTGAACGTCATTCCGATACACGTCCCGTCACTCGCAGAGCGCAAGGAAGATATCGAGCTCCTGGCCGTTTCATTTATGGAAAAGCACGGAGAGCAAGCTGGACGCACCTTCTTCGGAATAGCACGAGAGGCGATCAACCTGCTCAAGAACTATCACTGGCCGGGCAATGTGCGGGAGCTGGAGAACGCCATCGAGTACGCCATGAACATGGAGCAAGACACGGTTCTGACTGCTGACAGCTTGCCTCCGCGCCTTCGTGCACGTACTTCAGTGGCTCCTTCGCATTCAGGTCCAGCTATCAAAGCGAGAGTCGCCGATGCACAAGCGGACGCCATTCGCGCTTCGTTGCAAAAGCACGGCAGTGATTTGAAAGGGAAGCAGCGAGTGGCAGAAGAACTCGGGATCGGGCTCCGCACCTTGTATCGGAAGCTAAAGCTGCTCGGTATTTAAGAATTCGGCAGGAGCTTGGTGTAAACTTGTGGGAGAAACGATAGGGGAGGAAGAAGCATGAGTGAGCTGAATGTTTTATTTCGGAAAAGAATCGGTATGCCTGAAAATGAAACGATTACCTTCGATACATTGGATCGCCTCCTTGATCTGACAGCATTGGCGATTCCTTTTGAAAACCTGTGCATTGTGGAAGAGCGAACGAGCGTAATCTCCAGACAGTCCATCATGGAGAAGATTTTGGTCAAAAACGAAGGCGGTCTTTGCTACGAGCTCAATCCCATACTGTATTACTTCTTGTTGGAAAATGGCTTTGACGCTCATCTGATTCGTGGAGTTGTTTACAGGCATGACGTTGGCGAGTATTACACGATAGGCCGAACGCATGCCACGATTTTGCTTACATATGAGGGACAAACGTATTTGCTCGACACGGGCTTCGGCTCGAACCTGCCGTTAAAGCCTGTTCCGTTAACAGGGGAGACCATCTCTTCGCGCAATGGTGAATTTCGGATCAAGAAAGAGCAGACGGAATATGGCGATTATGTATTCGAAATGAAGCTGCGGCACAAGGATACGGACTGGAGGATCGGCTATACGTTTGATTCGCAGAAGCTGGTGACGGATGAAACGGAATTAAACGAGATTCAGACGATCATCGCTGATCATGAACAGTCTCCCTTCAACAAAAGCCCATTGCTTACGCAGCTTACAGAGAGAGGCAATGTCACGTTGACTAATAGTTCTTTTACGCAATGGGTGGATGGTGTTATGACGAAAGAGACGATTGATGAGGAACGATCTAAAAAGCTGGCGAAGCAGCATTTTGGGTTATAAGAAAAAAGCAGAAGCGATTAAAAACGATGAAAGCCCATCAGATGTTCTTAACCTGATGGGTTTTATAATGGGGTTACTGCTGTGTTTTCGTATTCACAAGCAGCTTCATCGGATCAACGGGTATACCATTTTCGAGAACCTGGAAAGCAAGATGCGGTCCTGTGCTGCGTCCCGTACTTCCTAACAGCCCAATGAGCTGGCCTTGGGTCACAGTAGCGCCAGCGGTGACCTCCAGCTTTTCCAAATGAGAGTAAACGGTTTGATAACCTCCTTCATGCTCCAGAATGACCTGGTTGCCTTTCCCTGTTTTTGTATCGTACTCAGCTTTGAGTACCTTACCTGCGGCGGCTGCCTGAACGGGCGTATTCAGGTCGTTTACGATTCTCAAGCCCATTGTTTGGTCAACAGGACTTTGGAGTGTACCTTCTGCGGGGACGACGAAGGCCTGCTCGTTCCCAAGTGCTTTTGTTGCATCGGTCAAAGTGAAGACGCCTAAAGCCAAGACGACCACGATACCAGATAGGGTCCACGTATACGCCCGTTTTTGAAAGTGACGAATCATTTCTATTCTCCTTTTCACCTGTTTTTTGGAGCTGGAGAACCCGGCAGTGAAGTGGATTTGTTTGGGCTGGGCATACAGCTCGAGCATTTTGATCATGGTGTATCCGTAGCGAGGTACCTCCGTCTCCTGCAAATAGGTCAAAGCCAAGGCATCACAAGCCATTTCCTGGTCCTGACGCATGCGGGAAGCGGCGTACCATAACAGCGGGTTGAACCAGTTGAGGATCAGCAGCACGCTCATGATGCTGTTCACAGGAATATCTCGTCTTTTCCAATGCGCCAGCTCATGCAAAAAGATGTGGCGCAGCTCGTGCTCGTTGAGTTTGTCCAACAGATTTGCTGGCAGCCAGATTTGCGGTCGCCAGATTCCCATCAAGGCAGGACTTGTCATCTGATGACTCATGCGCAGGGGAATGGATTTGGTGATGCCCATCAGTTTTTGGCATTGGAAAAAGACGCGCAAAACAACTTCATCCTGTACGAACACTTCCTTTTTTAGCTGAGAGAGCAATCGGTATGTACTGCGAGTCATGGTGATAGCGAAAATAGCGATGCCGCCGAACCAGATGAGGGAAAGCAGGCTGATCCAGGAAAAGCTCGCTTCGTTTGCTAGAGAGGCATCTGATTGGAGGGCAGATTCATGCGGTTGCAAAGCCTCAGTAGCGAGAACGATCGGTTCCGTAGGCGGGTACGCTTCCTGCACGGATGTCCAGGACGAAGTAGGCAGCCAGTTATACAAACTGATCGTGCTGTCTATCGACCAGGGAACCGCGAGCTTCCAGAGAAGCAGGAACCATACGGCGTGGTGCCAGCGGATGGGGAAATGCTTTTTGCCGAGCTGCTGGCAGAGCAGGATCAGGAGCACAAGAAGACTGGCCTCGATGGAGTTATACAGTGTCCACGTAAATGCTTGGTTGAGGGTGAGTGTGAGCCATTGCCAATCCACCAGCTTATTTCTCCTTTTCGGAAAGGATTTTTTTCAGCTCGTCAATCTCTTGGGAGGAGAGCTTTTCTTCTTTTAAAAAGTGAACTAGCATGGGCTTTAAGGCCCCGCCGTACACGCGCTGCAAAAAGGATTGGCGCTCTTGGCGCTTGCAATCTTCCTCTGTGAGCACAGGGGAGTAATAGTAGACGCGATTGACCTGCTCGTAGGTGAGAATGCCCTTTTGCAACAGGCGGCTGAGCAAGGTTTTGATTGTGTTGTCTTTCCACGTCTTGTTGTCTCGCAGAGCGTGGATGACATCGGCTGCTGTTGCGGGTGACTTTGCCCAGATGACCTTCATAATCTCCCACTCGGCATCCGAGATTCGCGGTTGCTCGTCCAAGTACGAAACCTCCCTCGACTACATTTGTAGTCGTTGATTCTGTTTTAAAGATTACACTTGTAGTCATCAGGTGTCAACTATCATTCTTGTCAATCTGTTCCATGTGACTGTCGTTGGAAGATGACGAGCGAATTGGTACACTGAAGAAAAATCGGATAAAGGCTGTGATAGATATGAATCTGGCCGAGCAGTTTGGCGATATGGATATTTATTTGTTTGATCAGTTGTTAAAGGGGCGAGTAACGAAGGAAATGCAAGTACTTGATGCCGGTTGCGGTTCGGGGCGGAATTTGGTCTACTTTTTGCGAAATGGCTATTCGGTGTATGCGGTTGACCAATCGGCAAAAGCCATTGAAGCTGTACAGCGAATGGCATCGCAACTGGCACCGAACTGGTCAGCGGAGCGCGCTCGTGTGGAACCGATTGAGAGCATGGGCTTTGAAAACGAAAGCTTTGATTTCATCATCAGTAATGCCGTTCTACATTTTGCTGAAAACGAAGAGCATTTTCGCCAGATGCTAGAGGAGCTGTGGCGGGTACTGAAGCCAGGAGGCATTCTATTTATGCGTCTTGCATCCTCGATCGGGATTGAGGATGCTGTACAGCCACTAGGGAACGAACGTTATTTGTTGCCGGACGGAAGCACCCGTTTTCTCGTAAACGAACGGACGATGGTGGGCATGACGGAAAAACTGCAAGGTGTGTTCCTGGAGCCAATCAAAACAGTGAACGTAGCCGGACAGCGTTGCATGAGCACGTGGGTAATCAAAAAGAATGATTAAGCACAAGAAGCCGCCTTCCAGTTGGAGAGGCGGCGTCTTTTTCTCACTCAAAAATCACGCGTCTGATCAAAATTAGCAAAAAGCTCATCTACATCTACTTCCACACCTGCAGCAGCCAAATTCCGTTTTGCCGACTGAAGCAGCTCATCGAGCACAACGAAAATTTCTTCCCGCTCAACCGTTTCGATAAAGCCTGTTCGTCGATCCATCTTGTTGAAAGTCTCTGTGTACTCTTTGACCAAGGCACGCAAAGCAGTTTGTATTTCTCCCGCATTTGTCGCGTCTTCGCTGCCTTGCTTTTCGAGCGCACTAATCGCAGTGTTCATTTTTTTATAGAGACTGGCGGCTTTGTTGGCGTGAGCCTTTGAGATGTGCTCCCTGCCATCCCAATCGCGAAATGGATTGGTTAAATTATTGGCCAGCCATTCGGGTTTGCGCGGCTTGGTGATGGACAAATCCAGCCCATTTTTCACTTCTTTTTTATAGGCGGCTTTAATGGTCTTGGCCGCTTCTGCTGGGAGGCTCGTCATCCAGAGCGTGGAGAGCTTGGGACATTGATCTGGCGAAGGGAACTCGTCCCCGGAGAAGCCAAACAGATCGTAGGTCGTAAACGTCAGTAGCTCCTTCAAGTACTTGATACTACCCAGATTGCTGAGGGTACCAGGCTTGCCCCATAGACGGATGTCCCGGAGAGAGGGATACCGCTGGACGAGTGGCTGTAAGTCCAGCTCCGTCACATTACGCAGACGAAGTGCTCCTAAAAGGTCAAGTCCGCGGTGTAACGGCAGCGAATCCGAGAACGAGGCGGTCAGCCAATACCCATCCTCTTCGGCTTCTATGAACAGGTTGGATGAAATGCCCTTGTCCAGTATGAGTTCCCTAAGACAATCGTTCAGATGCAGTGACTCCAGGCCGTCCGCGTTTTGGAGAGAGAATTTACTGAGATGGCTTCCTGTCAGATCAAGAGAGGAGCCATTGGCTTTTTCCAAGTGAAGCTCCAGTAAAAACGGATTGCTTTTGACAAAGGCAAGCAAGGAATCAGTGAGCTCCTCTGCATAGATTCTTGTCAGGCAAGGGAGCTTTTCCAATTCAGAGATGTCCGTCAGGCGTTGCAGGATGTCGGCATGAAGGACGTTGATTGATCGGCTCAGGTTCACCCCGCCTAACGAAATCATCGTGTCATCTTTTGCCGCTTGTTTAAATAGCTGGCGACGCTCCTCGGGAATTTGATTCCATTTATGCTGACGATAGAGGCTCCCTCCGACATCCCAACTGCCGTAGCTTCTTGTTTCTTCTGTCACGAGAGGGGGTATATTCCCTACTTTTATGTAGCCTTTAGGCACCACATTATCGACATAGCTGTGCTCGAGCACATTGTTCCAGAAGAAGTAGTCACAATATAAGGGCTTCATCTGGTACAGCTCTGATTCATCAGGCAGTGTATCGCTGCTCCAGTCCAGCTCGAGGATACTGATGAGGTTAGATTTACTCGTGCCAGGCTCTTTGATCGATGTGACCTGGCAAGCTGCGTACTTTTGCAGCTTCTCGACAAAAACACAGTAGATGTCTCCGACTGTGGGCGTCATTCCTACCATCCTTTCCATCTCGCAAGGCTTGTTATTATGGCTATTTTTACATATTTTTCATGTGTTGTCGTTGTTCTTGCTGTTTTCTATAATGAAAAAATAAACACGGATCGGACATTACGGCGTGTGGAAGGCGGCGAAGAGATGAAGAGAGAAGAGAGTACGGAAAAGTGGATGAGCCGCGTATTGGAGGCCATTGTTGAAACGTCGCGCGATCATTTGTTAATCACGGACCCTGAGGGCTACATCCGGCTGGTTGGCGATTCGTCCTATGAAGTGTATGGCATCGGAAAGGAAGAGCTCTTGGGCAAGAACGTCATCGAGCTGGAAAAAAGGAAGGTCTTTTCTCCATCTGTCACGCGAAAAGTCATGGATGCCAAGACGCCGCAGACGATCATGCAGGAAATACCCGGGGGTCGAAAGCTGATGGTGACGGCGTTTCCCGTCTGGAACGAAGATGGCAGCATGCATTCGATTATCAGCTATTCGCATGACCTGACTGAAATTATGGAATTGAAACGGCGCTACGAAGGTCTGACAGAGCAGCTCAAGCAGTTTGAAACCGAGATTGAGGAGCTGCGAGAAAAGCATCAGGAGGGCTTCGTGGCAGTGAGCCAGCCGATGCAAGCCATTGATCGTCTCATCAAAAAAGTCGCGGCTGTCGATTCGACTGTCCTGATCCTCGGGGAATCGGGTGTCGGGAAAAATGTGATCGCAAAAGAAATTCATCGCAATAGCCGCCGTGCGGGTGGGCAATTCGTGGAGATCAACTGTGGCTCGATCCCGGAGGGCTTGCTGGAATCCGAGCTGTTTGGTTATGAGGCGGGTTCGTTTACAGGTGCCGCCAAGCAGGGCAAGCAAGGGATTATCGAGATGGCGAACCAAGGGACTCTCCTCTTGGACGAGCTGGGGGAACTGCCACTGACCTTGCAGGCCAAGCTGTTGAAGGTGATTCAAGAAAAACGGTTGCAACGCGTTGGGAGCACACAGTACCGCGACGTGGATTTTCGTTTGATTGCCGCCACCAATCGCGATTTGGAGAAGATGGTGAAGGAAGGGAAGTTTCGGCAGGACCTGTATTTTCGCCTGAATGTTGTCCCGATCCACGTCCCGCCGTTGCGAAATCGGCCCGAGGATATCGCGGCTCTCCTGAAGCGCGCCGTGCGCTCGCTCAATGAACGATATGGAATGGACAAGCGACTGGACCCTGCCGTAACACATGCCTTGATGCAGTACGAATGGCCCGGCAATGTGCGCGAGCTGGAGAACGTTTTGGAGAGAATGGTGGTCACAGCGGACGAAGACGTGATCACTTCTTCGCACCTGCCCGTGGAAATCAGATTGGCAGGGGAAGAGCAGACAGCCATGGAGCCGAGTCTGGCAACTTCCAAGATGTCGCTAAGGGAAGCACTGGAGCAGGTAGAGGAAAAATGGCTGCGCTACGCATCCGAGCACTGCCGGACCACGGGAGAAATCGCGGAGTTTCTCGGCATTAGCCAGCCATCTGTCGTGCGGAAGCTGCAAAAATATCGGATTCGTTCCAGGTGATTCAAAAATGAATCGTTTATTCAAAAACGAATCGAACATTCGAGTGTTTTGATTCACTTTTGAATAATTTGATGTAAACGTAGTACGGAAAACGCGATTTCATCAAACTCTGGCGTTTGGCATAGGTATTGCTACATATAGTAGTTGAGTTTACAAGCAAGCAATCCAACCAATACCATCTCGAACGAGGAGAGGAAACGATATGTCCAAACAACGTCAATTTGTAAACGTAGCTGCTGGTGTGCCAGGTCCCAAGGGAGTAGCCCTGATTGAAAAAAGAAAGCAGTTCGTGCCAAAAGGTGTCGGCAACAATACCCCTGTTTTTGTAGAGTCAGCTTCAGGCGCATTGGTAACGGATGTAGATGGCAATACGTATATCGATTTTGCCGGAGCAATCGGTACACTGAATGCCGGACACTGCCCGCCGGAAGTTGTTGAGGCACTAAAAGCGCAGCTGGACAAATACATTCATCCTTGCTTCCATGTAGGGATGTATGAGCCATATGTGGCCTTGGCTGAGAAACTGACGCAAATCACGCCAGGCAGCTTTGAAAAGAAGACGATGCTCGCAAACAGCGGGGCAGAAGCGGTAGAGAACGCGGTGAAAATCGCCCGCAAATACACAGGACGCCCAGGCATCATTTCCTTTAGCCGCGGCTTCCACGGTCGTACGCTTTTGGGCATGTCACTGACTTCCAAAGTGAAGCCGTACAAATTCCAGATGGGTCCATTTGCTCCAGCTACGTATAAAGCGCAGTTCCCGTATCCACTGAACAAGCCGGAATCCATGACAGATGATGAGTACGCGCAATTCTGCGTGCGTCAGTTCGAGGACTTCCTTTTGACTGAGGTTGCACCGGAAGAAGTGGCTGCCGTGATTATGGAACCGATTCAAGGAGAAGGCGGCTTTATCGTTCCGCCTGTGTCTTTCGTTCAAGGCGTCTATAACATTTGTAAAAAGCATCAAATCCTATTTATTTCCGATGAGATTCAAACAGGCTTCGGTCGTACGGGCGCCATGTTTGCCTCCACCCATTTCGGAATCGAGCCAGATATCATCACCATGTCCAAATCCATAGCGGCAGGCTTGCCCATCTCTGCGGTTACGGGACGCGCAGAAATCATGGACGCGCCAAACCCGGGCGAGATCGGCGGTACCTATGGAGGAAGCCCGCTTGGTTGCGTAGCGGCGTTGGCAGTCATTGAGAAAATGGAGCGCGAAGACCTGGCTGGCCGCGCGCAGGCGATCGGGGACAAGATCAAAGCGCATTTCCACGCGTTGCAAAAAGAGTTCCCTGTGATCGCGGAGGTGCGCGGACTAGGTGCGATGTGCGCCGTAGAATTTATCGATCCAACAACCAAACAACCAGCGAAGGAGCTCGTTGCTGGCTTGACCAAAGGCTGCTACGAGTCTGGTGTCATCGTGCTTTCTGCTGGCGTCCACAGCAACGTACTGCGCTTCCTGTCTCCGCTGGTCATTACAGACGAGCAACTGGAAGAAGCGCTGGACATTATGACGGATGTTCTGAAAAGCCAATACGTGACGAACTAAAAACGCCCGAGGGGGTTCTCCATACTCATGAAAAAGCATCTCTACATCAACGGACAATGGAAAGAAGCAAAAGAATACGCGCCGCTCCACTCCCCGTATTCTGGGGAGCTGCTGGCTGAAATCGCTCAGGCAGACGATCATGACGTCGACGAGGCAATCAAGGCGGCAAAAGCTGCTGCCAAAGTCATGGCGAAAATGCCAGCTAGTCAGCGAGCTTTGATACTAGAGAAGGCCGTTGCGATTATGGAGGCACGCAAGGAAGAACTGGCGATCATCCTCGCACAGGAAGCCGCCAAGCCACTTCGCACGGGTCGTGTAGAAATTGCTCGGACGATCCAGACCTACAAGTTTGCAGCAGAAGAAGCGAAGCGTATCCACGGAGAGACGGTGCCGCTCGATGCAGCACCGGGCGGTGAAGGACGTCTTGCTTTTACCGTACGCAAGCCGATTGGCGTAGTTGGCGCGATCACGCCTTTTAACTTTCCATTCAATCTCGTGGCGCACAAGGTCGGGCCTGCCATTGCCGCAGGAAATACTGTCGTGCTGAAGCCAGCGAGTCAGACGCCGCTCAGCTCGCTGATCCTGGCCGATATTTTCGCAGAGGCGGGATTGCCTGCCGGAGCGCTCAATATTTTGCCTGGAAAAGGCGCAGTCGTAGGCGAAAAGCTGGTCACTGACAGCCGAATTGCCGCGATCACGTTTACCGGAAGTCCTGCGGTTGGAATCGCGATGAAAAACAAAGCGGGACTCAAACGCGTGACCTTGGAGCTTGGCTCCAACTCCGCAGTGATCATTGACCACAACGTGGAAATTACGCAAGCATTGATTGATCGTTGCGTGACGGGTGCCTTCTCCTTTAGCGGTCAAGTGTGCATCTCGCTGCAACGCGTCTATATTCACCAGAGCAAGTACGAAGAGTTCCTGGAAAAGTTTAAGGCTGGCACAGAAAAGCTCGTGCTGGGTGATCCGCTGAACGAAGCGACAGACATGTCCTCCGTGATCTCCGCCAAGGATCATGAACGCATGGGAGCATGGGTACAGGAAGCAGTAGAAGCAGGGGCACACGTAGTTACTGGCGGGAAGCCTGTCAGTGACAACCTCTTTGCCCCTACGATTCTGACCAATGTCGGCGCTCATGTTGCCGTCTCCTGCCAGGAGGTATTCGGTCCAATCGTAGTCGTTACACCGTTTGAGACGATGGACGAAGCGATTGAAGCGGTAAATGACTCCCGATTCGGCTTGCAAGCAGGCATCTATACGAGTGACATTCACGCGGCTATGCGCGCAGCGGAAGAGCTGGAGGTCGGAGGCGTGATGATCAACGACATTCCGACGTTCCGCGTGGACAACATGCCGTATGGCGGTGTGAAAGACAGTGGTTTTGGCCGCGAAGGTATCAAGTATGCGGTCGAGGAATTAACGGAACTAAAATTAATCGCGATCAAACTGTAACAGCGAATGACGGGCCCGATGAGGCTCGTCTTTTTTTGATAATAGCGTCTTGATGGCGATTTTACCCATTTCCATAAATTGTCACATATGAAACCGCTTCATAAAGTTGTTTGATTTAGATGGTTATGTTAGTCTAGCGTGTGGAGGCAGACTATGTTCATTTTTGCGGAAGAGTGTTTGATTACACTTGACTTGTTGCGCAGATGAAATAGTCGTTTTTTTATGCGAAAAGGGCATTTCTTACATGAAAAGGGGACAATCATGATTAGTCATTGGAAAGGGGCCAGTGGGTTCCGAGTATTTCAATGGATCTCCCTTGTAGGGATCGTGGCATTATTGGCAGGCTGTTCACCGTTTCAGGGGAATGAAAACGGTGCAGATAACGGACCTGCGTCAGGCAAACCTGAAAAAATCGAGCGTTACAAAGGGGAAAAGAGCAAGGCAGTGTCGATGGTCTACACGACGCAAAGACAGCTTGCTCTTACTTTTAATGGGATGGCAGATAAAGACAAGATGAAAAGATTGCTGGATGAGTTGGACAAGTACCACATCAAGGCAGCTTTTTTCATGCCAGGAATGAGAGTAGCTGAAGAGCCTGACATTGCGCGAGAAATTGTCGCCAGAGGTCACGAGATCGAAAACAATACGTTGAACAATTCTGATTTGCAGAACCAACCTTACGAGAAAATGTACAAAGACATCGAGTTGACCAATGAGGTCATTCATAGAGAAACGGACAAAACACCGCGGTATATCAGAACAAAGTCGGGTGAATACAACGACGATCTCCGATTGGTAGCTGCTCACAATGGACAAGAAGCCGTCGTGTCCGCCAGTCTGTTTCTGCACAATTGGCAAAAAGAGACGGAGGAGCAAAAAATTCATTACCTAAGAAAATATATGAATCGCGGCGGCATCATCGCGATGGATACAGAGGAGAACAAGTCTGTCGTAGAAAACATCCGGCTACTGGCAGAGGCAGCTACTGATGTCGGTTACAGATTCGTCCCCTTGCACGAGTTGATTGCACAAGGAGGGGAGCGAAAGCCGCTGCAAGATATTTCGGGTTTTGATGCAGCAAAAATGAATGCGGCGTATTACGAGTCCAAGCCAAATCTCATCTATCGAAAAGAAACGGACAAGAAGATGGTCGCCTTGTCTTTCGATGATTGGGGTACGGATCAAACAGTTACGAAGATTCTCGATATCCTGGACAAAAAGGGAGTAAAGGCTTCGTTTTTCCTTCGTGCAGATGGTGTAGAGCGAAATCCAAACTTGGCGAGAGCAATTGCGGAAGCGGGACACGACGTAGCCAATCACACTTATTCTCACCCGGTGAATACCAAAATTGCGCCGGAAGAGTTACAAAAAGAGATTGTTAAAGCCCATCAGATCATTACGGAAGCGATTCAGCAGAAGCCGACGATGTATTTCAGACCGCCAACTGGGGCGTTCGACGATCAGACACTCAAGGCGATTGCAGCAACGGGCTACGAGGATATTACGATTTATGATGTGACGCCGTCCGATTACGACAAGAAACGGAGTGCGGACGATATCGTCAAAACCATTATGGAGCAGACACGGAGCGGAAGCGTGATCCTGCTGCACATGCTCGATGATATTCACACAGTAGAGGCGCTACCAATCGTAATTGACCAGCTTAGAAGCAAAGGATACACGCTTGTACCCATGACAGAGATGTTTGGCCAATAAAGCCCAAAACAGAACAGGGAGAGAGACCAGCTTATGAATTTGTACGAAGGGATTGTGGAGAGGAAGGAAAAAATTGCTGTCGTCGGTCTTGGGTACGTAGGCTTGCCGATTGCGATGGCACTGTCAAAACGTTCTTCTGTGATTGGATTCGATGTAAACAAAGAGAAAGTAGCAGCCTATCAAAAGGGAAACTTTCATGATGTGGACGTGGAACAGGAGCTGACGAGTGACTCTGCTATTGAATTCACTTCAGATGAAAATAGATTGCAGGAAGCGCGATTTTTTATCGTGGCCGTGCCTACTCCGGTCAAAAGCGGCAATGTTCCAGACCTGAAATTTGTAGAAAGCGCGTCCCGCATGGTGGGCAGACAGTTGAGAAAAGGGGCAATCGTCGTATTTGAATCGACTGTTTATCCTGGGGCAACCGAAGATGTTTGCTTGCCGATTCTGGAGGCGGAATCGGGCTTGCGTTGTGGTATAGACTTCAAGATCGGCTATTCACCTGAACGCATCAACCCGGGAGACAAGGTAAATCGTCTGGAAAACATCGTCAAGATCGTATCGGGGATGGATGAAGAAACACTGGGAATCGTAGCAAGCGTCTACGAGCTCGTGATCAAGGCAGGCGTTTATCGAGCAGAAAGCATCAAGGTAGCGGAAGCGGCAAAAGTCATTGAAAATGCTCAGCGGGATGTCAATATTGCGTTTATGAATGAGCTGGCGATGCTGTTCAACCAGATGGATATTCCGACGAAAGCAGTATTGAAAGCGGCAGGAACCAAGTGGAACTTCCTCCCTTTTTCACCGGGCTTGGTTGGCGGGCATTGCATCGGTATCGACCCGTACTATTTAACGTACAAAGCAGAAGACAGCGGCTATCGCTCCCGCATTATTTTGGCAGCTAGACACATCAATGATGGCATGGGGAAATATGTCGCCCAACAAATCATTAAGATGGCTGTTCGCTCAAAGCTCGATCTTCAAAATGTAAGGATCGGTATATTAGGTCTGTCATACAAAGAAGACTGCGCAGATATCAGAAATACCAAGGTGACGGATATTATTGAGGAATTGAAAGAATACGGCATAAATCCGTTGGTCGTAGACCCGATGGTGAATCCTCGGGAGGCATACGAGGAATACGGCATCGAGCTGTCAGAGATGGGGGCTCTCCACGACTTGGACATAGTGGTTGTAGCGGTACCGCATGCTCCCTTTGCCCAGATGGAAGTCGCTGATTTTGCCGCAATGTACGGTAAGAATGAAGCAAAAATCATGATCGATATAAAAGAGATTTATTCCAAAGCTGACTTTGTAAACAGTGGATTTCATTACTGGAGCTTGTAGGCAGTGGAGGGGAGAGAGCGGCAGTGATGAAACGGTTGGTAGAGAAAATAAAGCCGAAAAAGAAAGAGAAAATCGAAGAAGTACTGACGGTTTCCAAAACAGAGAGGCGCGTATTATCGAATGTGCCAGACCCGGAGAAAATTCGTGTTCAAGTGGATCGCCGCGGTGCTAAAGATACGAATGAGCCAGGAAATCTGGAAGACCCGGAATACCTGAATCGCATTCGGATGCTAAGTCTGCGCTATATGGCGGATTTCCCGGTGACGCTATTGACCAAGAAACAGCGGATCAAGGATGGAATCAAGGCAAGAGCCGTCGATATTTCTTCGACTGGTCTATTAGTGGAACTAGATTCGGAGATGGTAGACATCCAGGTGGGACAAGTGTTTATGATCCATTGCACAATCCCGCCAGGTACAATGCCAGAAGGCTATGAGTCAACGGTGAAGCTGGATGCAACGGTTGTTCGCTCGTTTACCCAGGAGGAGGACGGGCGTCAGAAGTTCATGCTCGCCTTCGAGTTTTCCAAACCGCTGACTGACTATTTACGCAAAAAACGCTGGGGATACGCCATTTATATTGCAAGTACTTTCTTGTTTTTCGCTGCGGCGTTTATCGTGCTCATGCGCGCGGAGAGTGTGATTTATTTCAAATACAACATGTACTTGTATTTGTACAGCTTGATTGCCGCTGCCTTTTTGCTGACACGGTATTTATTCGGTGCTCTTTATCGGGGGGTTCCCGTCAATCCGGACTATACACCGGGCGTGAGCATTATTATCCCGTGTTTTAATGAAGAGCAGTGGATTCACCGGACGATTTTGAGTTGTGTCAATCAGAACTACCCGATTGATAAGCTGGAGGTCATCGTGGTAGACGACCGCTCGACAGACCGATCCGCAGAAGAGATTCAAAAGGTCATCGATATGATTCATAACGAGGCCGAGCGCTATATGACCCGCGAGCGCGTGAGGATGCACATTCTTCCGGAAAACGGCGGGAAACGGGTCGCTTTGGTAAAAGGTGTGGAAATGGCCAAGCACGATTTGGTTGTCTTCGTTGATTCAGACAGCTTTTTGGAACCGACTGCGATTCGCAACCTCGTACAGCCTTTCCAAGACCCGAAAATGGGTGGTGTCGCAGGGCGTACGGATGTGGAAAACAAGTTCACCAACTCAATCACCAAGCTGCAAACCGTTCGTTACTACATTGCCTTTCGCATCATGAAAGCGGCTGAGTCCTGGTTTGACAGTGTCACTTGCTTGTCTGGGCCGTTGTCTTGCTATCGTAAGGAATTGATTTTGCAGCATTCTGAAGCATGGCTGAATCAGAAGTTTCTCGGGCAGCCAGCCACTTTTGGCGATGACCGAAGCATGACCAACTTTATTTTGCGAACACATCGGACGGGCTATCAGGATTCTGCGATTTGCTCGACGATTGTGCCGTCAGATATGAACGTATTTTTGAAGCAGCAGATGCGCTGGAAGCGTTCGTGGTTGAGGGAGTCTTTGCGTGCCAGCGGCTTTATTTGGCGCAAGGAGCCTTTTATGGCGATCTTCTTTTACATTGGTCTGATTGTTCCTATCGCTGCTCCTGTCATCGTCCTGTACAACCTCGTATACGTCCCGCTCGTTCATCACATTTTCCCGGGCACGTTTTTAATGGGCTTGCTGTTGATGGCGCTCTTAATGAGTTTGGCCCATCTGTTTTTCCGTAGAAGCAAGCTATGGGTTTTCGGGATTGTCTTTTGTGTGTTTTATGAGCTGGTGCTGTTGTGGCAGATGCCTGTGGCTTGGGTGACATTCTGGAAATCTACTTGGGGTACGCGAGAAACACCGCAGGACGTCGAAGCGAGATTGAAAAAAGAAGCCCGAAAGAAGAACAAAAAAGGCTTTGGGCTGCCATTTTAAGAGGGAAAGACAAAGGGAGTGAGGGTGTCAGGATTTATGGGAAAAACGACGAGCGATGTCTTGGACTATCGGAAAAAAGATCGCAATAAATTCATCAAAACGCTGATCCAGGTCGCTATCTTGGTCGTCCTGGGTGTCATGTTATATAATGCCGCCTTTGATTGGAAGAAGTACGAGGAGCCGAATAAAGCGAGCTGGACGAATGACAAAGGCTTTATCGCCATCTCCTATTTTGGCGTAGGTCGTACGGGGACACCGAAATTAGTAGCCAAGAAGCAATTGGACGAGCAGCTGCAGGCGTTGTATGACCAAGGCTATCAAACGATCTCGCAACAAGATATCTTGGATTTTTACAAAAAAAAGAAGCCACTTCCTGACAAGGCCCTGTTCCTAGCCTTTGAAGATGGCCGCAACGATTCGAGCTTGTTTGCCCAGCCGCTTTTGGAGAAGTACAACTTCAAAGCAACGGCATTGTCTTACGGCAATAAGATGGGAAACAGCGAGAACAAATTCCTGCAGCCGGAAGACATGAAAAAAATGATGGAAAACGGCTACTGGGAGCTCGGTTCCAACGGTTATCGACTGACGTATATCAATGTATTTGATGATCAGGGCAATTTCATCGGGGTGAAGGATGAGAGTGAATTATCGAATAAAACAAAGGTAGGCTACTATAATCATTACTTGATGGACTTTATACGTGACAGCAATATGATCCCGATGGAAGACAGAAGCAAGATGGAAGCGAGAATCAACGAAGACTACAAGCTGATGAATGATACATATATGGATCAATTGGGCTTTGTCCCGGGTGCCTATATGATCATGCATGCGAACACCCTGTATGGCGGGATGAATCGCTTGGTAGCGGATGCGAACGACGCGAATATCAAAAAGTATTTTACGATGCACTTTAACCGGGAAGGAACCGCCTACAACGACAACAAGAGCAATCTGTACAACCTGACTCGCGTGCAGCCAGAGCCTTATTGGTACACGAATCATTTGTTGATGCGCATCCAAAAAGACACTGACGAAAAGATTCGCTTCGTTCGCGGTGATGAAGAGCAAGCGAAAGAGTGGGATCGTCTCGGTGGCGCTGCGCAATTTATGGAGGATCAGATCGTCTTGACCTCTCCAGCTGCTGGCTCTGGCATGTTATATTTAAAAAACAGCGACAGCCAGAAGGATATCAAGCTTTCTGCCAAGCTGGAAGGGAATGTAATCGGTAAGCAATCTATTTATTTGCGCTATGATCGGGAAAAAGACAGCTATGTACGGGTCGTCCTGCATGATAATGAGCTGCGCGTCGAGCAGAAGAAGGAAAAAGGCGAGGTACAGGAGCTTTTCAAGACGGAATTGAGCCAAGTGATTTGGAATCCTGAGGATTTGACCTTCGACCGTGCCTCTGTTTATACGAGAGAACAAGGTGAGTCTGGTGCTCCCGAGCTGGAAAAATACCCGATCAACATTAAAAATACGCGTTCATTTGAAATGACTGTTCAAGGGGACCGTCTCAGTGTTTCCGTGGATAAGACAATGCTCTTGGACAAGCAACAGATCGACCCAAGCGTTAGCAACGGTGGAGTTGCATTGGAAGCGGCCTATAGTGAAGTGAACAAAAAGGATGACATTTATGACGGGGTGTTTGCGGACGTACAGATTGCGTCCTTAGAGCAACCAAATGATGAGCAGCAGATGCTGTTCAGCAATGTGCAGACAGGACTTGCAGGAGTCGTCAGTTCGATCAAGAAAGCTATTTCTGTCGCAATGGACTGGGTCATCGACACCTTTTAAATCCGAAACAAGGGGGCTCCGTGCAAGGTGTCAAACATCAAGAAACGATCGATCATTTTGACTGCTCTTCTGATAGTAGTGTGTGTCATCCTCGTATGGTACATGATGAAATGGAACGATACCGAAAGCTTGGAGAGTGTAGATGCAGCTAATAACACGACGGAATTGTCCGCTTGGGTGGTAGACTGGCAGTGGGAATCCGGTTTGGAGGATTTCCGCAGGATGACGGATGGCTTGTCCAGTTTGCAGGTTTTCGCGGCGTATTTTGATGAAAATGACAAGCTGCATTTTACTGACCGCATGATCAAGGCGATGCCTGAGATCAAGGAAGCATCGAAGCAGGGTAGCTATGTCGACCTAGATTTGACCATTGTGAATGATCGCCTTAACAGTGATGGTACGCAGGTTCAAAAGGACCCGTCGATTGTCAGCCGTCTCATGGCGACAGATGCAAGCCGTACCAAGCATATTATGGAGATCAAGAATGCCGTGATCCAGAATGGCTTTCATGGTTTAGAAATCGATTATGAGAGAATTGACGAGAAAGACTGGGACAACTTCCTTACTTTTATCCATACCTTGTATCAGCATATGGAGAAGGAGGGAAAGTCGCTTCGCATCGTATTGGAGCCGCGCGCGCCGATTGAAGAGTTGGCATTGCCAAAGGGCCCTACTTACGTCATGATGGCTTATAATTTGTACGGTACGAATACAGAGCCAGGTCCCAAAGCTGATCATGCATTTATCGAGGAGCTTGCCCATCGCATGCAAAAAGTGCCGGGTGACAAGGTCATGGCCCTATCTGTAGGCGGGTTTGACTGGGCTAGTGATGGAAAAGTGACGGCAGTGACAGAAAAACAGGCAGATGACCTTGCTGTGTCAAGTATCGAGCCACCCAAGCGAGATGAAGCGAGCGGCAGTTTGTACTTCAACTATATGGGTGAGGACGGTCAAAAGCACACGGTTTGGTATGCGGATGAAGAGACACTGTCTCAATGGGTTGCGGTCGCAAAGAAAGCGGGTATTGAGAGAATCGCGCTTTGGCGACTCGGTGACATGGGGGAAGGGACGTTGCAATATGTGAATCGATGAGGGGCTGTGGTGGAGGGAAGAAGCGAATTTCCAGTCTACGCTTCGGCCTACGCAGCTCTTGATTCACATCTTGCAGAGTTGATATAAATCAAGAAAAGCAAGATGGCTATCACTGTGGGGACATCCCATCCATCCGGAATTTACTAGAATGTTTTTCGATCACGATGTAACTTTGTACCGGAGATGAACGTTATAATGCTAGAAGCGGTAGTCTGCTCTTTTACAGGGCGGCTGCTACATATTGATTTTGGACTTCATTCATAGGAGCGTGGAATTTTTGGGTCTCTGGGAAGCTTTTGTTGCGATTGTGCTGGGGCTAGTAGAAGGTTTGACTGAGTTTGCTCCGGTTTCCTCTACGGGTCACATGATCATCGTGGATGACTTTTTGTTCCAAACGAAAGATTTGTTTTCACCTGAAGTGGCCAACACCTTCAAAATTGTCATTCAGCTCGGCTCGATTTTGGCTGTCGTGGTTTTGATGTGGGATCGGTTCATGAGCTTGCTCGGCCTCAACAGACTGGCTGGTAAGCGTGAGGTTCAGGCAGGACCTCGGCTGAATTTGGCTACGGTCATTGTCGGTTTGATTCCTGCGGGGATTCTGGGTGTTCTGTTTGACGACTACATCGATGAGTATTTGTTTTCGACGAAGACTGTGGTAATCGGACTCGTGCTAGGCGCTCTTCTCATGCTTGCTGCGGATTGGTTCCGACCAAGACGTCCAAAGATCGAGTCAGTTGATCAGATTACCTACAAGCAGGCATTTCTGGTCGGACTTATTCAATGCTTCTCCCTGTGGCCTGGCTTTTCCCGTTCAGGTTCTACGATCTCAGGGGGCGTACTGTTGGGCATGAGCCATCGGGCGGCGGCAGACTTCACGTTTATTATGGCGGTGCCGATCATGGCGGGCGCGAGCTTTTTGTCGCTGTTGAAGCGTTGGGATGCGATTACAATGGACAGCATTCCGTTTTTCGTCATCGGTTTTATTAGCGCGTTTGTGTTTGCGCTCCTGTCGATTCGTTTCTTCTTGAAGCTGATCAACCGCATCAAGCTGACGCCTTTTGCGATTTACCGTCTGGTGCTGGCAGCGGTCATTTACTTTGTATTTATGTAAAAATTAAAAAGACGACAAAGGCTCCCAGTTGGGAGCCTTATTTTAATCATTCGCCTTTATCTCACTCGGTTTTTCTATAATAATTCCGTTTAACTTAAGCGTAACAGGATTCGCGATCGTATCTCCAACGGGGCATGTTTGTTCCAAAAACTCCACAAAAGACTCTACCTGCTCTCTAGGAGCATCGGTTTTGATATGAAAGGTGTATCGAATCTCGGAATACCCGCGTCGGACATCAGATTTGTTCATGAAGCCATCCGTATCGAGATCGCCTTCAACCTCCACCCAAAAATCGTCGAGTTGAACGTTAAACTTCCTGGCATATACTCTGGCAACGATAGATTGGCAGGCTCCTAATGCGGAGAGTACCAGTTCAACCGGGTTCATGCCGGTATCCGTACCTCCCAAGCTTTTCGGTTCATCGATGGTTATCTCGAAATTTCTCGAACTGGCCTTCACAACCATTCCCTTTTGTAGATGTGCAGTTGCTTTGAATGTTTCAACAGGCATGATGCACACTCCCTTCTGGATAATCAATACAAGTAAACTCTACCATAGTTTTCCAGTAACCATTGAGAAAATTCTTCATTTATGCAAACGGGTGTCTCGTTCACTGCACACAGCTAATAATAAAAAGGGGCTGTCCCAAAAGTCGATTTCCCGACTGAGAGACGCCCCTTCTATCTTTTATTTCAAAAGATAAACCGCACGCGTAGTCATAAAGCCTTTGACATCTTCGCCTTTATCCAGCTTTTGCTCGACGAAAGGAATGCCAGCTTCTTGCAGACGTACTTTCACCGCATTGAAATGGTGGAAGTCTACGACCAGCGTTTTGTTGCTTGCTTTGATTTCTTCTAGCTGCTTTTTCACTAATGCATTGGCGCCAGACTGTCCAATGATATGAGAAGCATTTACCATTACCATATTGGCGAGTAAAATGACGACCAGAACCCTGCCCGCATAGCGGAAAAAGCCCTTCTGAATATCCCAGACTGCCAGCGCAATCAAGAGTGGAATCAGCCAAAGTTGCGGAACATAGCGCGCCCACCAGCTTTCCGGATTAATCAGCACGGTCACGAAGAGCACCAGACTGATCCACAAGAAAGGTGCCGCCTTTTTACGATGAGTCCCCAAAAGCAAGGCGACGAGAATCAGGCATGTGACAATCACAGCTCCTCCGAAAAGCGGTCCGAATCCGGCTACACGCACGTCAGGAGAGTAGAACACGGCGAGCTCTTTCCATGTGACTGTAAATGGCACTTTCCATGTAGGGCTATGGGGTGTTGCGATGTTCTCCGATTTGGAAAATAAGGAGATAGCCAGATTTTCTATGCTGGAATTGTCTTTGAAGCCATGCGGGCTATTCGAGGTCATGATATCAACGGCGCCTTTGCCCGCCAACGGATAAAACGGATGTCCCTTCGTTAGCGTGTTGGTGACATACGGATTGTACCCGACAACCCCTACGGTGATAACCAGACTAATTGAAAGCCACACGAGCATGCTTTTGAAGTGCTGACGGCGATCGTAGAAAAAGAAGAGCACGAGAATAGCCAAGCCGAGCAGTCCGGCATACCCCAATGCCGTGAATTTGATCTGGGCCAGCAGCATGAGCGCTGCGCATAGTGCCAGTAGCGTCCAGGCATGGTATCGCTTATACAGCAAATAGCCAAGAGCGCAGATGATAAGCACGAGTGAGCCAAGCTGTCCGTCAATATAGAAGGAAGTCGATTGCGTAATCACAGTAGGATTGAACGCTGCGAGCAGCGCGAAGGCAATCGCCGCCCCTTTTCTCTCTGGGAAAGCGGTTCGGATGGCAGCGAGGGTCAGGAAAAAGGACGATGCAATCAACAACAGGTTAAATATTTTGCTAACCTCAATCTGACCAGTAAGTTTATACATGACCGCATCAAGCATCCAAGGACCTTTGGCGTAATGATTGATCCACAGGTGAAAGGCCGAGAGAATCTCTTTATTGTCCATCTCCTCCACTTCTTTTGAACCAGGAGGCTTGAGGATGGGCTGGTCATGAACTGGGTTCCAGCCGTTGGTTATCTTCACGATTGCTTCTTGATGATACGTTTGTCCGTCGAAAGAGAGATCAAACGTATTGGCGCTGATGAAGTAGCTGATGCCTGAAACAATCACCAGTCCAGCCAACAGGGAGAAAAACCAGGCCCGGCGACGTGAACTTACGAAGACCGACACCATTCCTCCCAATGCAGCCAAAGCGGCAACGAGGCCAATCCAAAAGCTGGCGGCCGTCACGGATACGCCGAACAAAAATAAAACCGATGTGCTAAGCACAATCGTAGCCATAAACAATAGCAAAGCCGTCCCGAGCAGGAACGAGTACGTAGCTGTACGGTTATTCATGAACATAATCTCCTGTCTACGAATCTACTAGCCAATGAGGTTAGGGAGGTTCGCTGCCAGCAGATGCAATACGGTAGCAAGCAGTACCCCGAGTACCAGACCCCCGGCAATTTCCCATCTGGTATGTCCCATGCTTTCGCGCAAAGGCTTGGTGGGAAACACGTCCGGATGTTCCTTTGCGAGCTTGTTGAGTGCCTCTGCATGTTTTCCTACCGCTCTGCGCAATCCAGTCGCATCGATGATCACAATAAACGTCACAGCCACGCCCAGCCCGAATGCCGGATGAGTAAAGCCCTCCTGCAAACCAATCAGAAACACAGTGGTCACCATAACGGTTGTGTGCGTGCTGGGAAACCCGCCGTTCCCGACCATTTCTTTGGCACGAGACCCAAAACGGAGGTAATTGATCAAAAATTTGGTTATTCCAGACACGAGCCAGCCGATAAACGGCGCTGCTGCATATAACATGAGAAAACTCCTCTACGTGATGATTACGACTGAGATATGACGACGACGCCCACGACGATAATCGCCAGACCGGCAATGCGTGTAAGGGACAACGGTTCGTTGAAGATCAAGAAGGATAGCACAGCTACCAACACGTATCCAAGTGCTGCCATGGGATAAGCATAGGAAAGCTGCACCTTTTCCAGCGCAGCAATCCAGATAAACGCAGAAAGTCCGTAAAGCGCAAGTCCCACCATAATCGGCAGGTTCGTGAAATAGTGCAGGAACTTCAGTAGCAGCATGTCATTGTTGCTGGTGAGCGAGGATGCGCCCATCTTCATCGCGACTTGTCCACACGCACTGAGGATCACGGAAACGATGATGAGAACAATTGATGGCATAGTCTGATCCACAACCTATCTGTGCAAGTAACTTCCTTATTTAAATTCAAACATGTAAATAATCCCGGCTACCATGACGACATACAGGGACACCGTAATGAGAATCGGCTTGTCCTGCAACAAAACTTTTTCCGGACTGCCGCCCTGGCCTGCGACAGTGATCAAATACAGGTAACGGAAAATACCAAAGATCACGAGCGGAATGGTCCACATCAAGTGAATCGTGCGTCCTGAGGTAAAAGTGAACAAGGAATAGCTGATGATTGTCATGGTCGTCACAATCGTATTCAACTGATTCAATAACTCGGACGAATAACTGTCGAGCACTTTGCGATGCGTTCCTTTATCCTGCTGTAACAAAATCAGCTCGTGGCGACGTTTGCTGATGGCCAAAAACAGCGCGAGCAGCATCGTACAGAGTAAAAACCACGGCGTGAACGGCGTTTGGATCATCAGACTTCCGCCGATGGCACGCAAAACAAAGCCGGCTGAGATAATCATGACGTCCAGAATGACCACATGCTTCAGCTTCAGCGAGTAAGCGACGTTGAGTACAAAGTAGACCAGCAGCACGAGCGCGAATAATCGGTCAAAGTAATAAGCACTAAACAGGGAACCCAGAAGCAAAAACACACCAAATGCTAATGCGAGCGCTGGCGGCAATGCCCCAGAAGCCATGGGCCGGAACTGTTTTTCCGGGTGATTTCGGTCATTTTTGATATCGACAAAATCATTGAGGATGTAGACGCAGCCGGATACAAAACAAAACAGCAGGAAGGCCAGCACTGACTTTCCAATGACATCCGGACTTACTTTGTGCAAGGAAAATAGCAAGGCAGCAAAGACGAGCAAGTTTTTCGTCCATTGATGTGGACGAAGCTGCTTCACTAATAGGTAGACCATATTTTGTCGAACGCGTGGCGTTGTTTTGACGTCAACTTTAACAGAATTTGATGTTGCCCCCATATCTAACTCCTATCCTATTATCGAATCGTACCTTCTAATGACGGAAAATGTAAAAAGAAGGTTACACCTGTAATATGGTAACACAACTTCCCCCATAAAAATTTAACGATAACAGAAAAAATGTGAACTTGCGAGAAAGAATGATTGCCAAGAATAATATCGGGGGTTACAAGAAAACGCAGCCCTCGTGATGGAGCTGCGTTTTTCAGGGTATCTCTTTATTTAGTTCACCCGCGGAATCGGAGTGGCAGCTTTTTTTCGAGAATACAGGAACAAATTGAAGAGTACGATCACGAGTATGATCAATTGCGGGATCGTTGTTTCCCAGCTCGCGTAAATGCCAAGCGTCGGTGCGTACAACAAGTAATCGCTGCTGTGTGCAGATAAGCTTCCCGTTACCTGCAAAGCGTGGATGCTGACGCCGACGAATTTAAATGCCATGTAGTAGAGCAATAGACTGGCTACAAAAAAGAACGGACGCACGGGTATGCGTGCACTGAGCTTGATGATGACAAAGCCAATTACGGCCAAGACGACAAGCGCGCTCAAAATGCCGATCGCCAGGTCTGACATGGAGATCGTAGCGGCCATCCCCATATAAAAGATAATCGTTTCTGCCCCTTCGCGGGCGACAGCGAGAAAGGCGGTGAATGAGAGTGACCACAGAGCTCCTTTTGCCAAAGAAGAGCCGATAGATTTCTCGACAAACTGATTCCATGCCTGCAAATTGGACTTCTTATGCAACCACGCACCGATCGTCACCATAAAGAAGACGGCAATCAGTCCGGTTACTCCCTCAATCGTTTCTCGCGAGTTGCCTGTGGAGAGGTTGGAGAAAACGACACTGAGGATGACGGCAAGAATAGCGGAAACCACGATCCCGGCAAATGACCCAGACCAGATCCATTTGCGCTTGTCGGCATTGCCTGACTTGTTCAGGACAGTAAGCAAGGAGACGATGATCAAGATAGCCTCCAGTCCTTCACGGAACAAGATGAGTCCCGCATCCCAGGCGGTGTACGAGGATGCTGTCGCAAAAGGCGAAAGCTCTGTCTTCATTTCCGCAAGATGAGCCGCCGCCTTTTCCCATTGCGGGGGATTGGACAGGATGAGTGTCGGGATGGCGACCATCTTGGCTTCAATGCTGCTGTAGGTAGCAGGCGATTTGGTCATGACTACGCCTTCTACAGAGGGCCAAGAGATGATAAAGGTCTCCATTTTGTCCGAAGCAGCAGTTGCATCCTG
The DNA here is from genome assembly GCF_022026395.1 of Brevibacillus brevis. NCBI lineage: Bacteria > Bacillati > Bacillota > Bacilli > Caryophanales > Paenibacillaceae > Brevibacillus > Brevibacillus brevis. The sequence continues at coordinate 5,963,119 of NZ_CP041767.1, read as the reverse complement.
ATTGGCGATATCTGTTTCTACCGATGCAAGGAGTACCAGTAGAGACGAGATGGTGGGCTGCTCGGAAGAAGGATTCGCAGCGGCCTGTTGGACTACCTTTCCTGACAAATAATTGTTTACCGCAGTAATGAGTGCCTGTACCTTCTCTGCGCTCTTTTTAGGATCGGGTGGTTCTGTGTTCAGGGCAATGCGCGCACCGCTGATTTTGATTTCCATATCCCCGTAGACTGCGGCATTTTCCGCTCGAACAAGACCCTCTGCCTTATACCAGCCGGTGACGAAGCTGTTGTACGACTGCTTGGCTTTCGGCAGATCGCCTTCCGTGATGGCTGTCATGCTGTTTTGCAAGAGCGGTAGCAATGCCGCAATTTGCTTGTGTGCCCGTTCTTTTGGCTGACCGCCTTCTTCTTTGGACGAGACGTAACGATCCGTCGCTTTTGCCAGACTGGAGATAGCTGCTTTTGCGGTGTCAGGATTCGCCTTCGCTTGGGCAAGGGCTTGCTCTGCTTCCGCGATTGCTTGCGTCAGCGCTTGGGCATCTGCAGAGGTTTCTTCCGAATTGCCCTCCCAGATGCTCTTCATGCTGCTGAGTGCTTTAGCTGCTTCTTCCCAGTTGTTATCTCCGCTGCTAATCAAGGCATCGCTGGAGAGGGCGATCATTTGCTGGAGCTGCTCTGGCACCAACGGCGCGGCTACAGCGGCAGACAGAGCAGATGTCCATAGCAGCATGCATGTACAAAGGATAAACAGATAGCGTTTCAAGGTGTTCACTCCATCCCAGGTAGTTGGTTAAAATAGCGTGTCCCCGATGTATCCGCCCTCACTTGCACCAGGTAGACAGGCGTACAAACCACTGCCAACATGGGTGATATATTCATTGAGCAGGTCGACAGATGCGAGCTTTTGTTGCATCGGTATGAATTGCTTGCGTGGATCACGATTGAAGCAAATGAACAACAGCCCAGCATCGAGCTGACCAGTCTTGAGATCCATTCCACTCGAATAAGAGTAACCGCGACGCAATATTTTCACCTTGCCGTCCATATGGGCCAGGGCGACATGGGAATCGACAGGAATAACGGGTTTGCCCTTGGCATCCTTTCGATCCAGCTCCAGCTCGTCAAACTCATTTGCTTTGCCAAGAGGAGCCCCGGTTAAACGGTGACGACCAAATGTATTCTCCTGATCGGTGAGGGAGGAGCGATCCCAGACCTCGATCCGCATGCGGATTCGACGCATGACCATGTAGCTTCCGCCTGCCATCCACGCGGGACTTTCAGCAGTGTTAGCCCAGACGACTTCATTTGCAATAGCGTGATCGTTCACCTGCGGATTGTTCGTGCCATCCTTGAAGCCCATCAGATTCCGTGGCGTGGAGCCAGTCGGGTCGGATGCACTGGTACGCTGGAAGCCTTCCTGCAGCCAGTGGAGGACAGCTTTTCCTCGAGCGATCCGAGCCAAGTTCCGGAGGGCATGGAAGGCGACCTGTGGATCGTTGGCACAGACCTGCACGACAATATCGCCACCCGACCATTCCTTTCGCATTTCATCGCTGTTGAAGCGAGGTAAATCGACCAATGGAGCTGGGCGTTTGGATGCAAGACCAAAGCGCTCATCGAAGAAAGAAGCGCCAAGCCCAAATGTGATCGTCAATTTCATTGGGCGCAGGCCCATGGCTTCTCCCGTGTCGACAGGAGGAAGAAGGGCGTGATCGCTCTCCTCATCGACGTTTTTGCCGGCAGTCATGCGTGCTGCTGCCTGCGTCCAGCTTTGAAACAAGCTGCGGACATCCCCTAGCGAGGTCGTCGTCAAATCAAAAGCACCCATGCAGATAAAATCCTGCATAGGTGTAATGATCCCGGACTGATGCTTGCCATAAAAGGGAATGACCTCATCTGCACGGGTCGGAGTGGTACTTGTCTGTTCATTTTTGGGAGAGGAGGGTAAAAGGGTATTGACCCCAGTCGCCCCCAACAGCAGTCCAATCCCTCCGACCCCAGCCAACTTCAGAGCCTCTCGACGTGTGATTTTGTTCGCTGTGGTGTTTGCGAGATGCTTGTCATTCATCTTGTTAGCCTCCTACGATCTTACCCATTTTGGACAATGGCTCAGCCAATGCATCGAGGGACTGACTCAGCTTTTTCACTTGGTCTTCTTTCAATTCGGTGTACAGCACATAGCCGTCGCCTTTGCGGTACGGTGCGAGGGCTTTGTCCAAATCAGCAAAGCGAGTTTCAATTTCACTTGCAAGAGCAGAGTCTTTTGCCGTAACAGCAGGCTTCAATACTTTATAAATTTCGTGAGCGCCTTCCACGTTTGCAGCAAAGTCATACAAATCCGTGTGGGAATAGCGTTCTTCCTCACCAGTCACCTTGCTCGTCGATACCTCGTTCAAGAGTTCAACCGCACCCGTTACTAGCATAGGTACATCAATTTCGACGCTCTCAACCTTCACGCGGAGCTGCTTCACATCTTGCAGCAGTTGATCTGCCACTTTTCCTTGGTCAGCAACCGATTTGGTTTCCCAGAGTGCTTTCTCCAATTTGTGATAGCCGCGCCATTCGTTATCAGGCACATCACCTTCGCGGGCATCGATCCACGGATCAAAGTCTCCGAGAGATTCAGCGATAGGCTCGATTTTCTCAAAGTAAGCACGGGCTGGAGCATATTCCTTTTTCGCTTTCTCCATATCGCCTGCTTTGACAGCGGTGGTGAAGCCTTCTGTTGCCTTTACGAATTGGTCAGTTTGGTCAACGACCCATTTTCGGTATTGATCAATAGAGGCTTGCAGCTCAGGAGAAGTAGCAGGAGCAGTGCTCGCTGTCGCGGACTGATCAGCAGCGGCAGGCTTGTCAGGCTGCGTAGCTTCCGGTTTTTTCTCTTCAGTTTGTGTTTGTGCGTTTCCGCAAGCAGCGAGTAAGGATGAGCCGAGAACAACTGCGGCGAGTGGATAACTCCATTTTTGAATCATGAAAAGACATCCCTTCATATGATATGAGTGTATAATTATATGATTATATTTCGATAATGAATATCATTATCATCCACAAAGAATTTTACTCTTTCTTAGACAGTTTGCAATCTTTTTTTGGCAACAATCACTTGGTTAGTTTTGGAGTTGTTCACATAAAACCAAAAGTAGCTCAACAATCCCTTAACAATGACCTGTTATGATCGAGCTATCACCCAAATGAATAACGTCTGTAAGTGGGTCGAGACGTGGAGAAAGCCCTCATACAGCAATAGATTTGAAGAAGACCGTTCGATCGGTTTGTTTCTTTGTGCTATTGCCGTGTATGAGGGCTTTTTGTGTTTTCGAATGAAAGGAGCGAGTAAGGGATTTGCTAGATACAGATAGGTACGATGCGTATTTTTTTGATTTGGATGGAACGATTTTTCTCGGGAATGAACTGCTTCCTGGAGTGGAAAAGACACTTGCCGAGCTGCGGGAGAAGCAGAAGAAAATCATGTTTTTGACCAATACGACGGTACAGACAAGAACAGCTTGTCAAACTCGCCTCCAGAATCTCGGATTGACTGCCCGGCGGGAAGAAATCATGACGGCTGCCTATGCAGCGGGATTGTATCTTCAAGAATATGCGGAGCAAGCGCGTGTCCTGATCGTTGGGGAGCCCGCCTTGGAGGAAGAGATTGCGAGCTTTCATATAAAGCAGGTGCAAGATGCGGAGGAAGCTACGCATGTATTGGTTGGAATGGACCGTGGATTTACGTATGAAAAGCTGCAACAGGCTGCTGACGCTGTGCGAAAGGGAGCGCACCTGATCGTAGCGAACCCCGATCCGGTGTGTCCGGTGCCAGGGGGTGCCATTCCTGATACGTGGGCGTTGGCGAGAGCGATTGAAACGGCTGGTGGAGCCTCTGTCTGGGCGATGACTGGCAAGCCGTCCCGGTACTACGCCGAGCAGGTTTTTCAACAGCTTCAAGTACAGCCCGAAAAATGCGTCATGGTGGGTGACCGTTTGGAAACAGACATTTTACTGGGGAAAAACAGCGGCATGAAAACGGCGCTGGTCATGACAGGTGTGACGACCAGTCGCGAGCTGGAAGCCACAGAGATTCAGCCAGATTACATCCTTCCGACGATGGAAGCCATGGTGCAAGTCGAGTAGGAAAACGAGGAGGCATGGGAGATGGAGTTGGGAAAGAGCAGCAAAAAGTGGTTGTGGTCACTAATGGCAGCAAGTCTGGTGACAGGCAGTATTGCACCTGTGATGGCGCAAAGCGCGGTGAGCAAAACCTTGCTCATCACCGAAGTTGTCAATGATCCCCTTTTTGATGAAAGCACAGGTGAATTTATCGAAATCACCAATATCTCCAACGACCCGATTGATTTGAGTGGATATATGATCGGCGATGAGGAAAAGCGTGGAGGAAATGAAGGGATGCATGCGTTTCCGGAAGGCACCATGATTGAGCCTTACCAGACGATTGTCATTTCCCGCTATGCCGACGGGATCGTGGAACGCCATGGCGTCACGCCCGATTTTGAATTGTTCGATTCCATGGAGGACGTCCCTGAGCTGTTGCCGACAGATTGGGCGACAGGCAGCATTTATTTAGCCAATGGCGGCGACCACGTCATTCTGATGGACCCTGAGTACAATGTGGTGGATTCGATGGCTTATATGGATGCGAAGGTTCCGGGAGTCACCTCTCATCCGGGAGTCGCTGGGGGGCATTCAATGGAACGCCTGACGGAAAAGGATACAAATGATGCATCCAAAGATTTTGTCGATCAGCCCAAGCCGACCCCTGGTGAGCTGTTGTTTGGTCCGAATGCCCAAAAAGACAAGATTCCGGTCTCTGATCTGAAAGACGACGTACTGATTGTCCCTGAGCCTAAGACGGGAATTGTGCTTCCGCCGACGGTGATTGCCATGTACGACAAGAAGTCCGAGATCGATGCGATTCTGGAAGCAGAGGTGTCTTCCGTTTTTATTCCGGTGAAAAAATCCGGGAAGAACGGAGTCGTCACTCAAGACGGCACTCCTCTGGACGAGGTGCTGAACGAGATCAAGGGCAAAGCAATTCCGGTGATTCATATCGAGGACAAGAAACTGGTAGTGGAGGTCGATCGCCTGCTCCAGGAAGAGAACCTCACTGATGTGCACATTGTGTCATCCCGACCGGAAATCGTTCAAGAGATGCGGGAGAAAAACAATGAATACCGTGGTGCCCTCGTGTATATCGACGGCAAGCTGAACGAAAAGAAACAAAAAGAGCTCGTACGCTCGGCCAGGAGCAGTCGTTCCAATGTGATCGTTCTCTCGCAAACTGCGATGACGGAGGAGGTCATTCGCTACTTCCGCAATCGCGGGTTGTCTGTGTGGGGAATTGATCGGGCGAACAAGAGCCAAGCGAGCGAAATGATCGAGATGGGGGTGGCGGGAGTTGTCTCACACGATCCAAAAGAGGTACATGAGCTGCTCGCTGCGTACCCAGAGAAAAGCATCACGCAGCCTCCGATGGTCATGGCGCATCGAGGTATCCCTTCCTTAAAGCCGGAAAACACGATGTACGCCTTTGAAGAAGCAATGGAGCTGGGTGTAGAAATCATTGAGACAGACGTCCACAAAACAAAGGATGGCCACCTTGTCCTGATCCACGATTTTGATCTGGAGCGTACCACTAACGGGACAGGGAAGGTAAAGGATTTCACGCTAAAGGAACTGCGCGAATTGAACGCGAACAAGCTCGACCCGGCAAATCCTTCCTGGTATCAGCCTGAGATTACCGATGCTGTCATTCCTACCATGGATGAATTGCTGGAAGCGGCCAAGGGCAAAGCGGTGGTCATTTTGGAAGCAAAGGGGATCGGGTACGAAAAGGAAATGGCGAAGGTCATCAAGGAGCACGACATGGTGGAAGATGTGATTGTCAGCAGCTTTAGCTCAGAAGTGTTGGAGCGTTTCGCCAAGCTCAATCCAGAATTGGGACTGGGCTTTACCTTGAGCGGGACCAAGCCAAAGGAACAGCTGGAACAGTATGCCGAAAAGCAGATAACAGACGCGGTACAACTGAATGCCCAATACTTTATCAACCATCAGATTGTCACGCCAGAGCTGATCCGTTTCGCCAAGCATCGGGGAATCATTCTGACCGTGTATACCGTTAACGAGGAAGCAGATATGAAGCGGGCAACCGAGGCGGGAGTCGGCGGGATTATTACCGACTACGCACAAAAACTTTACAATAGCCAAATATTACCTCAGTAAGCAATTGGTATAGTCGAGGGATACGTAAAAAAACAGCGAGAAATTCAGGGGGGAAAGTCGTGGCTGAAGTGGAATTGCGGCGCATTTCCAAGATGTATGGGGGCCAGAAGGTAGTCAATGAAGTGAGCGCTCGTATTCTGCCAGGAGAATTTTTCGTGCTGGTAGGACCTTCTGGTTGTGGGAAATCAACCACACTGCGCATGATTGCCGGGCTGGAGGAGATCAGCACGGGAGAGCTGTTGATTGGCGGCAAGCCGATGAACCAAGTCCCTCCGAGCGGGCGAAACATCTCCATGGTGTTTCAAAATTACGCACTTTATCCGCATTTGACGGTAAAGGATAATATTTTGTTTGGTTTGCAGGTTCGAAAGGTAGACAAAGCGGAGCAGAGCAAGCGGTTGGAGCGTGTAGCAGAGATGCTGGGCATCGCGCATCTTTTGCAACGCAAGCCGAAGGAATTATCCGGGGGACAACGACAGCGCGTTGCACTCGGACGGGCTATCGTCAGTCAGCACCCTATCTGCCTGATGGACGAGCCGTTATCCAATCTGGATGCCAAGCTGCGCGGGCACATGCGTACGGAAATCCGTCGCTTGCAGCAAGAGCTGGGTATCACGATGATTTACGTTACACACGATCAGGTGGAAGCGATGACGATGGCAGACCGCATGATGGTCCTGCGCGACGGAGAGGTTCAGCAAGTTGGAAAACCGCTCGACGTGTACAACCATCCAGCGAATTTATTCGTGGCGGAGTTTACGGGGGCACCCCCGATGAATACGGTACCTACCATTTGGCGGGCAGGAGATCAGGCAGGGATTGAGTTGGAAGGTCAGCATTTTTTGCCGCTTCCAATGTTTCACGGTATCAAGGACCAGACCCCGGTCGTTCTCGGTCTGCGTCCAGAGTCATTGCAGCCCGCCCTTGAAGGGCAATCTGTCGATGTTTCCTGCCAGTTCCCTGTCACTGTACAGGGAGTAGAGATACTCGGTTCTGAGACCATTGTGGAATTCACCGTGGGAGACAAGCTGTGGAAGGCCAAATGGAACGGGCAATGGCACTGCAAAAGAGGCGAAACCTTGCATGTTCGTTTTGATCCAGCCCAGATGAACGTGTTTGATGCAGAAACCGGAAAAAATCTAGCGGTTACGACCAATTGAGAAAAGAAAAGGGAGAGGTACTGCGATGCGTAAAGTTGTCAAAAGCTTGTTTGCGGTCGTCATGAGTATGAGTCTGATCACGGGTTGCTCCAGTGGCAATTCTTCGTCCACGAACAACGCGGCGCAAGGAGCCAATTCGTCAGGCAAAACAGAGCTGTCCTTCTATTATCCGGTTGCGGTTGGCGGTCCTTTGACCAAGATCGTGGACGGCATGGCAGAGGAATTTAACAAAGAAAACCCGGATATCACAGTCAAGCCAGTCTATACGGGGAGCTATCAGGATACAACGACAAAAGTACAGGCGGCTGTACAAGGCAAAACTCCTCCCGACGTAGCGGTGATGCTCTCCACTGAGCTACATACGATGATGGACATGGACGCAATCCTGCCGTTGGACGACTTCATTGCCAAGGATGGCGGTAGCGAATACGTAAATGATTTCTTCCCGGGCTTCTTGGCGAATTCCCAGGTAGACGGCAAGACTTACAGCATTCCATTCCAACGCAGCACCATCGTGCTCTATTACAACAAGGACGCGTTCAAGGAAGTCGGCCTCGATCCAGAAAAACCGCCAACATCCTGGGATGAGCTAGTTCAGTACGCTACCAAATTGAAAAAGGACGGACGCTACGGCGTCGAGATTCCTTCCTCGAGCTTCACGTATTGGATGTTCCAAGCGCTGGCCCTGCAAAACGGCAAGAACTTGATGTCCGAAGATGGGAAAAAAGTGTTCCTAGATACGCCAGAAAATGTAGAAGCTCTGCAATTTTGGGTAGATTTGTCCAAAAAGCATCAAGTCATGCCTGAAGGCGTCAACGAGTGGGCGACTGTGCCTTCTGATTTCCTGGAAGGCAAAACGGCGATGATGTTCCATACGACAGGGAACCTGACGAACGTGAAGAAAAGCGCGAAGTTTGATTTTGGCGTAGCGTTTTTGCCAGCAAAAAAGAACTACGGCAGCCCGACAGGTGGCGGTAACTTCTACATGTTCAAAGGAACCGATGAAAAGAAACAGGAAGCAGCATGGAAGTTTATTCGCTTTATGACCGAGCCTAAGCGCGCTGCTCAGTGGAGTGTCGATACGGGTTATGTTGCGACACGCAAATCTGCTTACGAGGAAGAGACGATGAAGCAATACGTCAAAGACTTCCCTGCAGCAGCAGTGGCTCGCGACCAGCTGGAATACGGACATGCTGAGCTGTCTACACACAATAACGGCAAAGTGACAAAGCTCTTGAACGACACGCTGCAATCCGTGATCACGGGTCAATCCGAGCCTGCGGAAGCATTGAAAAAAGCGCAGGAAGAAGCGGACAAGATGCTGGCGCCGTTCAACAAATAAATCAAGCAAGGCAATGGGGGAGCGACAATGGGGGAACTACGCGCAAAATGGAAAGTGAACATGTACGCCTGGCTCTTGCTCCTTCCCTCCCTCATCTTCCTGCTGTTGTTTACCTTCTATCCGGTTATACAAACGTTCATACTCAGTTTTCATCAAGCGGATCTGGGTTCTCCAGAGCCGTTTTTTAACGGGATAGATAATTATAAACAAATGGTGGAAGATGAAGTGTTTTGGAAGGTGCTGACCAATAATATCTGGTTTGCTATCGGAACGGTGCCGACGAGTGTGGCTCTCGCGCTGGGTATGGCTCTGTTCGCCAACAAGGCATTACGAGGGAAGAGCTTTATCCGCACGGCTTATTTTTACCCGACAGTTGTTCCAATGATTGCCGTGGCGAACATCTGGCTGTTTATTTACACACCGGAGTACGGTGCGCTTAGTCATGTGATGGAGTGGTTCGGAAAAGGCGACATGAACTGGCTCGGCGATCAGAAAAATGTGATGTGGGCGATGATCTTCATGGTCATTTGGAAGGAAGCGGGCTATTTCATGATCTTCTATTTGGCAGGGCTGCAAAACATTTCACAGGAGCTATACGAATCCGCCTCCATGGAAGGGGCATCATCGTGGACGGTTTTTCGCCGCATCACCTTTCCGTTGCTTATGCCAACGACGATGTTTGTCAGTATTATCGCCTTCACCAACTCTTTCAAGCTGGTAGACCATTTGGTGATCATGACCAAAGGCGGGCCGGATAATGCCAGCAATCTCTTGCTTTACTACATATACGAGACGGCGTTTTCCTTCTGGGATCAAGGAATGGCCTCGGCATTGACGATTGTCATGGTCGTGCTGCTCTTGTTAGTTGCTGCTTTTCAGTTTTTTGGTATGGATAAAAAGATTCACTACAACTAAGGGGGATGGCAGATGCTTCGCAAAATCACAACGGTTGGAATGTACGGCTTGGCCGTTCTCTGGTTGTTTCCTTTGCTCTGGGCGGTCTGGACTTCCTTTCGCCCGAGGGAGCTGGCGACTTCGTGGTCGCTCAGTGCAGATTTTACACTCGATAACTTTGCGAAGGTGTGGGACGCAGCACCCTTTGACCAGTACTACATCAATACCTTTTTGATCGTGACCGGTATTTTGGTGGCGCAAATGATCACGGCTACACTGGCGGCCTATGCCTTTGCGAAGCTGCAATTTTGGGGAAAGGATGTGTTGTTTGTCCTGTTCCTGGTCCAACTGATGGTCCCGGCGGATATTTTGATTTTCCCCAACTACAACGTCCTGCGTGACTTGTCTTTGCTGGATACCAAAATCGGCATTATGCTGCCGTATTTCGCTTCGGCCTTCGGGGTCTTTCTGTTGCGACAGACCTTCAAGACAATCCCGCACGAGCTGGAGGAGGCGGCACGGATGGAAGGCTGCTCCTGGTTCCAGATTTTGTGGCGGGTGTATGTTCCGCTAGCGAAGCCGACCTACATTGCGTTTGGTTTGGTCTCGGTCAGCTACCATTGGAACAACTTCATGTGGCCGCTGATTATTACGAATTCCGTGGAAAATCGTCCGTTGACGGTCGGTCTGGCGATTTTTGCCCAATCGTTTGAGACGGGGGCGCAATGGGCCGAGGTAAGTGCAGCGACAGTCATGGTGATTTTCCCGTTGTTGCTGGCATTTTTGTTGTTCCAGCGGCAGTTTATCAACAGCTTCATCCACTCCGGCGTGAAATAAGAGGGAGGGTCATGAATCATGAGAGACAAGGGCTCGTTTTCCGTATCCACCTATGCCTTATTTGATCTGTCCTTGCGTGATGCGATTGTTCAGCTTTTGCAAAAAGACTGGAAGGGCATCGAGATTATGTGTGAAGAGAATCATGCCGACCTCTTAGACTGGTCCTGGGAGCAGTTGAAAGAGTTGAAGCAGCAGGGAAACGAGAGAGAGATTGCTTGGTCGATTCATGCGCCGATTAGCGGCTGCAATCTGGCGGCGGGCTCAGGACCAACCCGGGATCAAACGTTGGACACGATGAAGCGCTGCCTGGAGATTGCCAGCTTTCTCGACTGCACCCACGTCGTGATGCATGCGGGGGAAGTAGAAGATCGACTCGCGGAATCAGAGCGTGCTAGAGGTGTGGAAAATGTGAGTCAGGCAATCCACGTGTTGACCTCTGAGCTGTCCGCAGAGAGCAGAACCATACTGACGGTCGAGAATGTTCCCCCTTACCCAAAAGTGCTGGGGTGGAACGTTGAGGATCTCGTGCGTATATGCCAGCATGTCGATTCGTCTCGTGTGCGGATCGTGTATGACGTAGGCCATGCCCATTTGATTCGTCCGGGATATGCGATCGATGCATTGCAAAAGGTGCTTCCTTATTTATCCGCTCTGCACCTGAGTGATAACTTTGGCAAGCTCGACGATCATTTGGCAGTGGGGGAAGGAACGATCTCGTTCGAGCCTATCCTGTCACTTTTAAAAGACAACGGATTTGCGGGTCATTGGGTTGTAGAGACCAAGCAGCTTGCCTGCGCTGAGGCAAGTGTGGAACGGCTACTGAGGGCAGGAGGCAAATAACATGGACATGCAAACGATTTTGAAAACGAATCCGGTTATTGCAGCAACCGAACAGGATCGCTTGGGAGAGGCGATGGCGTCCAGAGCTTGTGCGATCCTGTTGATGTACGGAAAGCTGACCAAGCTGATGGAGGAAGCTGAAACCATCCGTCAGTCGAGCAAGCCGATTTTTTTGCACACAGACCTCATGAATGGCTTGTCCAATGACAAAGAGGCTTTTCGTTTCTTGTCCACCTATATCCAACCAACAGGCATTGTCACTACCAAAGGACCGATGATTCGCGCGGCCAAAAAGGAAGGGATGCTGACGATCCAGCGAGTCTTTTTGATCGATTCGACCTCTCTCACGACGACGATCAAAAACGTCTTGGAAAACCAGCCGGATGCGATTGAAATCATGCCGGGGATAGCGCCGTCTATTATTTCGTATATCAAGGAGCATTTGTCGCAGCCGATTATTTTGGGCGGGCTGATTTGGAATATGGAGCAGGTCAATGAAGCGTTGAAGGGTGGAGCAGATGCTGTTTCATTGAGTAAGTCGGAGATGTGGAATCATATGACGGTTTAGGAGAATGGGCAGGTGTGGAAGCACCTGTCTTTTTTTCATCTGCATAAAAACACCTCCATGCCAGTTGATGTACTGGAGGGGGCTGAGTAGGTGTTTTTATGGGAGTAACAAGTTTGTTCTTCTATTTGCTCGAGTATAGGTCTACATAGCCTGATTCCTTCATGCTCATATACATTCTGTACAAAATCGTTACTGCTTCTGCGCGGGTTAGCATTTCGTTAGGCTCAAACTCTCCATTCCATGCAGTCATGACCCCTTTTTGTTGCAAGAGGGCGATTTTGTAAGCTGTTTCTCCACTGTAGATGTCATAGAAGCGGTGTTCGTCTCCTTTTTTCAAGACAAGAAGGGGAAAGAGTGTGTTAGTCTGGTTTTTCCCATCTTCATAGGAGCGACCATCTGAGAGAAAATCATCTATGGATGATAAATCCGTATCGGAGGTAATGATGACTGGAATATCTCGCAAGGTAGAAGTGATCCCAAAGATAGAGGTGTCGTCTGTTTCGTCAAGCGCTTCAAGCCATAAAACAGGGAGGACGTTAACTGTACCGATGCGATTCAATTTGGAGTCTGGATAGAAGGTGTAACCTTCCGGTGAAGGAAAAACTACATTCCGCCAATTCCTCGTCACAATTGAACTAATCTCCTGATAGGCCCAGTGGTTTTTTGGTACATCAGCAAAGTGCGTAATATGATAATAATCCGAAACGTAAAAGTAACCATTCGGATCGAAAGGTCTGTAGCGATCAAACAGGCGATAGATCATCACCGTCATTTCAGCTTTGTCCACCCATCTTCCCGGCTGAAAGCTTCCATCGGGATAGCCGCTGACGACCCCCTTGTCTACCATGAAGGAGATAGCGTCCATTGCCCAGCCATATTGCTTGGGATCGACATCTTTAAATGCTGGTGCTGCCAGTGCTACAGGTTGCTGAAAGGTCGTTAGTCCAATAATAAGTGCTAATAAGAGGATGAGGCGTTTCATATCCCTTCCTGCCTTTCTTTACCTACTCTGGGTAATCTTTATTTATTTCATCGGCGAAAAGACCGTGACGTTACAACTTTTGAACTAGGAGAGCTTTTCCGTAAGTGTTTCTTACAGATATGTGTCCATATGCCTACATGATTGGTAATCAAGCATGAGTAATTTTATAATGTAGGTAACAAAATTCTACGATGAAGAAAATAACAGCGAAGTGACACCCTTCAGCGTGAAAAGAGGGTAATATGGAACCAATTCAATTGATGGAAGCGGCAGAGCAATTTATCCGGACATGCTATCGTGAACTGGACAAGACAACGGACGAAACCGAGCAACGACTGCAAGAAGTACGACAGCTGATTCATCAGCAGGGATACTATGAGCATACGGCCGAGGAGCTTCGTCATGGAGCAAAAATGGCCTGGCGCAATAGCAATCGATGTATTGGGCGATTCTTTTGGGAATCGTTAGTGGTGATAGATGAGCGGCATGTCGAAACAGAAGAAGAGATGGCGCAGGCCATGCTCCGCCACATCGACTTTGCCACCAATGGAGGGAAAATTCGCCCGACCATTACGGTATTTGCACCTGCTGTAGCAGGCAGACTCCCCATGCGCATCTGGAATGACCAACTGATTCGCTACGCGGGATACGAGACAGAGTACGGCGTATTGGGTGATCCAGTTTCGCTTTCGCTGACGAAGCTATGTGAGAGCTTGGGATGGCAAGGGAAAGGCACAAACTACGACGTTTTGCCGCTTGTCGTGCAAATTGGAGATCGGACGCCGCAGTTTTTTGAGATTCCTCAGGAGCTGGTCTTGGAGGTGCCGATCGTGCATCCTGATTTGCCGGGCTTTGCTGACTTGGAATTGCAATGGTACGGGGTTCCTATTGTTTCGAATATGCGCATGGAGATTGGCGGTATCGACTATTTGGCTGCGCCTTTTAACGGCTGGTACATGGGAACGGAGATCGGTGCGCGCAATTTTGCCGATCAAGAGCGATATAACATGCTGCCAAAGGTCGCAGAGGTCATGGGGCTTGATACGAGTAGGGAAGTGACGCTGTGGAGAGACAAAGCGCTTATCGAGCTGAACGTAGCCGTCCTGCATTCCTTCAAGGAAAAAGGAGTATCGATTGTCGATCACCATACAGCGAGCCAGCAATTCAAGCGATTTGAGGAAAGAGAAGAGAAATGTGGTCGAGCCGTTACTGGTGACTGGACATGGCTGGTTCCACCGATCTCCGGAACAGCTACACACATTTTTCACAGTCTGTACGACAACACAGTCCATACGCCGAATTTCTTTTACCAAGACAAGCCGGAGCTCGGCAAAAAATAAGGTCTTCCAATGTCGCGAACATGCTTCGCGGCATTTTTTTGCGTGCGATGTCACATACAGGGTGTTATGGTGCGTTATACCAGTTGAAAGGAGGGAGAGAGTGGACACGAAACAGATAGAAGAACTCGTGGATGAGATCATTCAGGGAGCGGATGACCGCTACGCTATCATTATGAAAAGCTACCAAACCCCGATATTTCACTACTGCTATCACATCTTGGGGAATCGATGCGAAGCGGAAGATGCCGCACAGGAGGTCTTCTTCAAGGCTTATCGCAATTTGAAAAAATACAGTCCAATTATGCCGTTCGCAGCTTGGCTTTATAAAATTGCCTATCACCACTGCATCGATCTCATCAGAAAAAGGAAATGGACAAAGTTGTTGCCATTTTTGATGCAGGACAAAGAGTCTCAATCAGACATCGAGCTGCATATTGAAAATGTTTATTTTAGTGAGGATGTATTTCTTGCCATGCAGACACTCTCGGTAGAGGAAAGAACGCTTCTCTTGCTGCGAGGCGTGGAAGAAAAGACGTACGAGGAAATTTCCTTGATCATGAACAAAAACGCTGCGAGTCTGCGCAAAAAATTCGAGCGTACGGCATCGAAGTTCCGATCCGCTTATTCTCCTTTAGGGAAGGGAGGGTCAGCTCACGATGAGTCGAAACAAATCGCACGAGAGTATTAAGGACCTGTTCAACGACCCGCGTATCCCGCAGGAGATTGATATTAGCCATCAAGTAATGACAAAAATCAAACGAGAGAAGGAGAGATTTTTTGTGAAGTACAAGGTAAGCATATTAGTTGCCATTGGTTTGATCGCAAGTATTTCATCGGGTTATGCTGCTGTCCAGTTCTATCAGTTGAAGGATGAAAAAGGCGAAGTTATTTATCAGCAGAAAGATATCTCCCAAATCCCGGGGGAACCGAAAATTGTAAAAGAATTAGACCCTGAAACAAAGAAATATCAAGATAAACGTTCAGAAATTACTAGAAGCATGGAGCCTGGAACTGCTGCAGCCGTTTATATCGCCGACCACAATCCCAAAAAAGCGGTTGCAACACTCTATAAAGCATTTGAATTTGCCAATTTGGCCGATCTACGCAAGAAAGTGGGAGATCATATATTTGTGCCTGAGACATTGCCAGGGGGTTATTCCTTTGAAGATGCCAACCTCACATTTGACATCAAGAGAGAGTATGACAAGGAAGCTTTGTACAAAAAGGCAGAGCAAGAGAAGAAAGAATATGTTATTCAGCCATTGGAATGGACAAATGAGCTAGATACGCTATATGCGACATATAGGTCTGGGAAAAGCTATTTAAATTTGAACATCTCCAATTATGAAGATGTAGAAGACAGTACCACTTATGTGATAAATCAGGATGAACAGCAAAAAGAGGTAGTTAAAGTAGGACAAATCGAAGTGCTGTATACAGAAGAAGCTAGTAAAGACGGGGTTGAAAAGAACATCGTTTGGGTGATGGAGTACGCTGGCAAGAAGATGCAGTACGAAGTAGTCGCGACTGGGGATGTATTGACCAAAGGAAACATCAGCGAGTTTGTAAATGCCATGATGCCGAAAAAATAAAGCTATCAATGTCGCGAACATGCTTCGCGGCATTTTTTTGTGACGGGTTGTAAATGGTATCTCGGAGAACGAGTGATGCACGATGAATTAAGGAAAATTTTAGCTTTACCCCACAATTTTTTTTAACATTTCCTCTTACCCTAGATTTAGCAAGTAAGAGAGTAAGAGATTTACTTGCAAACAAAAAAGGAAATAAAAAGGAGCGAGACCAATGAAAAAGAAATGGATGACGACTGCATCAGCTTTGTTACTTACTGGGGTGATTGGGACTGTTATACCGTATGCAACCACAACGGCAGATGCAAAAGCAAACGTAGAGGAAAAAAGTAACCTAGACCTCAGAATTTCATTCGTTTTTTCTGAGGATGGCCAGGGAGTAACCATTAAAGACAGTAAATTAGGTGATTTCAAGGCTACGGTTAAGGATCTCTCCGAGAAGTTAGGTATCAAGGCAGACGATCTTAATCTATCTTCACATATCATTGAAATGAAACCAAATGCGACAGGCAGCAAGATTATTGTCAAAGAAACTTCCTTTAAAGGTGAAGTGAAAGAGTATGAGACTAGCGATAATGATGTCCTCATGCTGTTCGGTCTCCACAAAGTAACCAAATAAGTCGGTAAGGTAACTGCGGCACAACTCACCATTCAAAGTCTCAACTCCCCTTATGTAAATATAAGGGCCCTCTCCCCCAAAAAATAAACATAGCTACCAATGTCGCGAACTGCTTCGCGGCATTTTTTTGATGGATTGTAAAAAGGGTATCTCGAAGAACGAAAAAGATGGGCATTAGCAAGCTCTTTATGCCCTTATTATGGTCATGATCAGCATGTTATCGGCCTGCGGACAGACACCAGCCAATCCAACTGCTCAACCTGCGCAAGAAAAGTCAGGTAACGAGAATAACAATGAATATATCACCTACGAGGCGTTTAATGGCACAGTGAGAATTCCTAAGGACCCAAAACGGGCTGTGATACTTGCGGACAGCTATGTTGGACATTTTCTGACGCTGGGGATCAAGCCTATCGGTATCACGGACCATGCTATGGGAAACCGGTATTTTAAAGGGAAGCTGGGCGGTATCGAAAGCGTGGGCGACGGAACATCGGTAGAAAAAGTACTGACGATAAATCCTGATTTACTAATTGTGTTTGAAGGGGATAAAAATATCGAGCAGTTCACCAAAATAGCTCCAACGGTAGTGATTCAATACGGTAAGAAGCCAATCCGCGAAGAACTGCGGGAGTTTGGCAAAATGACAGGAAGAGAAGACAAGGCAAATGAGTGGATTGCTAAATGGGACAAGAAAATAGGTGAGGCAAAACCTAAGGTGCAAGCAGCGGTAGGAGATAAAACCGTTTCGATTCTGCAGCCATACGCCAAGGGGATTTATGCGTTTGGGCACAACTTCGGAAGGGGTGGAGACATCATTTACGGGGAGTTCCAGTTGAAGGCTCCAAATGCCATACAAAAAGAAGCCATTGATAGCAATACTGGCTGGGCGGGGGTCTCGCTTGAAACACTGCCGGACTTTGCAGGAGACTACATTTTTACCAGTGCATGGTCCGGAGATGACGCCAATCCGGAGGATGTCTATAGTACAAACGTTTGGAAGGGCTTGTCGGCAGTAAAAAATAACAAGGTTTTTCAGATTGATCAGAAAGGCTCCTATTTTAATGACCCGATCTCCCTGGAAGCGCAACTCGAGTTCATAGTAGAAAAACTAACGTAGAAGCAAAAACCCCCGAAACACATGTAGCAAGTATGCTCTGCTACGAGTATTCGGGGGTTTTGCTATTTATCTAGCGGTTGTAATAACTGCTAAGAGCTGGGAGGAGACCTAATGGATTTTTTCGCAAGTCCTTGGCACTAAAGAAAATGCTGCCCTGGACCTGAGGAACCATCGCGTTGAAATTCAACTGGTTGATAATCTCCTGGGCACTTTGCCAGCCAGCCTCAGCCGTTCCCAGCTTGTAAGGGGAGTGACCGATGTAGAGCTTGACGTTCGTCCCTTGTACTTCGTTTGCCCACCAAGTAACGAGCTTGTCGTATTGGGCAGGGGCGAAGGAAAAGCTCCAATAAATTTGTGGAGTTACATAATCAATCCATCCTTGTTGAATCCATGTGCGCACATCGGCAAACATGTGGTCATAAGCAGTAACGCCAGCTTTTGTATCGGAGCCAGTCGGATCGACGTTGCTGTTACGCCATACACCGAATGGACTGACCCCGAACTGAATGTGAGGCTTGACGCTCTTGATGGACTGATTCAATTGTTGAACAAACTGATTGATATTATCGCGGCGCCAGTCTGCTTTGGACACGATATTTTTGCTGTTAAAAGCCTTGAATGCTGCATCGTCTGCAAAGGCGACATTGGAAGGATAGAAATAATCATCCAGATGGACACCATCGATGTCGTAGCGCTGCACGACTTCCATTACTTCATTGATAATTTGCTGACGTGCCGCCGGAACACCCGGGTTGATGTACAGCTTTTTGTTGGCATTCACAATCCAGTCAGGGTGCTGCTTGATCACGTGATTTGCTGGCAATTGGTCTGTTTTTGCATCTGTAGTGGCACGGAACGGGTTGAACCAAGCATGGAATTGCATCCCGCGTCTATGCGTTTCTTCTACCATAAAAGCAAGGGGGTCGTATCCAGGATCTTTCCCTGGAGTTCCCGTCAAAAATCTCGACCATGGTGTGAGCGTAGAAGGATACAAAGCATCTCCAGATGGGCGAACTTGCACGAAAGCAGCGTTCATTCCCATCGCTTGTAGCTCATCGAGCAGCTGTATGTATTCTTGTTGTTGCTTTGCTGGGTTTCCGTAAGAACCAGAAGAAGGCCAGTCCAAGTTGTAGACCGTAGATATCCATACCCCGCGCAAATCTCCGTTTGTCACCACAGGTGTGCCTGGTTCCATACCGCCAGTCTCACTCAATACATCCTGTGGCGGCGGCGTCATGGTAGCGACGTTTCCGCTTTGCAGGCGAATGGTTCTTGTTTTGTCTTCCCATTTTACCGTAAGGCCCAACTGCTCAGAGACAAAACGCAGCGGAACCATAATTCTTCCTTGTTTGTTCTGAACAGAAGCATCGAGTGGGACGCTATTGTTGTTCACGAGAGCGTTCTTTTGATTAACCGTCAGCGACAACAAGGTATCTTGCTTACTGATCGTTGCGGTTTGAGACTTTGGCTCCCAATTTACTTCGGCTCCCAGATTTTCACCGATCACCCGCATTGGGACCATCGTTACGTCTGCTTTTGGAACAATGTACGGAGCGACGTCACTTTTGATTTGTTGCCCGTCCAAATAGATGCTGATGCCAGAGGGTGTCTGCGCGGCCTGCACGGATATCCCCATCGTTGGAATACATAGTACGAACATTAGCAAAAGCATAAACCACTTGCGTACCTTCATTTTTGCCAATCCTCCGACAAGTATAGATTTGCTTAATACATTAGCCAATTCGTTAGACGCTTTATTATATCGCTTTGTTACGCTCAAGTGGGAAGATTATTGTAACGATTCGCCCCATTGTGGCAAAAAATGACGGAACTGATGAAGAAAGGGAACCTCCCAAGCTTATCTGACATAGGCAAAAGCATATGTTGTTTTCCTTCGAGTCATGGGACAAAAGTGAGGGAGAGGAGTGCAAGCATGAGTTCATTTCTTGCGCAGAAGGCACCGATTGTTTTTGTTCCGGGGCTGTTTGGGTCGATGAGTGATCGAATTATTCCGGGTACTGGTGACTGGGGCTTCGGATTTGCCCGAACGGCTTATGAGCCATTTATCCGTTTGCTTGGAAAAATGGGTTACCCCCTCAATGAACAATTGTTTGTAGCCTTTTATGATTGGCGAAGGCAGATCGATATTTCCGCCGAGCGCTTTTTGCTGCCTGTTATCGAGCGAGCGAAGCAAACGACAGGCTCCCCTTGTGTTAATCTCATTTGCCATAGCATGGGGGGCCTTGTTGCTAGAGCGTATGTCCAGAGCGAATTTTATCAAAACGATGTGGATCAGTTGCTCATTTTTGCGACTCCCAACGCAGGATCGCCTGTCGCCTACAGCTATTGGGCAGGAGGGAAGCTGCCCCGCTCTGTTTCTGCCAAAAGAAATGTCGTGGAACTATACATGAATGTATATCTGGCCTATATGGAGCAAAGCATCCCTTTTCATCGTATACAAGCTATTCACAGACACTTCCCCAGTCTCCTTGACCTTACCCCGTCAGCAGCATACGGTGATTATTTGCTGGAGAAAAACCAGGGGGTAGAAGCCTTCGTACCTTATGGGCAAATGGTCGTGAAAAATCAATACATGGACTACTTGAACGCAACGATGGGGATTATCGCAGCCCGCAATATTCGCGTCACGCTGGTAGCTGGCATCGGACATGAAACGATTCATTACCTGCGAACGGTCCCTTCGCTGTCTCCCGATAAATGGGTCGATGGAAGAGCAGTGGGATCGATCAATAGTGACGCTGGGGATGGGAATGTCATGGCAAGCAGCGTATTCGCGCTGGAAGGTGAGCGTTATTACGTAGAGGCGACACATCTGGAGATTTTATATAAAAGTGAACCGCTTCTCCGGCAATTGCTAGAGTAGGGAGAAAAAAGAGGACCAAGCCAGGGAGATCTCTGGACTTGGTTCTTTAGATGAGCTACGCTTTTTTGCTTCTGCGATACATGATCGAAATACCGATCAAGATCGAAACGATACCCGCAACGATAGGGAGTGGGTTAGCCTGTTCTCCAGTCTGCGGCAATACTTTGCCTGTTGATGGAGATTCGTTGCTGGTTTCCAAGACGTTGGAGTTATTGGCAGCTCCCGAATCGTTTGGTTTGGTCGTATTTTCTGTTTGATTCAGCTCTTCTGAAGTGTTGGGGTTCGTGGTGTTGTTGTTTGCATCAGGAGTGCCCGGTTGATTCGAGTTGCCAGGTTGGTCTGGGCTGCCAGGTTGGTCTGGGTTTCTAGGTTGGTCTGGGTTTCCAGGTTGATCTGGGTTTCCAGGTTGATCCGGTTTGCCAGGTTGATCCGGTTTGCCAGGTTTATCTGGTTTGTCAGGTTTATCGGGTTTGTCTGGTTTGTCTGGCTTCTCCGGTTTGTCTGGCTTTTCCGGTTCGGGCTCTGGTTTAGGTTCTGGTTCAGGCTCTGGCTTTGGTTCTGGCTTTTCAGGCTCTGGCTCCGGTTTTGGATCAGGATTTCCGCCACCGCCACCACCACCGCCGCCACCACCGGAGGTCACGTCATTTTCGACAGTGACGAGCACATGGTCGCCAGCTACTTGGTTTCTTTTAATCTCGAACTCGATCGGCTTGCTGCTTTTTACATAACCAGCAGGTGCTTTTGTCTCGATAAACTCATACTTGCCCGGATTCAGGCCTTCAACAATCAGCTCTCCGTTGCCATCCGTAGTCAGCTTGGTAAGCTCCTGACCGTTCATATCTTTGGCTACCTGACCATGTTCATCCCGGAGCGTAAATTCAGCTCCTTTGAGTTTATGATTTGGGTATCCTGTTCTTACTTTGGTCAGTTTCACAGATCCTGGGTTCAATCTGTTGGTCAACGTGAGAGAGGCAGTTCCTTCCTCTGTCACTTCGAATTTCAGTGGTTCAGCAAGCTCATAATCAGCCAGGGCTTTTGTTTCCACGAGCTGGTAGAATCCTGCTTTCAGGTTTTCGAGGAGAAGGATACCGTCCTTATTCGTTGTGAGTCCACTTTGCAGTACTTTCCCGTCGGCATCTTGAAGCTCAAAGGTTACGCCAGGAAGTGGTTCTTTGGTGTAGTGGTCCACTTTCAGCAATTGAACGGACCCAATATTTTTGGCGTTCTTTTTCGTAAGGGTCACAATTTCTGTCTGATTGGAGGCGATTTTGAATGAAAGGGGAGTCGCATCCAGCTTGTATCCCTTCGGAGCTTTCGTTTCGACTAGCTGATAGTTGCCTTCTGCCAGATCGCCTTTGGAAACTTTTCCGTCAGAGCCGGTTGTCAGCTCAGCGATCGTTTCGAACGCTCCGCCCTTTTCAACCTGCAGATTGAAGACAGCGCCTTCCAGCGTTTTGCCAGTATTCTCCGCGTCAACTTTGGTTAACTCAAATCCTTGACGGAGCAGCTTGTTCCCGATGGTCATTTCGATTGTAACTGGAGCGGCAGGGTCAGCACCTTCAGGAGCTTTTAACGTAATGTCTTTTCCGTTTCTGTACTCGTCTGTGATGACGTAGCCAACAGGAGCGGATAGTTCTTTTAGCTTGTACGCTTTAAATTTGTAGCCTTTGAAGGTGGCAATGCCATTTTCGTCGGTCACGACTGTTTCCAGCAAGGTATTTCCTGTCTTGTCGTAAAGACCAAACGTGGCTCCTGCCAATGCTTTTTTCGAATCTGCGTCTGTTTTGACGATTTTCAAGTCGCCTTTACCAGGTGTGCCGGCTCCGCCACCAGCGCCCGACAAGCTGACTTTGACACCATCTTGTCCGTCTTTACCTTTACCTACAACTTTTTTCCCTGCAAAAGAGGCTTCGTTTTTGATGATTTCTCCATGATCAGCATTGATAAAGGAGCGGTACTCCAGGATGTAGGCAGTGTGCAGGTCGTTTTTGAAAGTCAGTTTAAAGGTGTTGCCGACCACTTCTAATGTGTAGTCCTCGACTGCCACTTCTTTTCCGATAGCCAAGGCACCGGATTCAGAGACGGTTGTCGTAAAGAGCTTGAAGGAATCTTTCATCAGAATTTGATTGCTGGACAGCGTATCGGTCAATACAGCACCTGCCGAAATATAAGACTGGCTCGGATTGATTTTTACTGTCCATGTTGCATACTCTGAATCTGCTCCTGTACCCTGTACGCCTGTTTTGAGGACGTACTCCCCACCGTATGCTGGTCTCACGGTCGTCTTGCCTTTATAGAGTGGAGTGCCTGTTATGTCACTATCATGCATAGTGGCATTGTTTTCGTACACTTCTCCGACAGGGAGATCAGCCAAACTGGTTGTGTACGTGATGCGATAGGCCGAGTCGATCTCTCCAAGATGCAGTTCAAAACCGTTGGTTAATGGGTCGAATTTGATAGGAACAACTGGTCCTTCGACCACTTTCACGCCGTCTGCTCCACCTGTAAGCAACAATTTATGCACTCGTAACGAGTCTTTCACAAAAGTTTGTTCTCCGGTATAAAAATCCCGAATAATCGCGTTGTTAATCTTGTGAAGGTTATAGTTCACATCGATTGTCCATGTGATTTCTTTTGTGCGGGCGTCGTATGCGCCTGTTTTGTTGCCGTTATTGCTGGTGTAGCTGTCTGGTTTAACAGTAGCGGATTTCGTGATGGGGTCTTGTGCTTTCCCGTTTTCCTTCCAGTTCAGTTCAGCCTTGTTTTTGTACGCGGATGGACGGTCCTTGGAAGTAGGATCGAACTTCGTCAGGTACGTAATCACAAGGGCTTTTGTGACTGGTTTGTGGAAGGTGATCTTGAATCCTTCCTCGTACTTTGGATTCGGAGAGATGGTGTAGTCTTTGTCAGGGCCTTCTTCCAAATCCTTTGTCCAATCGTTGATTTTTACTTTGTCAGGAAGAAGAGTCAGCCCTTGTCCCGCATAACTGTCGGTAATGACGACTTCATCCATCACCTGATTGTCCTCGTTTAGACTAAGCGTCCACTCGATCGTTTTATTCAGGTAATCGACTTTTTCCTTTTTGGCGTTTTTCCAGAAGATTGCTTGCGTGATCTCTCTGGATGCATCTTTTTTGGTTCCATCATAGATCTCTACTTCATTTTTCACGAGGTAGCTGTCTTGGTGGACCCGATTTTTGGCTTTGGTTTGGTAGGTGATTTCGTAAGCTGCTGACACGTCATGGTCAAACTCCAAGCGGAAGCCGGTATCCGATGGGGTTACGTTGTACCCTTTGATGGCAGCCCCGTCTTTTGTTCCGTTTCCGTTGTCGCCGATGGTCATTTTATGAACGGTAAAAGAACTATTCACGAGCTCTTGATGACTGGTATCGAAGCGATCTTCGAGCCATGCATCGCTTTGCTTGATCAGTTTTTCATTGTAGTTGTACTGAATAGCCCAGGTGATTGTTTGCGTGTTGTAATCATAGCCAATCGCTTTTTTGTTCAAAGGCTGGCTGAATCGAACAGGGACATTGGCGGAATCGATTAAATCCTTTGGAAGGTTCGTTCCTGTGACAGTGGCTTTATTCGTGTAGGTTGTATCTGTCGTACCAGTGACGTTGGTCTTGTACGTGACCCGATAAGCACCGTCGATGTCGCCAAAGTTCATTTTGAACCCATTTCCTTCTGTCAATTTCTCAGGAGTGAAGGTAGTTACCTCAGCCATTGGATTAACAGAGCCATTCAACTGAACTTCTAATGGAAAAACCTTAATCGAGCTCATGTCGATGTCCAGACCGCTTGGAATCTCATCCGTAAAGACAGCGCCTTTAATCGGATTTTCACTCATGTTAAAATCGACGGTCCAGTCGAGGTGGCTAGGATTCATGCCCTTGTTTGCTTTTCCGTTCTTGTCGATTTCATTGTTGTTTTTGCCTTTGAAATGGACAGAGATCGGGGCGATGCCATCGAATTTAAAATCGATTTCCTGTCTCGTGCCGCCCTCAAATTTTTTCTCATCAAATTCCCGCCATACATAGAACGTTCCGTCATTGATCTCTGCGCCGTCATTGATGCTATCACTAAAAATGAAAGTGACGGTGCCATCTGTTGTTACTTCATAGGTGCCGTATCCTCCGTTCAGATCTCCGGTCAAAACGCGATCGGTCCGAAACTTATCTGGGAGAGGGAAGGTAAAGGTGGCACCTTCTGAGTAAGGATGTCCAGCAGGGATTTTCCAAGTGAAATCAACTTGAACACGCGAGCCCTGATCAGGGCGGATGTCTTCAATGTTGTTTCCGTCTTTGTCCTTCATGACTACGCTGGTGATGATGTTGTCTTTGATGATGTTGTCTTCAGGGTCTGGAACTGGTACCGGTACCTCTGGTAGAGGAACTGGTGGTTCAACAGGTGGCGTAGTCGGAGTTCCCGTGCCCGGCGGAGTAGTCGGAGTTCCCGTGCCCGGATCGGTAGGAGTTCCCGTGCCCGGATCGGTAGGAGTCCCTGTACCCGGATCGGTAGGGGTTCCTGTGCCCGGATCGGTAGGGGTTCCTGTACCCGGATCGGTAGGAGTTCCTGTGCCCGGATCGGTAGGAGTTCCTGTGCTCGGATCGGTAGGAGTTCCTGTACCCGGATCGGTAGGAGTCCCTGTGCCCGGATCGGTAGGAGTTCCTGTGCCCGGATCGGTAGGAGTTCCTGTACCCGGATCGGTAGGGGTTCCTGTGCCCGGATCGGTAGGGGTTCCTGTGCCCGGATCGGTAGGAGTTCCTGTGCCCGGATCGGTAGGAGTTCCTGTGCCCGGATCGGTAGGAGTCCCTGTGCCCGGCTCCCCACTATTGCCAACGACAACCTCATCTTGTGTTTGGGCATACGTGGTTGTCGTGAAACCGAAAAAGTTTTGGATGATGAGCAAAAGTGCCACCACAACGACCCAAGATTTCCTTTGCATATGCTCCTCCTGTACGTAATCAAACTAGCTCATTCTTTCAGTAGGAAGTGTTAGGGCTGAGATGAAGTCGTTTGTTTCCATTCAGCTTGAACGATCAGTCTGTCCTTCGGATCTTTTGCTCCAACAGGGGTGCATGTGACCAAGGTGATCAATGGCTTCTTTTGATCCACTAGAACTTCTATTTGTGTACGATCTACGACAAAGGCTTTCACGACAACGAATTGGTAGGTTGCCGTTTTCGTCCTGATCTCAATCTCATCATTAGGTGCTAGTTCGTCCAAACGATTGAATTGCTTACCATGAGTAATCCCGCGATGACCTGCCAGTCCAACATTGTTCACACCGAATTCCTTGTCTGGCTCGATCAGGCCAACCCCTTTACTCAAGGCATGCTTGTCCGCGCCTTCAAAAATCATCATTTCCAGATCAATTTTGGGAATCCGAATCACGCCTCTGGCACCTTCCAACATAGCGAGCGGCGCTTGTATCTGAGGAGCTGGTGGGTCCTCGGATGTAGATGTTTCTATTTGCTCGCTGACGTTGCTCAGTTGTTCGAACGCTTCGATGAGCTGTTCTTGCTTTTGTGCAGATACCGCCGTTTCCCATTGAGGATAGAAAAGGAGGAATAAGCCTGCCAAGATAAACCCAGCACTTAACAGCACTCGCACATTCTTCAACTCCCTTTTTGCACCGTTAACTCAATTCATCTTTCCCCCCCCTTGTCTTGATTTTTAGTTATACTAAACTTTTTCAACAAGGGCATTCTTCGTTGTACAAATCTTGCTAGTCGAGAACAACAGATTCACCCGCTGTTCCAGTTGTGAAAAAATGCCTAGAGGTATCATAATCATTTGATCTAAACAATTTCTGAACATGAAAAAAGCCAGAGGAGAAAGAATCTCCTGCCTGGCTTTTTCGGTCTTTTTTCTATAGTTAATAGGCGACGCTTTTCGAAACAAATCCAACTAAAACCTTCCCATTTTCATCGATGGTGGCGCCGTAATACCAATCTCCACGTTCACCGACTACTTGAACAAGTGCATCTCTGACAGCGTAGCCCCTGCCTGGACTTTCTGTGGAAGGGGTCGAGAAGAAGTAGCCTTTCTCTCCTTGAATTTTAACGGTCTTGGGAGTAATTGGTGTATAAGAGGTGACCATTGTTTTGGAAACGTAACCTTGATCCATGGCGATAAATTCTGGCTGTGTACCGGATGCTTTGATTTCAAAACCATACCATAGGGTTGCAGTAACGACAGAGTCAAGGGATGGAGCAGAATAAACGTTAGCATTGTCTACAGCAACAATTGTTTTTGAAGGTAGTATTTTAGGTTGTGTACGGGGGGCCGCTGGTTTTGGAGGGGCCAATTTTTTCACTTGGCTGTTGGAAGAACCACCGCCACCGTTGTGATAGTGATATTCTCCATACTGTAATCCCCATTTTTCGCAGTTTGTTCTACAGGTGTGCCCACCATTTGCATCCGTTCTGCCTGGATGTGCTTCAATCATTTGAACAGGTAAAAAAGCAAAGCAAAGAATGAGTGCGAGTACTGAAATAATCTTTTTCATAGACAAACCTCCTAAGGATTCGCTTTCGCCCGCAACAAATTCAACCCCATCCCGATAAAAACAATCCCCGTCAGCTTGTTGAGAATGACAGAGAACTTCTGGTTATTGCGCAATTTTTGTGTAGCAAAGGAAGCAAACAGGGCGAGGAGACTACACCAGATGCCACCCGTAACGGTAAAAGTAAGACCAAGAATAAGGAAAGGAAGTGGTCCGGCTTCCGTCGCGCTAACAAATTGCGGGAGGAAGGCGATGAAAAACAGGGCGACCTTTGGATTCGTGACACTTGTCAGGATCGCTTGCAGATAGACCTTTTCACCCTTCACCTTCTTGGAATCGGCTGCGTCAAAAGCTGGTGATTCCTTTGCCATGAGCATCCGAATGCCCAAATAGACGAGATAGGCGACGCCCAATATTTTGACGATGTTAAAAAGCACGATGGACTGCGCCAAAATGAGCGACAAGCCGAAAGCAGCCAAGAGCGTGTGAATGAGTGAGCCTGTCAAAATGCCGAGAACCGAAAGAATACCTGCCTGTTTTCCTTGCGAAATGCTGCGGGTGATGATGTACATCGTGTCTGAGCCGGGTATCAGGTTCAACATGATCGCGGTCATCAGAAATGCTTCATAATGAACGATTCCAAACATCTCTTCTCACTCCTATCTGTCTATAAAATAAAAATAAATTATAGAATAATCTGACACCTAGCGCAACGCGGAAAAATGAGGAAAAGCTCCCGACGCAGATCAAGGAAGGTATGCCATGATCGCGAGGGGGAGCTCCTAATTCAGCAAACAGATTACGGCGTTGATTCGGCAGTGCGTATCCAGCCTTCTTTTCCATCAAACACAATCTGATACCAGCCATTCAGATCTGCGATGACTTGGAAGGAACCATCTGCTGCTACCTGACCGATCTTCTCATATTCTTCACCGGGTCCTGCAAAAACATCGATTTTTTGAGTGGCAGGGGGAGTTTTATCCGTCGCTTCTGTTGTGCCGTCAGCAGGGGAAGGCGCTTCTTCTGACCCGGTTCCCTCGGTCGTTTCTTCGGAACCCTCCTCCAAGTCAGCCAGCTTTTCCATATAAGCCAAGCCATTGTCCTCGAGCTTGAACAAAGCGATTTCGTTTTCCCCTTTGCCTACCGCATTTTTCATGATCACATGCTCGGAGTCCTCTACGCTGAGTTCATCAGCCTCAACCGAAAAGCGCTTATCAAGTGACTCTTTTGTCAAATTCGGAGAGAGTGCCGTGTAGGCGTTAGCACGCTCCTTGCCGGATGCACTCACGATAATCACAGGCTTTTCTTTAGTTCCGAGAGTATCGTCGATCTTAGCCTTTGCCGATTTCATGTCTGCATCGAGCGACTGATCCAAATAGAGGATCGAGTCATTTGGCATTTTCGCTGCGAAATAAAGACGTTGATCTGCCTCAGAGAGTCCAAATGCGTAAAGCTTTGCTCCCCAGCGATCTGTGCCAGAGAGCATGTCGGTGAACGTTCTGTCTGGATATCTCAATTGCAATAAGCGTGCTGGATCGTATTCCAACCAGAGCTTTTCCAGATCGGACAGGAGTGTAGCTGTATCCTGGAGCGGATTCAACTGTTCGTACAATTCACGTGCTTTGGTGAACTCGAACGACTTGATGTATTGTTCTGCCTGCTTAAGCTTGCCTTCCAGATAGCGGGTGATCGAATCGAGGACAGGTGAATCACTGGACAGCACATCCTCGATTTTGCGATAGGCGGCTGCCATGTCAACGAAGGCACTCAAATCCTTTGAACGAATGACTTCCTTGATTTCAGCTAGCGCATACTTTTCCAACTGACCCACTAGCCAATCTGTCTCAATACCCAATTTTTCGTAATGACGTATGCTTGTAGCCGTTTTGGTGATGACTTCTTCAAAAGGAGCAGAAGCGATCAATTTCCGTAGCTTCGTCTTTTCATAGTCCTGGAACAAGGCCGTGAGCTCTGCCTGCTTCTTCTTTTTGCCGCCGTAGTATTCATCTGGAATGGCAAGGAGTGTTTCAATGAAAGATTCGTCCTGATATTTTTCCTTTTCGAGATTCGCTTGTGCCTGAGCCTTTGCTGTTTGCAAGGCATTCAAGTAATAATCGGAAAAGCTCTTATCCATACCCATCTGAGCGGACAATTGCTGGAAAAACATCCCTGGTACGTCCTTTTGATTCTGATATTTCTGTTTGACTGCCTGGTATTGTTCGTAGACCGCGCCGATTTCTGCGACCTTCTTTTCCGAAATGGCCGCGAGCGATTGCTGTTGAAGCCCCTCCAGCTCAGTACGGATCGAAGTCAGTAGGAACATGATAGAATTCCATTCGTCATCCCCGTAGGACAGGACAGCCATATCGTGCGCACGAGAAAAGGTTTCCTCGGCTTGCAGCAAGTTCTTTTGTTCGTAAAACGCCTTTGCTTGTTTATACAACGTAATCTGCTTGTATCCGAATCCGAGCTTGAACAGAACGGCGATCAAACCCAAGGCAAAGAGTCCGAGAAAAATATTACGTACCCAAAGGGACCTATGATAGGGAGAGATAGGCAGCATAAAAGGCTCCTCCTTCACAGTATGCCTTTGAAATCCGGGTCAAAGGCGTAATGCGTATCCACCCTGTTTTTGGTAGAATGATATAGTTGTTCCCAACCTTCATTCTTATGGGTTTGTACCATTTTTGCCAATCGCAGAAGGCGCTCGCGAGGCAAAAAATCGATAAATTCGATAATCAGATCCTGATATTCATCCACATACGACTTCATGCGGAGCGCTGCACCTGCCACCTGACCGATGAGTTGATCCCCGTTTTCCAGCAACAATATTTGCTTTTTATAACGTCTGACATAGGTAAGCACGGACTTTTTGACGAGCGAAGGCTGGACCTTGATGACTTCCCGCACATACTCCATGAAGTCCTTGTCGTACATAGACGGGATGAGCGTTTCGAGCTCCAGTTCCATGTCTTTGCGCAGGACGTAATGATTGAGGAACATGATCTTGCGTATCTTGATCGTATCGGAATCGATGAAGTGCCCGATCTCTCTCGTTTTTTCATAGGCTTCCTTGAGGTGTCCTTCTTTGACGTCGTTGCCCACTTCCTCTAAATGATGGAGAAGTGACTTCTTGATCGTCTCCATTTCTCTCGTTAAAAAGTGTTGAAATTGTACGTCTCTTTCATAGCTGCCGTATTTTTTCTGCATCATGAAAAACAAGACGAACAACACACAGCCAATACCTCCTGCGAGAGCTAATTGCAAAAGGGTATCCGCAGAAAGGACAGCAAGACAGACGAATAAGCCCAAGAGCAAAAAGCGCGTCTGCACATAGCGGCGCGTCACAGCGTGGGAAACCTGGCGGATCGGTGTGTAGGCTCTCCCGCAGGTCTCACAATGTGTCTCCCACAGGACATGATACGTATGGCATCGCGTGCACGCTTGAATTCTTTCATACGTATGAGTGGTTTTACGGGTTTTGCGAAATTGTACGCCGATTCGTTTTCTCATGGTGAATCCCTCTTCTCATTCAGTAAGGCATGAAGATGCTGATCGATTTCGGCGTTGGAGAGATTGCGCCGTTTTAGTCGCAGCAGCTTGAGGAATCGGACCGCTAGCAGCAAAAAAGCCGCAAACAACAGAAAGTAAGTTAACATAAAATTTCTCCTAACGAAGTTGTCGAAATCTGTAACAAAGAATCATGTCGTATCGTATTACGAGTAAGGGGCAATCATTCTAGTACTTTTTTATCATCTGTCTACTACTTCTTGAATCTAGTGGTAATAGTGTCATAGTCTTACTTTCTTTGCAACACTTCACAAATTCTTTGTAACGAACAAGAAAAGGAGCACTTATGAAAATAATACGATTCCGAATGTTATGTCGATACGTAGCATGTCTTGCCCTACTCTTGGTCAGTGTCCTCTCCGTCACTCATCCGAGCTTTGCGCAAACAAGCGGAAACAATATGGACGCTGTCCTGGTCGTGGACGTCAGCAACTCCATGACCCAAAGCGATAAGAACAAAGTCAGCAATGAAGCGATGAAAATGTTCGTCGACATGACGTCGATCCAAGCGAACAAGGTTGGTGTCGTCGCCTATACCGACAAGATCGAGCGGGAAAAAGCACTGCTTGAGATTAATTCCGAAGAAGACAAGAACGATATCAAAGCCTTCATCGACAGCCTGCAAAAAGGGGCCTACACCGATATTGCAGTAGGCGTAACCGAAGCAGTAAAAATCCTTGATGCGGGACGCAATCCAAACAATGCGCCGATCATCGTGCTGCTGGCAGACGGAAACAACTATCTGAACAAAGCATCAAGCCGTACCCAAACACAGTCTGATCAAGAGCTGCAGCAAGCTGTGAAAGAGGCAAAAGACAAGGGCTATCCGATTTACACGATTGGCTTGAATGCAGACGGTCAGCTTAACCGCACGACACTACAGCAGATAGCTGCGGAGACAAATGGTAAATTTTTCGAAACGAGTACAGCGGACAAGCTCCCGCAAATTTTGAGCGAAATCTTTGCAAATCACCTGAAGCTAAAGGTTGTCCCGGTTAAAAGCTTCGTCGCAAACGGTCAAGCTCAGGAGATTCCGATCCCAATCCCGAATGGCAGTGTCATGGAAGCCAACATCTCGATCATGTCGCAAAAAGCAGTGGAAGTGAAGCTGTATGACCCAGCGGGCAAGGAAGTACAAATCCCTTCCAACCAGGTGAGACTGTCGAAATCCAATGCGTACACGATGATCAAGCTGGTCAAGCCACAGCAGGGAGATTGGAAGCTACAGGTAAAAGGTGTCCCAAAGGAAAAAATCGATATTAACCTCATCTTCAACTACGATCTGCAATTGGAGATGGAGCCAGTCACATCCAAGAGCTTCAAGGCTGGCGATGTCGTACCGATCAAGGCAGCACTTGTTTCAAACGGACAGAAGGTAGCGAGTCCTGATCTGTACAAGCAAATGAAGGCGACACTGATCGTCAATGACAAGACGGATAATAAGACAAATGAGGTCGTCCTGAACAATACGGGCAGCGGGTTCGAAGGCAGCTTCACAATCCCGGTTGACCATACGTACGAGATAAAAATCAAGGCAGAAGACACCAGCTTTTACCGGGAGACGAAGCCACTCCTTGTCGATGCTGCCAAAACGGCAGGCTCTGGAGCGAACAAGCCGAACACAACCACTAATCCTGATGCAGAATCGAAACCATTTCCATGGATGACCGTAGTAGGAGGTACCGTGCTTCTCCTCCTGTTGATCGGTGCAGGTTTGTACGCACTGTCGATCTATCGCAAGGCGAACAAGGGCTTCGCTGGCCAAATCGCCATCGAGATCGTGGATGAGGACACAGGCGAAAAGTCTAATCCGCAGTACAAGAAACTGAACGCATTCAAAGGAAAAGTGAAGCTCCACCAGCTCTTGCAGCTCGCTCCTGAGTTTGCGGAGACAGAGAAGGTCATCTTTTTACCAGGGAAAAACGATACGCTGATCATCGAAAACCGTTCGAGCTGCCGAATCGAAAAGGCAGGGCGTGTACTCGATGCAAGCAAAGGCAAAGAGTTGAAGAAAAACGATCGCATCAAAATTTCGTTAACGAATGTGAACAAGTCCTTATATGTAGATTACATCGTCTAGGAGTGAGTCGATTATGAAAGCAGTTGTGAGAGAACACATTCAACAATTGGACGTATCCCTCGGCGGAGGAATCGTCAGTGACAAGATTCGCGTAGATACAATCGATAACCCGATGCTCGTCATCGGTCTTGGCGGTACAGGAATTGATGCGCTTTTGCGCCTGAAATACCAAGTGAACAGACGCTTCAAGCTGCCGGTAGACCAGCTTTCCAAAAAGCGCAAGGAAAAGCCGGACAATATTGAATTCATCGCGTTTGAAACGAATGAGCATGACCGCAACAAAAAGTACAAGGGCATCGGACTCGATCCAGTGACGGAGTTCGTACTCCTGTCCAACCCTGAGATCGGCGGTGTGTTGCAGAATCGCAGCATTCTGGAGCCGTACATCACGGATTGGCTCTCGCCAGAGCTGACAATTACGGACGGAATCAGCGGAGCATCGGGTGTACGCCAGGCAGGGCGACTCCTTCTCTTTACGAAAATCACGCAGGTGGTACAAACCATTGAGAAAAAGATCAAGATGCTGTGCGAGGGCACGAACAAAAAGCTGACTGTTTTCCTCTTGAGTGGTTTGTCCGGGGGAACGGGGAGCGGTTGCTTCCTCGACATCGCCTATATCGTACGAGGCATTTTGGAGCGCGACTTCGGCAGTGCGGGGGTAGACAAGGTGAATACGCTGGGCTACCTGTTCACGCCTGACGTCAACCTGTCGAACAAGAGTCTCAGCTCGCACACACGCGACTACATCATGAAAAACGGTTATGCGGCCTTAAAAGAGCTGGACTACTGGATGAATGCGGATGAGCGCAATGAGCGTTTCCGCCAGCAATACGGCAACGTGCTCACCGTGCAGTCGCCAATGCCGCCATTCAACCTGTGCCATTTGATCTCTGCGACTAATCTGGAAGGCAAAGCATTGGAAAATGCCTACGATTACTGCATGAACGTAACCGCGGAGAACATCACGAACTTCATGGCGAGCGAAGAAAAGCGCTCGGGTGAAGAGTTTGCTATCCACGACTATATCAGCAACATCCGTACGAATATCAACCAGATGCCAAAAGCGTACGCAGCCAACTACCAGTACAACGTCATCGGAGCTTCCTCTGCTGTCTTGCCAATCGAAGAGATGACAACGTACTTGGCATATCGTTTGTTTAAAAAGATGGAAAAAATGTTCACGGTAGCCCCAACGCAAGAAGATGCAGAGAAATTCGCCCGCAAGCTGGGAATCGACATCGACTCGATTTCCCGCAAGTTCGAGGAGCGCGTTCCTGAGCCTTTGCCAGGCTATGAAAACAGCGAGCGTCTAAACTACAGCAACGTGATCACCCAACAAGTCGTGAGCATCGACCACGAGCTGGAGCAAGGCTATCTCGCCAAAGCGCGCGAAGCGTACATCAAGTCCAAAAAGCAGATGCCAGGCGACATGATCTCTGTTTTTGGCGAAATGATCACGCGTGTATTCCTGCACCCGCAGCAAGGACCATTCTATGCATCCCGTCTGATTCATTCGGACAAAGGCTACTGCCTGATGAAAATGATCCTTTCCTACATCGAGAGCCTCAAGGCGAATTTGGAGAGCTTCCCGCCTGAGATCGAGGGCGCACGAGAGAACGCGAATGAAAAGCTGGGCGATGCCCGCAGTGCTTTCATCTCCAAGGAGAAGAAGAAAAACAGCTACATCGAAGCGAAGATCAACGAATACCAGCTCCTGGCTGATCAGGAAAAGCTGGAACAAATGATCGAATTCTACGAAGAGCTGCACCGTTTGTTGAATGCAGAAAACAACCGCATTTATAACGTATTTACTGAGATTTTGAACGCACTCAACCAGATTTTCGAGCAAAACGGCGACATCCTGATCAACGGCGGCGAAGAGAGTGACCGCACTGGCAACAAAACGTACTACTGGAACATCGTCAGTGTGCCGGATATCTCCAAAGTCGTCAGCAACATCCTGGAGCAAAAGGATGCGGATGACCTGATCCGCGATTTCACCAGCGAGCTGCTGCGACACTCCGATCAGTGGGTTAAAGAGCAGGAGCTGGATATCGTCAGCTCGATTTCCGAATTCCTCTCGGCGAAGTTCGGTGAGGTGATTACCAAGTCGATGGAAGAATTCCTCGTGATCAAATACGGCCAGGACGAGACACTCGACCGCATCGTAGAGCGCAAGATTGCGAGCAAGCTGGATGAAGAGGCGATTCCAGTCTTCCATCTGAGCAACAATCTCGGCAATAT
Organism: Brevibacillus brevis; assembly: GCF_022026395.1. Taxonomy (NCBI): domain Bacteria; kingdom Bacillati; phylum Bacillota; class Bacilli; order Caryophanales; family Paenibacillaceae; genus Brevibacillus; species Brevibacillus brevis. Next base: position 5,928,303 of record NZ_CP041767.1, on the reverse strand, counting down.
GCACTTCCCTTCCTGGGGCTTCGTATCGGTACCGCTGAAAGCACCATCGATCTTGAAGGGGATTAAAAACTATCAAAATACAGCGATTAGCGGTTCTCGTTTTACCGTCAAAGAAAGCGAAGTCAAAAACCGCATCTTCTGGCTGAATACAAAAAACGGTGTTCCACTGTTCGCTTACACACCGTTGAAGGTCTACGAGGAAAGCTACGAACGTACAATTCTGGACAGAGAGGGTATTGGACGCCACCTCGTTCAAACGGAAAAGAACAACTGGGCGTATCTACCATCCCCTATTCCGGAAAAATCGTGGGGAGACACGTACCAAAACGGGCGGATCAAAGCGTACAACGCCAAAGTACGCGAACTGTTTGACCGTGCAGTGCGCTACGGAGTCATCCGCGAAAAAGGCAGCGACAGCAAGACCAGCAACCGCTATGAATCCATCGTGACGAAGCCGTTCTCGCTGGCCACTTTCCTGGCTAAGCATCAAGCGCAAGGAGACGCAACCAAGCTGAGCCCTGGCGAGATCAAGCGTGTATTGGTTGAGCTCAAAGGCTTCATGAGAGATGGTCTGGAGCAAGAATTTACACGTGATGTGTTCGGCAGTATCAATGAAGAGATGGCAAAAGAAAACCTGATTCGCTATCCGGAGCAGATTCGCCTGATCGAACAAGAAGTGAGCAAATACGAAGAAATCGAGGCCAAAATCCAGGAACTGGAGCAGATCGTAGGTGCCATCAAGGACGAAGAAGAGCTGGTGACCCGATTCATCGAAGCCCTTTATACAGGGACGATTTGCAAGCGCGGTGCGCTGTACGTCTACGACAAGGATGAGGAAGAAGATGCGTGGGAGCCATTCATCAACCTGATGAAGGTCAACAAGCACGTTGAATTCGCTATCTATGAAAAATTCCGCGCATTGGATCACAAGAGCATGGCAACCATCCAGCGCAAGGCTGCAAAACGCAGTGACGCGATGACTTCAGCAGAGGATACGCAGCAATTGCTGGCAAAACTCGAAGAAATCGCAACTGCTTTCCAGGAAACGAAAAACGATCTGGAATACGATCGCGACGAATACGTAAACGGTGAAGAGTTGTTCCAGTTCTACAAAAAGGTCTGGTCAAAAGTAAACGATATGCGCAAGACGCTGCAATAAACAATTAGGATCGTTTGATAATCGAGGAGGAAGCATGAGGGATTTGATTGGAGAGTTCGCGACCCAATACGTTACGGAATTGGAAAGACAACTGGATAGCGGAAACGGACAGCGAAGCATTCAAAACCCCGTGCTCTTCCTTTTTCTCGGGGATAAGAGCGTAGAGGCATTGCAAGCTGTTCGTGCCCACAACGAGCGCAATTGGCAAAATGGTCACGGTGTGCTTTATGTCCATGCGTATCAGGACAAAACGTGGGAGCATCCGCAAGTAATCGGCTGCCGCTTGCCGCAGGCTGATGAGGACAAGAAAAAGATGCGTACTTCAATCCACGAGCGTTTTTTGCTCGATGAAGCTGTCACCATGGAACTGAACAAGGTAATGAAGCTGGCAAGCGTGCGTGTAGCGGAAATGGGCAAGTTGTTCACTGCTTTTCAGCAAGTCAATATTGCCGTCGTGGCAAGGGCAGATGACCCTGCCACGATTCTTTTGCCAGAGCTGACGCTGCTACTCAAGGGCTACCTCAATGAGCTGTTTAAAAACGTATCAGTCGATCTGTACGTCCTGCTTCAGGAAAAGAACAACGGGGAAGCATTCGGGTTCTCGACAGCGCTCTCGGTCAGCTTTTTGGAAGAGGTCAATCGCTATCAACGAAGTGACTACAGCTATCGAGCGAACCTTTTGGTAACAGAGGATCTCGTGAAACTGCCTGTGGAGCATGTGAACGCACCGTTGTTTTCGCTGGCGTATCTATTGAGTGACAAGACAGAGCATGGCTTGTTTATCGAAGGCGGCATGCAGGAAAATTACGAGCTGATCAGCAAGCTGGTGCTATTGAACAACAAAAAGGCAGAGCCGGAGTTCCATGAAAGCAATGACGGCTATAACAAGCTGCAATTTATGCGCAGCATCTCGGTTGAACACGGGCAGACCAAGTTTGCGTCTGCTGGTCTATCCAAAGTAAAGCGACCGACTCATGCGATTGCATTGACGGTGCTGTCCGCAGTATTTGACCGCTATTGGGAGCGACTCCAGGACGGCGAGGTGTTGCCGAAAACTAAAGCGAGAGAAAAGCTCGGATTGACGGCACATGATTTGCAACGAAAACTGGCTGGTATTCTTCCAGAGGATCACATCTTGGAGGAAATGACGGGGCTCATGACCTCTGGCATCAGCTACAGCGAGCTTTGCAATATGAATATGCGCGAAGCGGAGCTGGCTTTGTTTGACGGCAGCAGCCAAGCCTTTTTTGAGGCGAATGTCGTTTCCGGGACGCGTAAACGTCTGGAGCACATGCTGTCTCAGGAGTCCTTGGCTGATTTGATTCAGAAAGCAGTCATCGAGGATGAGCGGCTTGGGCTGTATGCGGCTTACTATCTCACAGCCGAACACGCCAATGGAGCAAACCTGCTGGATGAGCTGCGCACAGGCATTCGCGAGACATCGCGACAGGTTGAACAGGTGAAAGCCGAGATGGTCGATCTCTACCAAGAGCGGGTGGATCGGCAGGACATTCGCATAGGAGGGTTTTTTACACGGGATAAGGAGCGTGTGCGGACCTTTATTCGCCATTTGCTGGACACTATTTATGGCAAAAAGCTGGAGCTGCTGGATTGGGAGATGATGCTCTCCATCCTTGTGAGCTATGAGAAACAGGCAGAGCAGATTCACCGGCAGTTAGGTGAGCAAGTCGAGCAGTTGGAAGCCTTGCATAAGCAACTGCGGGAAATCGCCCAGACAAGCGTTCGGGAAGCGACTGATTACTTGGGCAAAAACGTGGACGAATATTACGAATCGGTCGTCCATGAAACGATCCGGTCATTGGAAGCTTCACGCGGCAGTGATTTTTACATGGAACAACGGTATATTGGCAGCGGCGCTCTACTTAGCGGGAATAGACTCGCCGGACTCGTGGAGAGGCTGTGTCAATTTTGTCGGAACGAGATTCTCACCCGTGCGCCATTTGCTTTATCTTTTGAGGCGGAGCTACTTGCGCGTGCCAACGTCGGGGCTGCTTACGATAACCGAACCGTGCTGACGAAGGAGGATTTGTTCCTCGATCTGGCATTGGTGCTGGAAGAGCGGGCAGCGGTTCACATCGAAGTGTTCCATTTCTTGCAAAAGCACCGCTATGAGGAGAAGTACTTGTTTGCCGATATTCACAACGACTTCGTCCAGTATGCGCTGCACAAGGATGAGAGCACACGAACCTACAAGCTGGGCTGCATCCACGAGGAACAAAAAAGCGGGATAGAAAAAATGAACCTGATGGGTGGATTCGGCATGGAAGAGTTGATGTTTTACCGCAATAACAAGAAATACCATGCTTCCTATGAGGACAGCGGGTTTGTCTTTCGCCGCGTGGGAGGAGATGAGTCGTCATGAGTCAGAGAAGGGTAAGCTTACTCATGCTAGTGTGTAGTCTGGTAGGTGGCGTGATCGGTTTTTTGGTCGGGGAAGTCATGCTCGGCAAGCTTTCCGGAGAAATACCGCAATGGTTGTTAATGGGACTTTATTTTGGTCAATATGCCTTTTTCGTAGGATTGATGTGCCTCATTGCGGAAATGATCTCGCCACGACTGAATGGAGTCGGCTGGAAGCAGCGCTATCTGGGCTTTTCGTGGAAAATGCTCGTGCCCAGCACGTTTTTGATGGTGGGCGTAGTGGCGCTCTTGCTTCAGCTGCTGTACGGTTCATCATTTCAACAGGCCAGCGGAGCCAATAATATTATCATGGTTCTGGATACGTCAGGCAGTATGCAGTCGTCTGACCCGGATAACCAATTGTTCAAAGCAGCAGCCGACATGGTGCAGCGCATGGACAGTGACATGAACATAGCAGTGGTTACATTCCACGATCAAACGAACGTGCTGCAACCCCTTACCGAGCTGAGTAGCCAGTCCGTGAAGGATGAGGTTGTGAAGAAGCTGCTCCAATATCCGCGCACGGATGGAGGCACCCGGATCGATCTGGCACTGCAAGCGGGGCTGGACCAGCTGCAAGCCAATCAAATGGCGAACAGTACGGTCGTGTTGATGTCAGACGGCTATAGTGATCTGGATGTCCCTGCCGCACTTGCGCCCTACAAGCAAAACCAAGTAATTGTCCATACGGTAGGCATGAGCCAAATCGATGCAGACGGAACGGCACTGCTTCAAAAGATCGCTGCTGAGACTGGAGGCAGCTACTTCAATGTTGAACACGCGGACCAAATGACAGGAATCTTTGGTCAGATTTACGATATGAGCCGAACAGACCGCAATATTGTTTCCGAGCGGACAGGCGCAACAGAAGATAGCATGTTTTACGCCATTACCCGTGTGGTCAGTGTTCTGATCATCGGTGCTTTGCTCGGTTTGGCGTTGGGTCTGATTTTTGATAATCGCCATCTGGCCAAAAGCTTCACGATTGGCGGGGCGGTATCAGGACTGTTAGCTGGACTTGTTTTGGAAATGGGTCTGTCGTCGATCGACTTGCTCGATATGGTGGTACGTTTGCTGGCGTGTTCCTTGCTCGCCGTCATCCTGACATTGTTCACTCTCTTTGTGCCAGCTTCCACGAGTGGCGGATCGTCTTTTGCAAAGCGCAGACTGAACACCAGACAAAATCCCCGTGCCTTGGACCCCGGGAACCAGAGCAGCAAACGGTTTGATCTGTAAAGGGAGCATGATGAATCATGATTAATCGGGAGGCAACAACAGAAACTCTCATCAAGGACGTCACCTGCCAGCATCAAGGGAGCGAATACGTGCTCAATTGGCATTGGGCGCAGGATATTCCGTGCGTGTACGTTCACAAGTCACAGTTTGGCGCCCCTTTTGACGTGAACGAGCTGGATGATCGTCAGTTCAAGCTGTATACCCGAGAGGAATACAAAGTCCACAAAGGGCTGCGGGAAAAAACAGACGGCATCGGCAGGTACACATACCGCATCTTTCCTTGTCGATTGGAAAATGGCAAGCCAATTCTGCTCATGCCAGACGGGGATGCCCATGTGATCCACGTCAGCACAGGAAAGGCCAAAATCTACTACTCGTTTAAACGGGGCGGAAGCTGGTTCAGCAAGCATCAATCGTTGCAGATTCGCATTTTTTCAGAGATTCCAATCGCGCGGGACGTACTCTGCTACGTAAAAAAAGAAGGCTCTCCTCCCGCCCACAAGGATGATGGTACCCGATACAATTTCATTCGTGATCTCGAGCCCGGTGTCAATCTGATGCCGGAGATCGAGGTCAGGAAAAAAGACGTCGTCCGCCTGTTTTTTACGGACGGGAAAAAATACGGAGAAATGTACGAACTGATTCCTGAATAGGAGGGGATGCGCCATGCTGTCGTTTTTGAAAAACATGTTTGAGAAGAAGCCGCAGGTCAAGGAACGGCTTCCTTTTTACGATATTGTCTGCCCGTACTGTTTCGCCAAATACGGACCGGACCAAGTTGTCTTTCGTGCCACGCATCATCGCCAGGACGACGAAGACTACGCGTTGCAGGAGGATGAGATTCTCAATGCGTATCGGGATAAATTCGGACTGGATGCCATCGACGAACTGGAAGCGGTAATCGATCCGGAATCCATCCCGTCGGAAAACCATTTGTACGTCGATAACGTTCTCGCAGGTGTGACCGACCGGTATGGCATGGTTTCCAAGCGCAGACTGTGTCCGAAATGCCACAACGAGCTGCCGATTACGGCGGGTAAAGCGCCGAGCAATATTATTTCGATTGTCGGGGCTTCCCAGGTTGGTAAGTCGGTTTACATGACCTCTCTGATTCATACCTTGCAGAACACAACCGCGAATCACTTCGATGCCGCGTGTATGCCGCTCAATGCGCAGATTAGCCGCAAGTTCCGGGAGAACTACGAGGCACCCTTGTTTGAACGCGGACAGCTGCTGGATTCCACGCAAAAAGAAAAGCGTCAGGAGCCGTTCATCTTCCAGTTCATTTTTAAGGATAGCGATAAGGCACCGCTGATCCTGGTGTTTTTCGACGTAGCAGGCGAGGGAATGGTTGACCGCGAGTATTTGGAGCTGTATGCGGCGCATGTGAAAAACTCGTCTGGGATCTTGTTCCTGGTCGACCCACTGCAAATTAAGACGATTCGTGATCGGGTCATGCTGCAAGCAGGGGATGAGCCAGGGGAATTCACAGCAAGGTACGATGAGCCGCGTGAGGTCGTCATTACGCTGTTTGAGAACTTCATCGGCTACCAAGAGCAGAGCAAGACACATATTCCAACTGCTGTCGTGTTGACGAAGAGCGACATGCTGCATCTGATCAAAGAAGACGACGGCGAATACATCAAGTCCAACAGCAACGTTTTCCGCAATTTCGTCCATGAACAATATTTAAATACGACTGAATTCGAGAACATCGATGGGGAAATCCGCCGGTTCATCGAAAAGGTGGATAGACCGTTTAAAGATGCGTTGGATGTTTACTTTACGAATACGGCCTATTTCGCTGTATCTGCGCTGGGGAGCAATCCCGTCAATCAAAGGGTGAGTGGAGTCGTGACGCCGATTCGCGTCGATGAACCATTTATTTGGTTGATGCACCAGCTTGATTACATCGAAGGGAGGGAGCGGTAGTGAGCAACCGTCAGCCCATTTTGCAGCAGTACTACACCCGCGGGCGACAAGGGGTTTTCCGTTCGAACGAAGGATACGATACTGTCGCCAAAACGCCAGGGCTGGATAACCAATTCATCAAGAAGACTCTTCATCCGTTTTGTGTGTACGACGCGCCGCGACAGCTTCAAGAGCGGGCGGAAAGCAATCTGGCACTCTTTCCAGAGGCGCTTGTCAGCTTTCAAGCCGAGTCAGGAGAGATGGTTCTCGGTAGAAGTGTCTTTGTCGGAGCGGATTTTACGGGGCAGCGCAATACGTTTTTCAGTCACAACTATGTCATTCCGGTAGAGCGGCGGGACGAGTTTATCAAGAATCCGGGCAAGATCTTCGGAGTGCGCACTTTTGCAGATCGCCACGATGATGCAGCGGGCAAGGAGCTTCCTATCGTGGATGACATCCCTTCCGAAAAAGGTTTGCCGCAAGATCGAAAACTGCTGCTTGGGCAATTGGGCATCGATGAGCGTTTATTCAAACAGCTCCTCTTTGCTGTCATGTCCTCGCTCGCGGCGAAAAAGAAGGTATTCATCAGCCTGGATGTGGATATCAGTGCCTCATCCAAGAGTGCTGCTCAATTATTGGAGATTTTGTACAGTTGTCTGCCTTTTGAGATGCGCAGACATTTTGGTTTTCTCACGTTTAGCAACGAGCCGCAGAGCAAGAAGCATATCCACGTCACGTTTGTGGAAAAAGGGAGCATTCGCCCAGGCGGTGGGCATAGCGACAAAGACTTTTTGTTCGACTTCTCCCTTGGCCGCGTTCAGAACGTCGATTTGCAGGGCGGAGGACACGAATATCTCGACTTTGCCTGGGAGTATGTGAATGAGCCGCGGATTGTGGATGCGTTCCACGAATTTTGTGAGGAAGTGCTCGCTGGAGCAGATCATGCACTGGCCTTGAACATTCGCACGTACTATGAGCTATGTGCACTGTATTTGATTGAAAAGGGACGAACCTCCGTGTATGAGAGCAAGCGGGCGGGCGTTTGGCAGGCGTTGAACAGCTATTTGGGGCACAGCAGCTTGACCCGCAAGAAACGGCTGATCGAGCTTCAGGAAATGCTGATGCGAATCGAAGTAGAGGCGCTTTCGTCCAAACAGCTTCCTGACAGCGAGACGGTCAAGCAAATGATTGAATCCTACCGTGTCACCAGGCAGGAACGCCTGCAAATGGATTTGATCCGCTTCTTGATGGACGTGTTGATGAAGGCCAAAACAGCAAGACAGAGCAACTACGTGGCAGAGGTGTACAAGCATTTGTCCAGCAACCGCGAGCTGTTTGGCTTCATGATGCGGACGATTTTTGGCTATCCACAGTTGGTGAAGCCACTCTTTGAGGATTATATGACCGAGCGGGTAGCCGCTGTGACCAGCTTGGACCAGATGCTAAAGGAAATCCGGTTTTGGATGGAAACGGAACCACAAGCGATGCGCAATGCCGTCTTCGTAGCTACGACAATGGAAAAAGTTCTGCGTCTATTTGCACGGGAACGTCAAAAGCTCGCTGCCGCCATTACCATCCACCAGTTCTTTGAAAACATCGATGGAGCACGCAGCTATGCCGATGAGCTGTTGGATGAGCTGGACAAGTCCTTGATGAAGCTCGTCGCACTAGACACGCTATCCAAGGATGATTTTCAGGTTCTCATTGCCCTTTTGGAGGAGAAGCCACAGAGCTTTTTCGGAACGCTGGATATGGAGAGCCGCCACAAGCAAGAAATGCTCATGAATCTGGCGAAGCTGCATGAAGAGAGAAGCACGCCGCACCCGGCAGAATTTTTCCGAAAATGGGATCGGGATGCGATTTCCGTACAACAAAGAATGATCCAGAATATGTTGAGCAAACCGCTCCATGCTGACGAGTTCCCGCAGGTGCCGCTGGTCTTTTACCGGGAAGATCATTTTGGTAAGGAAGGATTCCAGTTTGCAGAATTGCTGGAGTATGTTCAGCAAAATGGTGGGGAAGCCGTTACCCTGTCCTTTATCCAATGGACGATGAGCCAGCGGATGTTTTTCGAAGGAAAGTATTTGCTGCCTGCTTACAGACAAGCATTGAAGGTCTTTTTCCTTGAGGAGAAAGGTAAGAGATTGCGGGACAAAGAATGGCGAAAACGGTGGTATGCGATCCGAAACGCTGATTTCCGCAAGCTTTTGGACGAGGTACGAAACGAAACAGCCAATCCGCTCGTGAAGCTGTTTCGGCACAAAGCTACGGTGATATCCAGCGCAGTTGTCTTGCTAGGTGCCGGAGCGTGGGGAGGCTATATGGTTTGGGGAGGTACAGGTACGCATGTGCAGCCACCTGAAACACAGCCTGAACCGACCCGCCCACCGGCTGTGTTCGTACCGGTTCATCGGTTGATGATGGACGAGCCTGACATCCAACCTGTCCGTGATGTTCTTGGGAAGCGAAGCCAAGATGCATCTACGGGTGGGCAGCCTGTTCAAACACCAACACCCTAAGGTAAAAATAACGCCAACGCGGTCTTCTCTAGTAAGAGCGACCGCGTAATTCGGGTGTAGTTGCTGTTAAAGAGACTGAAAAACAATTATTGACAAATATTTTTATTTGTGATATAATAAAATATTTTGTTATCGACAACGCTCCTCGCTCCGTGATAAAAAGTAGTTGTGCGATAAAAAGGTGTGAGGAGGAATAGGGTATGAAAGCGAACACAGGTGTGAAAATGATTCCGTTACAAGGAGAGGCATTTGGCAAGCCGATGGTGATCAATCCCACCTTGCTTTGGGATGATGAACGAGCGGTATTGGTAGATACAGGTATGCCTGGTTCATGGGAGACCATTCGTCAGGAAATGAGCCGTACTGGCATCCCACTTGAGCGTTTACAGACTATCATTTTGACACATCAGGACCTTGATCATATCGGAAGTCTTCCAGAAATCGTTCGTGAGCTTGGCGGACAGGTCGAAATATACGCGCATGAGCTAGATCGGCCGTACATCGAGGGCACACGTCCTCTCCTCAAAGCAAACCCAAAAGTCATGGCTCCTTTACTTGCGATGTTGCCTGAAAAGGAACGCGAGTACTTGCAAAGGCTTTGTGAAAATCCGCCAAAGGCAATGGTGCACAAGACACTGGCAGACGCAGAGATTCTGCCGTATTGTGGGGGAATTCGCATCATTCACACTCCCGGACATACGCCGGGGCATATCAGCCTTTATGTACAAGACAGCAAGACCTTGATAGCAGGGGATGCTATGGTGTATATGAACGGAGCACTACAAGGGCCGATTCCGCAAAACACTCTCGATATGGAAATAGCAGTAAACTCTTTAAAAAAATTCGAGAACTTGGAAATTAATAGTATCATTTGTTATCATGGAGGCATGTGTCAAAACAACGTACAAGAGCAGCTTTCTGCTCTGATACGGTGAAGGAGTTACATGGTCTTGGACATTAAAACAACGAATCCAGGTTGGAATATGTAGATATAAGAAGCGTGGAGGACACCAAGCTGGAGTATTCCCAATGGTGTCTTTCTCATTTTATCCTTGCAACGTTTCTTGCGTTGTTCGCTCGACTTCGGAATGGGAGACTGATGCAGCCGAAGAGGTTTTGTAGTATTTTTCCAAAGACTTATCTGAGCCTGTCCAACGAGCCAATGCAGCGAGCACAGCAAACATGCCTTTTTGCAGGAAGCGCGGAATGATTGGGAGGTAAAACTGCCCCATCTGAAAGATCGTTCCCAATAGGAGAATATTTTTCGGGATATATTGCTTGATAAACGGCAAATAAAAGCTGCGCCCGTCTGTGTCGAGCCCGTATCCACAGCGGACAAACGCTTCAAAAGTACCGGCTGGCCGGATTTCGACATGGAAGCTGACGAATTCGTTAGAGGGATTGTGGAACCCATGAACCTTGTCTGTTGGTATATTCAGCTTCTCTCCCGGCTTCAGGATTACTTTTTTTCCGTCAATGGTTACCTCTAAATTTCCAATTACACCTTCAAAGGTTTCGACAAGTTTTGTATGATAGTGTAGAAAAATCCCGTTATCCGGTGGAAGATCGGTACGGAATAATAAATATTCGCCATTCGTTTCTTCCGTTGTCTTTAAAAAGGTGACCACTTCATTATTGTGCGGGTTACTTACACTGCGGCTGAGATTTGACAAAACTATACCTCCTTGAAAAATAGTAAAAAGAGATTATATTAAGACAGAATATAGATTAAATATAGATTATTTGTTCCGGGGCAACAATTAAAAAGATAGGATGTTCTACCTAAAGATGGAGTGGATAGTATGAGCGGCATGATCGTGGTTCCAGGTTATAGGGTGGCAGAGTTTCTTTCCACTCATTCAAAATTGGGAATTTATCGGGGTTACAGAAATAACGACAATCTCCCTGTCTTATTCAAGGTACCGATGGAAGGACCTTCCCATAAAGAATCTCTGTGGAAACTGAAGCATGAATATCGCATTCTTCAATCATTGGAATCCCATGCAGTGGAAACGATCATCGAACTCGTTAATCACAACCGTGAGACGGTAATGATTACGGAAGATTTCGGGGGAGTGCCGCTCTCCTTGCTTATGAAAATGAAAGGACTGTCGCTAAAGGAGATGCTCTTCCTTGCGGTTCGCATGGCTTCCTGCTTGAGAGAAATCCATCAGCACGGAATCATTCATAAGGATGTAAATCCCGATCATATCCTGGTTCATCCTGATACCTATGAGGTGAAGCTTGGTAGCTTTGGTTTGGCGACGAAATGCCACCAGGAATACCAAAGTGTGATGAATCCAAAAGAATGGAAGGGAAATCTTCGCTACGTCTCGCCGGAGCAGACGGGGCGAATGAATCGCACCGTCGATTACCGCTCTGATATTTATTCTTTTGGTGTCACGCTCTACGAGTTATTGACTGGAAAGCTGCCCTTTTTAACTTCGGACATGCTTGAACTCATACATGCTCATATGGCGAGAAAGCCGCTCGCTCCCTCCAGTGTAAAACCATCCGTTCCAGAGATTCTATCGGACATTGTGATGAAGTGTCTGTCAAAAAATACAGAGGATCGCTACTTTAGTATGTCTGGCTTACTGGCAGACCTGCAGCGCTGCTATGACCAGCTTGAACAAAACGGTTTGATTACGCCTTTTCCGCTTGCTTTGGAAGACCGTGCTGATCACTTGCGGATTCCAGAGAAGCTTTATGGACGTGAGCAAGAAATCCAGATGCTCATCGATGCATTTGAGCAAGTCACGAACGGCGCTACGAGGATGGTTCTCCTCAGTGGCTCGGCAGGTGTGGGTAAGTCTGCTCTCGTGCTGGAAGCCCAAAAAGCGTTTTTGAGAGGCCGAGGACGTTTTGTTTCAGGAAAGTTCGATCAATATAATCAAGCGGTACCTTATTCCGCTGTCATTCAAATCTTTCAGGATTTGATCAAGCAGTTATTGGCAGGCCACGAACGTGAGTTGCTCGCTTGGCGAGAGATGATACTCGACGCCATGCAAGGACTTGGTCAAGTGATCGTGGATGTCATTCCACAGCTTGAAACAGTGATCGGCAAACAGCCTGCCGTACCTGAGTTGCCTGCAGCGGAAGCAAAAAATCGCTTTCAATGGGTGATGCAACGCTTTATTCGGATTTGGGCGCGACCGGAGCATCCACTCGTCTTGTTCCTGGATGATTTGCAATGGGCGGATTCTTCTTCGCTGTTCCTGATCCGAGAGTTGGTTGCAGATATGCAGATCAGTCATTTTCTATTGATTTGCGCTTATCGTGAGCATGATGGCAGTGTGATGAATCCGTTGATTGCCATTTTGACAGAGACAGGCATTAAGAGCCGCATTTTGCGCCAATTTACGTTATTGCCGCTTCGAGAACATGAGTTCAATTCGTTAGTAGCGGATACCTTGCATAGTGATCCAGACATGACGGAGCCGCTGGTTACGATTATCATGCAAAAAACAGCCGGAAATCCGTTTTATGTAAGAGAATTCATTAAGACGCTGTATGATCGGAACTTGTTGTGGTATGGGAGAGAAGAGCGGAGCTGGCAATGGGATTTGGCCGAAATCGAGAAGCTGGGTACAACGGAAAATGTGGCCGATCTTCTCGTAGAAAAAATGAGAAGATTGCCTGATTCTACTCAGCAACAGCTCGCTTATGCTGCTTGTCTGGGCAATTCGTTTTTGCTTCATTTGATAGCCAAGTCACGGAATCAAACGGAGTCAGAAGCCATCCAGCATATATCGCCTGCGATTGAGGAAGGTCTCATCTATCCGATTGAAGGAGCGGAATATCTGACCTACGCGGCGCTCGTGGAAGAAGAAGTGGCGTCTCAGATGAGGATTCGTTTCCGCTTTGTGCATGATCGCATTCAACAGGCCGCCTATTCGTTGTTAGCAGAGGCAGAGCGCGGACAGATTCACGTCAAGCTGGGCAGAATGATGTGGGAAATGTCCCAAGGAAGCGAATCCGGCTTCCTGTTCGAAATTTGCGATCATATGTATCGGGGCAAAGATATGCTGGAGGATCAGGCGGAGCGCATGCATGTAGCGCACTGTCATTTGATCGCTGGACAAAAAGCGAAATCCTCTGCGGCATTTGAGTCGGCTTTGCAGTATTTCCAACGCGGTCTCGAGCTGGTGGGGGAAGAGGGCTGGCAGCGCAATCATGATCTGACCATGGAGTTGTGTGCGTTGTCTGCGGAGACGACGTACCTCTGTAACCAATTGGATGAGGCCAAACAATTGTTTGAACGCGGGATGCAGCATGCCAAGACCGACCTGGAACGAGTACGCATTTTGGAAATGGAAATTCGCATGTATACGCGACTGGCTGAATTTCCGCGTGTCATGGAGATCGCAAGCGAAGCCTTGGGGTTATTGGGCGTACCGATTCCGAAAAAGCCTGGCAAGCTCGATATCATTAAGGAAATGTTTCACATCAAGCGCCGCCTCAAGGGCCGGAAAATAGATGAGTTGCTGTATTTGCCGGATGTTCCCGATGAAAATTATCAGATGGCGATGAGCATCATCAGCTACGCCGGGCCATCTGCTTACTTTGTCAATCTCAATTGGTTTGCTTTAACGATTTTGCGTGCCCTTCATCTGTCGCTCGTGCACGGAAACGCGGTCGCTTCGGCAAACGGTTATACCGGTTACGGGATCGTACAAGCTGCTCAATTCGGAAATTATCGAGAGGCGTACGAATTTGGACAATTGGCTTGCCGTGTGGCAGACAGCTTCGCCGATCCGATTGCCATGACGAAGGCGTATGGCGCGTTTGCCCTACTCATCAACCACTGGTGCGAGCATGCGCGGACGAACATCCCTCTCCTGAAAAAAGCGATTCAGCTCGGCTTGGACGGCGGAGGCAACATTTATGCTGCCTACAATGCCCATGGTCTTTTGGAGGCCATGCTCTATTGTGGTGTGCCAGTGGAAGAATTGGAGCAGCAAATCGAGGAATACAGCGATATGATTCAACAAATCAAGGTCGTTGATCACGATGACCGGCTCCTGTTATTGCGCCAGGCGCTGCATGCTTTTACAAGGTGGACGGACAATGAACGAACGGCGTTTTGCCATGATGGCTTTGACGAAGTTGCCTATGTAAGCAACCTGAAAAAAGAAGGAAACAGCTACAAGCGGTACATGTACCACTACTATAAATCGATGGTTCACCTCATGTACGGGAACCATCTGGAGGCAGCCCAGCTGCTGGCTGAAGCGGAGCAATGGATGGATTCAGTCAGCGGACAAGTACTTGTCAGCCAGCAAGTTTTTATGCAAACACTGGCATTGACGGGGCTCTATGAGAACGCCAACGGACAGGAAAAATCGAAGTACGGGAAAAAAATCAAAGCAAATCTCAAAAAGATGAAGACGTGGGCAAACGAATGCCCGGAAAATTTTCAGCACAAGTGGTTGCTGATGTATGCTGAGTGGCTGCGTGTCACTGAGAAAAAACAAGAAGCGGGTCCTTTTTACGAACAGGCGGTTCAACTCGCCAAAAAGGATGCTTTCTTGCAAAACGAGGCAATGGCAAATGAATTGGCCGCCCAGCATTACTTGGCACTTGGACTCGAAACGATTGCGAAGGCGTACATGACGGAGGCGCACGAGGTTTACATGCTATGGGGAGCGGTCGCCAAGGCACGGGAGATTGGGGAACGGTACCCTTATCTTTTGCAACGGGTTAGAAGCCTGGGAGCTTCCGCCGAAATTGCCACGACTGACCAGACAGCAGACCTCGTCGATTTAATGAGTGTCATCAAGGCGTCGCAAACGATTGCTAGCGAGCTCCGATTGGAAATGCTGTTGGCGACGATGCTGCGCACGGTGATGAGCAATGCAGGTGCGGAGAAAGGAATCCTCTTGCTGAAAAAAGATGGTGACTGGCTCATCGAAGCGGCAGGCTCTGTCGATTTGGACGTGGAGATCATGCAGTCTGTCCCATATGAGCATAGCGGAATGCTTTCTGTGGCTGTCGTGAATTACACGATTCGTACAGAAGAGATGCTGGTGCTCCACAATGCTTCGGTTGAAGGTGTCTTTTTCCGCGATACGTACATTGCGAAGCACAAGCCGAAATCGATTCTATGCTCCCCGCTATGGCAGCAAGGAAAAATGATCGGTGTCATTTATTTGGAGAACAATGAGACGACACATGTGTTCAACGAAAAACGCTCAGAGCCGCTCAGACTGATCTTCTCGCAAATTGCGATCTTTATTGAAAATGCGAGACTGTATCATCAATTGGAGCAATGGAATCAATCCTTGGAAAAGATCGTGACAGAGCGTACCAATGAGATTCAGGCACTTTTGCAGGCGAATAAAAATCTGTTGAACAATGCGGGACAAGGCTTCCTTTCTTTTTCCAGAAATCTGCTGGTCCATTCTGAGTACAGTCGGGAATGTCTACGGATCTTTGGCAGAGAACTGGCTGGGGTATCGGTCGCAGAGCTGCTTTACCCGGATCGTCCAGAGGACAGCGTATTTATTGAATCTCTTTTGGAAAAGTACTTTGAAGCCAAGGACCAAGGGCAAAAAGAGCTGTATCTCAGTCTGTTTCCTACAGAAATCCAGATCAATCAAATGCCGTTGAAGCTGGCATGCAAGCCGATTTATGAAGATCGGCGGGATTCGCCAGAGGGCTTGATGCTGATCCTGACAGATATGAGTGAGCAGCGGGCGCTCAAATCAAAGATGGAGCGAGAATGGCAAAGGTTGAATATGGTCGTAACGGTAGCGATTAGCCTCCCGCTCTTCCAAAAGGTACTGCGAGCTTTTGACGCTTTCTTTGAGGAAGGGTGGAAGCGGGTCCTCGGAGAAGACATAGCGGAATCCGAGAAACTATTCAAATTGGTCGCTCAGATTCATCAGTTTAAGGGTGACTTCAGCCAATTACACTTGATTCATACACCGCAAAAGCTGCATGACTTGGAGTCATGGTTGATTCAATGGGCAAAGTCGGAACAACACCTGTCCGACAAGGATGCGCGCGCCCAGCAGTCATTCGCAGAGGTTCAAGCTGCGATGCAACAGGATTTGTCGATCATGCAGCACAAGCTCGGGATCGGATTCCTGGACCATAACGAGCATGTGTACACCATTGCAAAAGAGCAATGGGAAAGCTTCGAGCAGGAGATCACCAGTTTGGTACAGGGGAAAGCTCAGCAGGAGCTGCTCCACCGCATCCGCAAGCTGCGCTATCGTCCCATGAAGGACCTGTTGTCCCGGTACGAAGACTATGTAAGTGAGCTTGCCATCCGACTGAATAAGACGATCGATCGGGTCGAATGGGATGCGGAAGAAGTATTGGTCGATCCGGAGCGATTCGAGAATTTTGCGAGGAGCCTGGTTCACATTTTCAACAATGCGATCGATCATGGAATGGAAGAAGAGCAAGAACGATTGGCATGCGGAAAGGAACGCAGCGGCAAGATTCAATGCCGCATTTGGCAAGAGGATACTTCCCTGTGCGTCATGATTCGTGATGATGGGCGTGGGGGAGATATGGAGAAGCTAAGGCTGGCATTGGCTGAGCATGTTACGGTACAAGAACATGCAAGTCTCGTATCGGGCAGAGGAATTGGCCTGTCCATTGTCAAAAAAGAGGTTGAGCAGTTGGGAGGAACCCTTCAGGTTCATACCCAAAACGGAGAAGGCACCCGCTTTACCTTCCGAATCCCGCTAGAAACATAGAAAAAAACTGAGGCGCCAGTGCCTCAGTTTTTTTGGTTGATCGACTAAAGCGAATTCGTAATGGAAGCCAAAAGTCGTTCTTCATCGATCGGTTTTAGAATGTAATGGCGCGCTCCAGCGTTGATTGCTTCAAAAACGAGCGGCTTTAATCCGTTGGTGCTGACCATAATGATGTTGGCGTCGGGGAAGGTGCCGATGATTTTTTTGACGGTCTCTATGCCATTCATTCCTGGCATATTGATATCCATCGTCACCACGTCGGGAAGGTGGGCCGTATACTTTTGATAGGCGTCCAACCCATTCGTCGCTTCTGCAATGACTTGATGGCCCGCCCGTTCCAAAATGATTTTCATGTAATCTCGTACTACAAGGGAGTCGTCTGCTATCAGTATACGAGCCATAAATCCTCCTGTTTCGAAACGGTTAGTAATTCTTGGTAAGTGATCATCCTGCTTTTACCATAACACTGATAGGAAAAATGTCGCAATCATTTGATCATCAAAAGTGTGCAAACATACAAAAAAACAAACGAATTCCAGCTTTTGATGAAACTGGATTCGTTTGTTTAGCTTTTCCAGATGGGTCATGTATTCGGTTAGCAAAAGCAATCTGGCTTGCCAGGAGCATCATGATAGGCGAGCAAGGCATTGACCCCATGACTTAAGATAGCACCGGAACGTGTCACTGCGGCAACCAGTAGAGCCTCCATAATTTCCTCCATGGTGCCGCCCAGTTCTTTATACTTTTTGACGTGAACATCGATGCAATAAGGGCAGCCAGTCACGTGAGCGACCACAATGGCAATCAACTCTTTCGTTTTGACCGGAAGCTGGTGGGATTGCTGGTAGATTTGCCGCTCGAAAGAAAAATAAGAAGCGGCAGCGTCAGGCGCCAATTTCATCAATTCTGGGATATGCGACAAATTTGCTGATTCATAATACGAACGTGCTTTTGACATGAAACATCCTCTCCCTTTTCATGGGTAGTCACTACGACTTTATTGTAGAGAGAGAAAATGGTTGCTTCTGTAACTTACTCACCAATCTCACCAATCACTAGGAAAAAGTTTTTCCTGGAGGGCATCACGGCGAATAGCTGTGATTCGGCCTCGGCCTAACTGAAGCCACCCGGCTTTTTCAAACTCCTTGAGTGACCGACTGATTACCTCTCGGGCAGTTCCGAGTTCTATGGCAATCGCTTCATGGGTGATGGAAAGATGATTGTGAGAATCTGTGGTACGACGGAGCAATAATTCGGCGATGCGGGCGTTGATCGGTTTAAACGCGATATCCTCGACCAGAGATGTGACGGAGACCATTCGGTTGATCATGTTCCGGTAAATAAACTGACGCAAGTCCTTATAGTGATCCATCCAGTCTTTGAAAACATCTACAGGCAAAAGCAGCAGCTCGGTTTCCTCTTCTAGCTGTGCGGATGCTTCATAGCCCGTCTCACCTAAAATACTGGCCATCATGAGGACGCAGACTCCCCCGCGTTGTACCCGATATAACGTAACCTCACGTCCTGACTCGCTGATGATATAGATGCGGACCTTGCCTGACAATACAAAAGCGGCATGGGCAAACAGATGACCCTGCTGCATCGTAAGCTGGGGAGAAAAGCGTTCCACTGTTATGTCAGGATGGCGCCATGCGGCTTCCGGAACAAGGGAAAAGCACGGAAAAGCATCCGTCACAAGTTGGATTCGATTCAAGTCCATTGTTTTACCCTCCGCGACAACTCAATTAGAGAAATATGCTTACTTGTAGTGTAGGGAAAAGACGGGATCTCTACAATGGAATATCCGTCTGCGGACTGACGAGAGAACAACCCTGCAGCCTGATTTCCCTTCTACGCTGTTTTGCTATGATGTTATAGAACTTATCTTGTAAAAATAACCAGTATCGAGGGGAAACAGATGAAACAAGTGAAACAGTGGATAGGAGTAGGCCTTATTGCTGTGGGAATTGGCTTGGCCGGATGCACGATCAACAATAACGTGATCAAGGTTGAAGAAGAAAAAAGACAGCTTGAATTACCTGCGGAGTCCATCGAGGCGTTGAATATTGTGACCGATTCAGGCGATTTGATCGTCAAAGGTGATGAGAAAGCAACCGCGATTCATGTAGAGGCTGAAATCAAATCGAAAAATGTCAAACCCGAAGAAATCATCCTTACACTCGAGAAGGATGGGAATAACGCAACACTACGATCCGAAGTGAACACAGATATCGGTTTTAACTTTGTGGATATGACGATAACGGTAATCGTTCCAGCCAAGCTGCCGATAGCCCTTACCGATGGATCAGGAGATATTGACATGACGAATCTAACAGGAAAGCTCACGATTGAGGATGACTCTGGTGATATTCAATTAACGAATACGAACGGAGAGGTAGAGATTCGTGACCAGTCCGGTGATATTAAGATCAAGGACGCGTCAGCCCTCAAACTGATCGAAGACGATTCAGGTGAGATCGTCATGGAAAATACGGGTGGAAACGTAGCGATTCACGATCAATCCGGTGATATGTATATTAGGAAGCATAAGGGTGATATTACGATATCGGACCAAAGCGGCGATATTGTCATTGATACAGTCGAAGGAAATGTGCTGATTGAGAATGACGGGAGCGGAGATCGATTCGTTCAAAACGTAACAGGCTCGTACACATCCAAATAAATCAGGACCGTCAGGGTTTTTGCCCTGGCGGTTTTCTTGTTCGTGGCGGTATTTTGACAGGCTGAGGAAAAAATTAGCCGACTAATGAAAAAAAGCTTTCCCTTCCGATAAAGAAGTGCTAATATAACAAAGGTAGTTCTAATTGAGAATGAATCTCTTTATTAATGATCATGAGAATTATTCTCTTTGGTAAATATTCGAGTCAATACGGGACATTACTCCATGAAAAAGTAAGAAGAGTAGGGACGCGATGAAAAAGAGATATTTGGTTGTAGCACTGATTTTGCTATCGTTCGTTTCACTTTTTATTGGCGTGAAAGATATATCTCCGTGGGATCTGTTCAATCTCACAGATGACAAAGTGCAAGTGCTATGGATTAGCAGGATTCCGCGTGTGATCAGTATTATCATCGCAGGGGTCAGCATGAGTATCGCCGGATTGATCATGCAACAGCTAACCCGAAACAAGTTCGTTTCTCCGACGACAGCAGGGACAGAGGACTCCGTTCGATTCGGAATATTGGTTTCACTCTTGGTATTCGTCGATGCGAGCTCCTGGGTGAAGCTACTCGTTGCTTTTGCATTTGCTCTCTTTGGAACCTTTGTCTTTATGAAGATTCTCGAAAGAATCAAATTTAAAGACTCCATTTTCATCCCGTTAGTGGGACTGATGTTTGGAAACATCGTCGGGTCCATCACGACGTTTTTCGCTTATAAGCATGACCTGATGCAAAACATGTCTGCTTGGTTGCATGGAGATTTCTCCACCATTATGAAAGGCAGCTATGAGCTTTTGTACATAAGCATTCCGCTGGTGATTATCGCTTACTTGTATGCGAACAAGTTTACCATTGCCGGAATGGGTGAAGAGTTCGCCATCAACCTCGGGTTGAACTACAAGCATGTCGTCAACATTGGACTGGTCATTGTCGCTTGTGTGACCTCGGTAGTTATTCTCACAGTAGGGACAATCCCGTTTTTGGGGCTGATCATTCCCAACCTGGTTACGATCTACCTGGGAGATAACCTGAAAAAAAGCTTATCTCATACCGCTTTGCTTGGCGCGGTGTTTGTACTTGCTTGTGATATCCTGGGACGCCTCATCATCTTCCCATACGAGATTTCCATCGGCATGATGGTTGGGGTCATTGGCAGCGGGATATTCGTGTACTTACTCATGAGAAGAAAGGCATATGAACAATGAAAGCGAAGATAGCTGCCCTGTCGATAGTGGCGATTGCTTTGATAGCCATTTTTATGATGATTGACGCCGGTGGCAACTGGGATTACGTCCTTCCTCGGCGGGCTAAGAAAATTCTTGCCATCATTTTAACCGGTTGCATTATCGCCTTTTCTACGATGATCTTCCAGACAATCACGAACAACCGAATCTTGACGCCTAGCATCATCGGCCTTGATTCGCTCTATATGTTCATCCAAACATTTGTGATCTTTGTTTTTGGCTCCACCCATTTCACCTTGATGAACAACAACGTCAACTTTCTGATCTCGACAGGTGGGATGGTGCTTTTCGCAGGCTTGCTCTACAAATTCCTGTTTAAGAGGGAAGGGCAAAGCATTTATTTCCTGCTCCTTATCGGATTGATCTTGGGCACATTGTTTAGCAGTTTGTCCACGTTCATGCAAGTGTTGATTGATCCGAATGAGTTTCTGGTTGTGCAAGACCGAATGTTCGCCAGCTTCAACAATGTAAAAACAGACCTGTTGATCACGAGCTTTGTTCTGGTCATCGGTATCATGATTTACTTCTGGCGATACATCAAGTACTTGGATGTGTTATCACTCGGTCGGGATCAGGCGATTAATTTGGGGATTCCGTACGATTTTGTCATCAAACGGTTCCTCGTCGTCATTGCCATTCTCGTATCAATCGCGACAGCGCTCGTTGGACCGATTACCTTCCTCGGACTGCTGGTAGCGAATCTCGCCCATCAGTTTATGAAAACCTATCAGCATAAATACTTGCTGGTGGGCTCGGCTTTAATCAGTGTGATTGCACTGGTTGGCGGTTTGTTGATCGTGGAGCGTGTACTTGCGTTCTCCACGACGCTTAGTGTCATTGTCAACTTTATTGGTGGAGTTTACTTCATCTATCTTCTGTTAAAGGAGAATAAAGCGTGATCGAAGTCCGGAATGTCTCAAAACTATATGGTAGCAAATATGTCGTGGAAGATGTCTCTGTGAAAATTGCCAAGGGGAAAATCACGTCCTTCATCGGACCCAATGGGGCCGGAAAGAGTACGTTGCTGTCGATGATTAGTCGCCTGTTGACCAAGGATCAAGGTGAGGTTTTCATTGAGGGTCGGGAGATTGGGCAGACAAAGAGCAGTGAGCTGGCAAAGAAAATCTCGATTCTCAAGCAATCGAACCACATTACGGTGCGGTTGACGATTCGTGAGCTGGTCAGCTTTGGTCGCTTCCCGTATTCACAAGGCAATTTGACAAAAGAGGATTGGAAGTATGTAGATGAGGCTATCCAGTATTTGGAGCTTACGGATATTCAACACAAGTACCTCGACCAGTTGAGTGGCGGTCAGCGTCAACGCGCTTACATCGCAATGGTTGTTGCTCAAAATACGGAATACGTCCTCTTGGATGAGCCACTCAACAATTTGGATATGAAGCATTCTGTCCAGATCATGAAAGTGCTGCGACGTTTGGTAGACGAAAGGGGCAAAACGGTTGTCATTGTCATTCACGATATCAACTTTGCTTCCGTCTATTCGGATTATATCGTCGCTCTCAAGGATGGCAAGGTCGTAAAGGAAGGCACTACAGACGAAATCATCACCCAACCTATCTTGAAAGATGTCTATGACATGGATATCCATATTGAAGACATTGAACAGAACAAAATATGCGTTTATTTCGCGTAAGCTCTATCTTCCTATCGTTAAAATTTTGATGGCCTGCCGGGGGTTTCATCAGCAAGCTATCAATAATTTTATATACTTTTACATTCTATATAGAGGTGAGAGAAGTGAACAAAAAATTACTCATGCTGTTTATGGCAGTACTGTTGGCTGTATTCACAGCTGCATGCGGCTCCAATAACGCTGCTCCTGCAACAACTGCGGGGGACGCAACCAAAGCACCGGAAGCTGTACAAACATCCGAGGAAGTTACGATCAAGCATAAATTGGGTGAAGCAAAACTGAAAAAGAATCCAAAAACAGTTGTAGCATTTGACTTCGGTGTTCTGGATTCCTTGGACAAATTGGGTATCGAAGTAGCAGGTGTTGCACAGTCTACCAACATTCCTGCGTACCTGGAAAAGTTCAAAGACGCGAAATACACAAACGTTGGCGGTTTGAAAGAGCCAGACTTTGAAAAAATCAATGCAATGAAACCGGATGTGATCTTCATTTCCGGTCGTCAACAAGATGCTTACGAAGAGCTGAACAAAATTGCTCCAACCATCTTCATGGGTGTAGACAATGCGAAGTACATGGAATCTTTCAAAGAGAACATGAAAACATTGGGTACTATCTTCGGTAAAGAAACACAAGTAGAAGAAGAGCTGGGCAAAATCGATGCATCAATCAAAGAATTGAATGCAAAAGCAACGGCAAGCGGCAAGACTGCTCTGATCGTGATGGTTAACGAAGGCAAGCTGAACGCTTACGGCGCCGGTTCCCGTTTTGGTATCCTGCACGGTGAATTCGGATTTACGCCTGTAGACAAAAACATTTCTGTAGAAAATCATGGCCAAAGCGTTTCCTTTGAATATATCGCAGAAAAAGATCCAGACTACCTGTTCGTAATTGATCGTGGAAACGCGATTTCCAAGAATAAAGAAGTGTCTACTTCTACACAGCAAACGGTAGAAAACGACCTGATTAAGAACACGAAAGCATTCAAAACTGGCAACATCATTTACTTGGATTCTAGCAACTGGTACTTGTCTGGTGGCGGATTGGTATCCACCGCTGGCATGGCAGAAGAAGTTCTGAAAGAAGTTAAATGGTAAGAGGCTAGAAAAGAAAGTGGCGGCAGCCCATGGGAGTAAGGCATTCCCTGGGCTGTCGCCTTTTCATTTTTTAGAACGTGCTGATTCATTTATACTCGGGGCTCCCGCTTGGCAAACTCTTGTAACATCCCTCTTATTTGTTCAACCAATAAAGCAGGTGCCTTCTTTGGTGAACCCGAGTCAAACGGTGGCTGGGGATCGTATTCCAAAATCAACTGGACTCCTTTGCCCATATCCTCTCCCAATTCCCATGCAACCAATTGGAGTGCCATGTCGATACCAGAGGAAACGCCGGCTGCTGTAACGATTTTGCCCTGACGAACGACTCTCTCCTCTGTTGGAATGGTACCAAGAGATTGGAGCAGTTCGAAGGACCCCCAATGAGTAGTGGCTACGGCTCCATGTAACAAGCCTGCGGCACTCAAAATCAGAGAGCCGTTGCAAACAGACGTAGTCCATTTCGTCGTCTCATGTATGTGGCGAATCCACTGTAGAGTTTCTTCGTCATTCATAGGGGTTTTATAATTGGGCGGACTGCAACCGGGAACAACAAGAATATCAGCGGAAGTAACTTCTGAAAAACTGTAATCGGCATGTAAATAGCCCATATTGGAATCAAGTTTGATTAACCCTTTTTTCTTAGCGACAAATTTTACTTCACATTTCAACGTAGCAGCGAATACATCGTATGGACCAATTGCATCTAATGCGGTGATGCCGTCGAAAAGCAAGATGGCAACCTTCATGCTGATCTCTCCTTTGAAATGGGATATTTTTCTTGCAAACAAATACTATCATACATATAGGGGGTATATGTATGTCTGAGTTGTGACTAACTGCAAGGTTTTCTAAGCCACGTAACGAGGAGAGATAAACGGTTGGTATAGCAAAAAGCCGGTTACACCGTAAAACGTGGTGAAAACCGGCTTTTTGCTAGCGGAATCTAACCGTTATCTGGCTCCAACCAGCTTGCGCTCTTGCGTGTAAACAGGTTGGGTAGTGTTTTCGTTAGGTTGCTTTAGATCCACAGCATGACATAGCTCATATGGGAGGCAGAGCGGCACACCCGTGCGAGGGTCAGTCAGGATGTCTGCTTCGATGTTAAATACCTTACGCAGCATCTCAGGCGTCATGACTTCAGCAGGGCTTCCCTCAGCGACGACGGTACCGCGAGAGATGGCAACCATGTGCTGTGCATAACGGGTTGCGTGGTTCAAATCATGGACGACCATGACGATCGTACGATTTTCTTCGTCATTCAGCTTTTGCAGGAGCTTGAGAACCTCCAGCTGATGAGCCATATCCAGGAAAGTTGTAGGCTCATCCAGGAACAGGATGTCCGTTCCTTGCGCCAGGGCCATCGCAATCCAGGCGCGCTGACGCTGACCGCCGGATAGCTGGTCAACCGGACGATCATGGAAATCTGCCATGCCGGTCATGGAAATAGCCCAGTTTACGATTTCCTTGTCTTCCTTGGTCAAAGAACCGAAGCCTTTTTGATGAGGGAAGCGGCCATAGGTAACGAGCTCAGACACGGTCAAGCCATCGGGTGCGGTTGGGTTTTGCGGCAAAATCGCAAGTTGCTTGGCGACTTCCTTGGTCGATTGCTGATGGATCGACTTTCCGTCCAAAAATACTTGTCCGCCGGTTGGCTTCATAATCCGCGCGAGAGTTTTGAGGATCGTCGATTTACCAGAACCGTTTGCACCGACCAGGGCGGTGATTTTTCCAGAAGGAATGCTGATGTTCAAGTCTTTGACAATGGAAAGCTCACCGTATCCGATGTCCAGCTTTTGCGTGTATAAGCGCTCCACAATGGGCCAACTCCTTTTTAGGAAAGTATGTACATGTATGAATAAACGTAGACAATGATAATCATTTTCACTAAGGTAAAGTATATAACGGAATGAAGCCAAATTCAATATGAAAAAGCCAACCTGCTCACATGTGTGAACAAATTGGCCTTGGGTTAACTTACGATGGTCAAGCTTTAGTAGGTGATATGAGCGATAATACCTTCTTCGTCGTCCAATACCAGCTCGATACCGGCGGAATAAGGGTTCCGCTGCATCTGGGTCTCCAGGTAGTAGCGAATCGCTTCAATCATATTAATCTCGACCAAGATTTGTTGGCGATCCATCCAGTGTATTTCAGCAGAGAAGCCATACTCCTCGTCCCACATCAGCTCGACGGAGATGTCTTGTGGCTTCAACTGCTTTTTGTTAGCTGCATGAATGCAGATTGCATTAATGATATCTTGTTCAGAAAAAGTTATCTTTTCCATGCGTTCAGTTCCTGTTCTTTCGCGCGCTTGGTTTTGAAGTAGACGAACGCTTTGCGGATCAGGATAATCACAGCGAGGATCGCCATCAGGTTGATCATGAAGCCAAGGATGGAGCCGAGAATACCCATATCAGCGAACAAGCTTCCAAACAGCAAACCAGCCAGACCGCCAATCAGGAGACCTTTCATGAACCCGCCGCTTTTGCTTGCGGTAGCAGCAGGAGTTGTTGTAGTACCTTTATTGGTTGTTGCGTTTACATTTGAATCGGCTTTGTTGGTTGTTTGTGTATTGGTAGGAGCCGTGTTAGAGTTAAAAGATTTTTTCCCGGACTTATAACCTTTCGCATCGGCATGATCAATGAATCCTCCGGCCGGAGCGAGTACGAGCATTACGGCAACCAACATCATGATGAGTTTTTTCATGTTATTTGAGTAGCCCCTCTCATTAAAATGACTTGTATATATAAGTCTACATGAATATCGAGCGAAATACCAACGAACTTTCAGTGACGATCAGTCTAAATACCTACAAAAAAGCCCCTGACAAGCGATTTCGTCAGGGGTTCTTCGATTTACGCGCTCTTTTTCAGTTTTCGGGCTGCCCAGTTACCCAACGATTGAATGAGCTGGACCAAAACGACGAGGATAATGACGGTAATGATCATGACTTCGATATCCCATTGCTGATAGCCGTATCGCAAGGCGAGATCGCCCAATCCACCGGCACCCACTGCGCCCGCCATAGCAGTGGCACCGATCAAACCGATGGTCGCAATCGTCAGGCAGAGGACGATGCCAGGTCGTGCTTCACGCAGCATGATGCGAAAAATAATCTGCGTCCGGGATGCACCCATCGCTTGGTACGCTTCGATCACGCCGCGATCTACGTCATGCAGGGCCGTTTCCATCAGGCGTGAGATGTAAGGTGTCGTATAGACGATGAGCGGCACAATGGCTCCCTCAATCCCAATCGAGGTGCCCACGATCAACTCTGTAAAAGGAATGATCGCAACCATAAGAATAATAAAAGGCAGTGAACGCACAATGTTGATGAGCGTATTCAGGGTGTGATAGATGATCTTGTTCGGGAAAAGGTGATTCGCCTGTGTGATGACCAACAAAATCCCGAGCGGAATCCCGATCAATGTCGCAATGAACAACGAAAACCCGACCATGATGACAGTCTCTTGCAGGGATTGCCCGAATACCGGAATCATTTCAATCAGACGCTCCATTAGCTCCGCACCTCCTCTGGTGACACAATATCTACGCGGTAGACGGATTCCCGCAAGAAGCGAATGCCGTCTTGAATAGGCTGGTCTTCACCAGAAATGTGCAATAGCAAAATGCCGAGCGCCGTTCCCTTAATGGTCGTAATCGAGCCGTACAACAGATTGGTGCTAATCGGAAAGTGTGCGGACAAGGTGCCTAGAACTGGATCGAGAGCGGCATCTCCGCGAAAGGCAACGCGAACAATTTTGGAAACGGGTCCGGTTTCTTTTATCTTGGACAAAATCTCCTGTGGTACCTGATCGTCAAAAACCGTTTTGATAAAATTGCGGGTCGTTTGCTCTTGCGGATTGCTGAACACATCCAGAACAGAGCCTTGCTCGATGACGACACCGTTTTCCATGATAGCTACCTGGTCGCAGATTTTTTTGATGACCTGCATTTCATGTGTAATCAGCACGATAGTCAGGTTAAACTTTCGATTGATGTCGAGCAACAGCTCGAGAATCGATTCGGTCGTCTGCGGGTCGAGAGCGGAAGTCGCTTCGTCGCAGAGCAGGATTTCCGGATCAGTCGCAAGCGCACGAGCGATGCCCACCCGTTGCTTTTGTCCACCGGATAGCTGAGAAGGATAAGCATTTGCTTTATCAGACAAGCCAACCAAGCCGAGAAGGTCTTCTACCTTGCGCTTAATGACATCTTTGGGGACGCGATTCATCCGCAAGATTTCCGCCACATTGTCAAAGACATTATAGGAAGAGAGCAGGTTGAAGTGTTGAAAAATAATCCCGATCTTTTTGCGAGCTTGCCGCAGCTCTTTTTCCTTGAGGGTCAGCATGTTCTGGCCATTGACGATCACAGAACCGCTAGTTGGCTTCTCCAACAGGTTGATGGTACGGAGCAGGGTGCTTTTCCCCGCTCCGCTAAAGCCGATCACCCCGTAGATTTGCCCTTTTTCCACCTGCAGGGATACGCCCTTCAATGCTTTTACCTGCTTGTTTCCTACTTGATACGACTTATGAATATCGGTTAGCTGTATCATAACGAGTTCTCCTTGTTGTTCTTGATGTTCCTGGCGTCGATCTTACCAGGACGGCAGTACAGCTCCTTCAAAACGCTCGTCGATGAATTTTTTCACTTCTTCCGAGCGGTAGATGTCCACCAGCTTTTTGACGGCAGGGTTGTCTTTGTTGGTTTCGTTGACTGCCAAGATGTTCACGTACGGAGAGTCAGCCTTCTCAGCGAAGATCGCGTCTTTTTTCGGAGAGTAGCCAGCTTCCATTGCGAAATTCGTATTAATCGAAGCAACCTCTACGTTATTCAGCGAGCGTGCCAGGAAAGCAGCCTCCAGCTCTTTGAATTGCAAATTTTTCGGATTTTCCACGATGTCCAATGGTGTTGCGTTGTCACCCACGCCATCCTTGAGCTTAATCAAGCCAGCTGCCTGATAGAGCAGCAATGCGCGTGCTCGGTTGGTCGGGTCGTTTTGAATGCCGACAACACCGCCTGCCGGGATATCCTCGACTTTTTTATGCTTGGTGGAGTAAAGACCCATTGGATACGTCACGGTTTTTCCGACCTCGACGATCTTTGTTTTGTGATCCTGATTGAACTTCGCCAAGAACGGAATGGTTTGGAAGCTGTTTACATCGAGATTTCCTTTATCGAGAGCTTGGTTCGGCTGTACGTAATCGTTGAAAACGACGACTTCGACGTCGAGTCCTTTGCCTTTGGCGACTTCTTTTACTTTGTTGAGAATCTCTTCGTGCGGGCCGCCAGTGACGCCGACCTTGAGTGAGGTTTGTTCAGCAGCAGTGCCACCGTTAGCAGGCGCAGCTTCTTGTTTACCACCGCAAGCCGTTACGAGCGATGCAGCGAGCAGCAGTGTAGTGAGCAGTAGACCAGTCTTTTTCATGAAAATACCCCTTTTCTCTGGATGTAAGATGGAAACGAAAAAAGCCTCTTCCGACAGAAGAGGCGAAAACTGCGAGTATGTAAACACACTGCAACAATACCTCTCTTATCTGTCGGAATAAATTCCGCTGGATTTGGCACCATATCGTTTGCGATAGGTTGCCGAGGTGTCATAGGGCCAGTCCCTCAACCTCTCTTCATAAGAGAATGTGCTATGAAATTTTAACGAAAGATAAAATCGCTAATCCTTATTCGAATAGTTGGATTATATCTTGCATCAACGTGGATGTCAAAGTTTTTTTCAAATGAATGTGATATTTGCGAAAAATGTGGTGATTCTACCTTCCTTTCGCATTACTCCTGTACAACCACCAATCGGGCGGGATGAGAGTCTGTCATTTTTCAAATATTTTCCATATTAATTATTGATTTTCCATTTATTGCCATGTAATATACTTAATAGGAAGATAATTCCAAATTACTAGTGATGGAGGATTATTATGAAAAGATCTGTTAAAGGTACAATTGCAGCAGCTCTTTTACTTAGCAGTCTATCTATTGGATCTAGTGCTATGGCATCATCACATGATGCAGTTGTAAAAGAAAAATATCCGGAGAGTCACGTTAAGGTTAATCAGGTTAAATATCCGGATAATTCCGCAAAATCTTTTATGAAGTTATTGGAACCTATGGGATCTGAAAGACCGATTGACGACGTTCCAATTAAGAATGCCAAAACGGATTCCAAAAATTTTAATATTCCAGAGGGCTATGGTTGGGTTAAAGTGTGGGTATATAATAGTGGAACCTACGAGATCAAAGTGTCCGTTACTGATTCATCCGGTAGTCAGAAAATGTTCTTTAGAGTACCACCTTATGGTAATCAAAAATTTGAAATAAGTAGCTCGCCTTGGGGAACTGGTTCGCATACAGTTTCGCTTTCGTCAGATGAGAACATGGAAGGTAAAGTTGCAGTTAAAATAGCACAACACCAGAATGAGCTGTAACACATAACAAAATACCAAAAACGAAAAAACATCTCGGTTCACTGTTTATGGTGAATCGCGATGTTTTTTTTGGCGTTGTACTCGCCTCCAAGTGGGGATAGAAAAATCTGAAATTTAATTTTCTGACAGACCACGAGAGAACTGCCCACCCTGAAAGGGGGGAGGGGCAGAAGGTATCGCATAGTCCCCTGTCCGGTAAATCCCGGTAGATCAATTCACGCAATTATATGAAATTGATCTAAATACGAATATTCTATTGAAGAATCGGGAAATCATTTGTATAATGAGAGCGAATGAACTCTATGCCAGCTATCGCAGGTGATGACATGACTCTCGTGGACTCCAATGAAACCAGAAAAAAGCTGTCTGCCATCTATAATGAGATAGCAAAAGAGTTGTTCGGATTTGGAACGACTTTGCTCCGAGTCACGATTGAAAACCAGATGATTACGTTCCAAGCCAAGCATCGTCGCTCTCCGCGCTCACAAGCGTTGGAAGGAGAAGCGCCGGCCCTCAAGCTCGAAGTCGATTTTCGCATGTCCCTTCTTTATAAGAAGAAACTGAGAGAACGACTGGAAGAAGAGATGGGGTTGCCGTTGGAAGCCGTGCTGAGGGACTATGATGCGCCTACGCAGTGGGCGATCACGAATGTTATTTTAGCTGAATCAGAACTGAATACCTGACGCAATCGTTCGGATTTTCTCTTTTGATCTATCTTAAGGGGAGACCGTAGACTTTGCGTAAAACGGGTGTCACTTCTCTTTGTTTACGAAGAAAAGTGCTCTTGTTTAGAATGATACGTTCTAATCAAGGGTACTTTTCTTTTTATTGTATCACCATATTTTGTCATCAATTGAACCCAACTGGAGGAGAATTACGATGAAAAAATTACTTGCTGGAATCCTGTCTTTCTCTATGATGTCACTGGCTCTCGCTGGCTGTGGCAGCAATGATCAACCACAAGCGGGAGGAGCTGGCGGCGAAGCCAAGGGCGAGCCACAAAAGCTGGTTATCTCCACATGGGGCTTCTCCGAAGACTTTTTCCGCAAAGAAGTATATGAGCCGTTTGAAAAAGAACATAACGTGAAAATCGTGCTGGAAATCGGGAACAACGCAGAGCGTCTGAACAAAATTCGCCAAGGAAGCTCCGATGTAGACTTGATCTACCTCTCTGACTACTATGCACAGCAAGGGATTGAGAGTGGCGCATTTGAAAAAATCGACCGCAGCCGAATCCCGAACCTGGATCAAATCTACGACATCGCCAAAGCACCACTGGGCGAGGAATACGGTCCAGCTTACACGATTGGCCAATTCGGGATTGCCTACAATCCAAAGCTCGTAAAAACCGAAATCAAAGATTGGAAAGATCTGTGGAACCCTGAGCTGACAGGCAAGCTGACACTGCCAAGCATTACTTCCACGACAGGCCCGATGGTTCTCGACAGTGCTTCTGCGGTCGCGGGCAGCAAGGAATTCAACGAGGATCAAGCCTTCGCGAAAATGAAAGAAGTCAACAAAAGTGTCGTGAAGTTCTACGATAAGACTTCCGAATACGTGAACATGTTTGGACAAGAAGAAATCGGCGTAGGACCGATTATGGAAATGTACTTCAAAGACATCAAAGCCGCTGTTCCAGAAGCTGTTTTCGTACAACCTGCAAGCGGCGGATATGCAGTCATGAATACGGTTAACATCGTAAAAGGCTCGAAAAACAAAGCACTCGCAGAAGACTTCATCAACTACCAGCTGAGCAAGGAAGTTCAGGAGAAAACAGCAAAAGCGAAAATCGATTCCCCTGTAAATAAGACCGTTCAACTGACAGAAGAAGAAGCAAAAGGCGTAACGTACGGGGAAGCAACCGTAAGCAAGCTGAAAATGCTGGATATGAAATTCGTGAACGAGCACTCCAAAGCATGGATTGACCGTTGGAATCGTGAAATCACGCAATAACGAACGATAGAAAAACAAAGGGCGAGGGTATAGACAATTTTCGGATATACCCTCGTTTTTCAACGTATAGGAATTTATAAAATAAATTCCGGAGCGCATGTAAACATTCCGCTAAAATGCGGTCGCTCCACGTTGAATTGGCTTCGATAGAAGTTTTCTTATGAGGAATGAACGTGAGGAGGACCACTCGTGCAAAAGATCATTCTTGACGTGGATACGGGGATTGATGATGCGCTTGGCATTATTCTCGCTGTGAAGAGCGGGCAATTCGATCTGGTTGGCATTACTACGGTGAATGGCAACGTGTCGTTGCGAAAAGCAACAGAAAACACGTGCAAAATTCTCGATTTCTTGCAAGTCGGCGAGCAAATCCCTGTTGTCTGTGGAGCATCTGAACCGCTGCTGCGACCGTTGTTTTTCGAGCATGCCGTACATGGTGAGGATGGTTTGGGAGGAGCCCTTGCCGGAGTTCCGATTTACAAGGAACCGACAGCTGGCTTTGGCCCTGATTTCATCGTGGAAAACGTACTTGCTCAATCCGGCGAGATTACGCTCATCATGACGGGGCCGCTGACCAATTTGGCTTTGGCGGTGAAAAAATGCCCGGAGCTTGTTCAACACGTCAAGGAAGTCATTTTCATGGGTGGGGTTGTCCACGAGCATGGCAATGTGACGCCAGTTGCGGAGTACAACATGTACGTCGATCCAGAGGCAGCGAAGGTCGTATTTCATGCCGGATTCCCGCAATTGACGATGGTTGGACTGGATGTGACGCGAAGAGTGCTGCTGAACGAGGAGCATATTCGCGAGCTGGGAGATACACCGATGGGCGAGTACGTGAGACAGAGTACGTCTGATTACCTCCATCGTTATTTTCAACGAAATGGCATTTATGCGTGCGCCATGCATGATCCATTGGCTGTCGCAGTCGCACTCGATCCGAAGCTGGTGAAGACGCAGAAGTTATATGTAGATATCGAAACGAGAAGTGAGCTGTGTGATGGGCAAACGGTTTGCGACTTTCAAAACCGCCTGAAAAAAGAACCGAACATAAACGTCTGTCTGGACGTAGATGCAGATGCGTTCTTTGCGCGTTTTCTCGGCGCATTGAAAGCCTGACGATACCGTGAACAGGAGTTAATCAGATGAGAAAAACGGGTCTTTATTTATTGCTGTTGCCGGGTGTGCTGTTTTTGACGCTGTTCATGGTCATTCCGATCGTGATGACGATTGCGTCCACCTTTTATCAGGATGGTAGCTTTACGATCCAAGGCTATCTCCAATTTCTTACCGACGCGTACTTCCTGAAAATTATGCTGACAACGTTGCAGGTCAGTCTGGTCACGACGATTGCGTGTGTTCTGATCGGTTTTCCTGCCGCGTACTACATTTCCAAGCTTGGCCCACGCAAAAAAGGCATCCTGCTGGCATTGGCGATTTTTCCTTTGCTGACCAGCTCTGTCGTGCGGTCGTTCTCTTGGATGATTATTCTCGGAAAAAAGGGCTTATTGAACAGCTCGCTGCTTGCCATCGGGCTCATCGATAAGCCGTTGGAAATATTGTATACGCCGACTGCGATGATGATTGGTTTGATTCATTTGTTCCTGCCGCTGATCATTATTACGCTGGTAGGGGTGATGGAAAATATCGACCCAGATTTGCTGAAGGCGGCGGAAAGCTTGGGTGCTTCCAAGTTGACGGCCTTCTGGAAGGTCATTGTGCCACTTAGTGTGCCAGGACTCATCATCGGTAGCATTCTCGTGTTTGTCGGAAGCCTGACCGCCTACACCACGCCTGCCTTGCTGGGTGGAAAACAGCGGGTCATCTCCACGTTTCTGTATCAAAATGCGATTACGCTCAATGACTGGCATTTGGCATCTGTCATTGCCACGATCATGATTGTCATAACATTTGTCGTCATCTATTTCATGAACAAGCTGGCGACGAAATTAAATCCGAAGGGGTAGAAGCTATGCAGGAGAAAAATCGCGGGTTGGCCCTGTTTACCTCTCTCGTCTTTCTGTTTTTGCTAGGGCCGCTCATTATCATTTCTTTTACGTCGTTTGAGCCGGGGAGCGTCTTGAAGTTTCCGCCGGAGGGTTTTTCCTGGCGGTGGTACGAAAACATTTTTGAGGTAGAGATGTTCATGACGACGTTCAAGACGTCGATGCTCGTTTCTTTGCTGGGAAATCTCTTGGCGCTCTTGTTGGGGATTCCGGCAGCTTATGCACTCAGTCGCTTTGATTTTCGCGGCAAGGGCATTTTGAATGGCATTTTCATCTCACCTGTCCTGATTCCGGGTATCGTGATGGGTTTTGCCATGCTGAAATACGTCATTGTCGTATACGATTTGCCGATCTATGCGGGACTTCTCGTCGGTCATACGGTGCTGATGCTTCCGTTTATCATTCGCGTCATTGCATCTTCCTTGTCCAACTTTGACTTCGCTATTGAAGAAGCGGCGTTAAGCCTTGGGGCAGGTCGTCTCGAAACCTTTTTCAAAGTCGTCTTGCCGAATATTCGCTCCGGGATTATTGCTGCGATTCTGATCGCTTTTCTGGAGTCGTTCAACAACGTAGATATCTCTGTTTTCATGACGGGACCAGGGGTAAGCACGCTACCGATCCAGATGCTAACGTACGTAGAAAACAACTTCGATCCGACGATCGCCGCGATTTCCGTGCTGCTCATGATTTTTACGGCTATTCTCATGTTCATCATTGAACGTCTGATGGGGCTTTCCTACTTTACAAAACGATAACGGAGGCATCAACTCATGGCATTGCTCACGCTGGAAAACGTATCGGTTGCCTATGACAATCAATATATATTGCAAAACTTCAATCTCAATATCGAAAAAGGACAGCTCATCTCTTTGCTTGGTCCGAGCGGTTGCGGAAAGACGACGACGCTGCGTTTGATTGCGGGTTTTCTGGAAGCAAAAGATGGACGATTCATGTTTGAAGGAAAAGATTATACGCGTGTTCCGGTAAACAAACGCAACTTCGGGTTTGTGTTCCAGAGCTATGCGCTGTTTCCGCACCTTTCTGTTTTCGATAACGTGGCGTTTGGTTTGCGCCTGCGCAAGGTCAATGAAACAGAGGTAAAGACCCGGGTGCAGCAAATTCTCGAAGTCGTGAGTCTCGGCGGCTACGAAAAGCGTTTCCCGAAGGAGCTGTCCGGTGGTCAAAGACAGCGCGTGGCGATTGCGCGAGCACTGGTGATTCAGCCTGACCTGCTGCTGTTCGATGAGCCGCTTAGTAACCTCGATGCCAACCTGCGGATCAACATGCGCGTAGAAATCCGTCGTATTCAGCAGGAGCTGGGAATTACGACTGTGTACGTATCGCATGACCAGGAGGAGTGCTTCTCCATTTCTGACCAGGTGGCGATCATGAACAAGGGTGTGATCGAACAGCTCGACGATCCAGCCACCATTTTCAAATATCCAAAGACTGAGTTTATCGCTCGCTTTATTGGTTTTACCAACTTCATCGACTTCGCGGAGCGCACCGAGCAGAACGGAGAAATCGGCCTGCGTGTCGGTGATCATCATTTTACCGCGTCCAAAAATCCGGGCACGGCGAATCCATCCGGCAAAAAATGCGCAATGCGACCAGATGACCTTCTCGTCACGACAGAAGAGGGCGTCGAGCCGGGAATGAACCGTTTGCGCGGGACGGTAAAGGTAAGCACGTTTTTGGGACGCAGCTATCAATATGTCGTGGAAACAGAGCTGGGCGACTTCACGGTCAATCAAGAGATGGAGACGCCGTACAAGACTGGCCTAAACGTCAATCTGCTGTTTCCAAAAGACAAAGTGGTACTCGTGGACTAAAGACAGGAGGTTATTTTCGTGAAGGTCGATTTGTTGATTCAAGACGTCCAAGTATTTAACAGCTATTTTAAAAAGTTCATCAAAGGAAACGTCGCTGTTTTGGATGAACGATTCTTCTATATCGGTGAGCGGAGTACGGAAACATTTGAAGCTGCCGAGATCGTGGATGGACAAGGCCGCTACATGATTCCAGGTCTGGTCGATATACACTTGCATATTGAGAGCACGATGGTGACGCCGGAGACGTTTTCCTTTGGCCTGATTCAAAACGGAGTGACGACGATCGTACCGGAGCCGCATGAGATGGCCAATGTGTTCGGAATCGAAGGGATCAAAGAGATGATTCGCGCGAGCCGTGATTGTGTCGTTGATATGCTGTACGCGATCCCGAGCTCCGTACCAGCTACCTCAATGGAAACGACGGGTGGGTCTGTCGAGATTGCAGATATGGACGAGCTATTGCGATCCGAAGAGATCATTTGCCTCGGCGAAATCATGAACTACGTAGACATCATCAAGGACCCTGACTGCAAGACGAATCGCATCCTGGAGCATATCCGCAAGACGTATCCAAAGCTCGTCATCGAGGGACATGTTCCGAAATTGCTTGATTTGGACCTGCATCGCGTCATTTATGCGGGAGTGGACTCTGATCATACGCACCAGACGCGTGAGGGCATGGAAGCGAGAATCGCAGCGGGCATGTTTCTGGAGATTCAAGAAAAATCGATGACGGATGAAGTCATGGACTATTTGATCAAAGAGGATGTTTCCGAGCATTTTTGCTTTGTGACGGATGATGTGATGACCGATTCCTTGGTCAATCGTGGACATTTGAACCATATCGTGAAAAAAGCCATTCAAATGGGCATGAAGCCAGAGCGTGCGATCTACGCAAGTACATTTACTCCAGCCAGACGTATGAACATGACGGATCGAGGGGCGGTTGCTCCCGGCAAAATAGCGGATTTCCTGTTGGTGTCTGATCTGCATGAATTCAAGATCGAACGCGTCTACAAAAATGGGAAGAAAGCTTACGACGCTAAGGAAGAGTACCGACAAGTAGTTAAAGAGAAGCAGTTTCCTGCGCATTTTTATGAGAGCATCAAGCTATCGCCACTGACAGAGAAAGACTTCCGCGTCACAGTAGATGTGCCGGATAATCGCTATCCATGTCGGGTCATGCTCGTTCAAAACGGTTCTACTTTCACAGAGGATCACCGTGGAATCGCTGAGGTACGGGAAGGGCAACTCTTGTGGGAGGAGAGTCCGTACGGCTTGATCGCCGTCTTTGAACGCTATGGCATAAACGGGAATCGCGGTTACGGCTTGATCAGCGGCGATACGATCAAGCGAGGTGCGGTAGCCACCAGCTATTCGCATGACAACCACAATCTCTTGGTTGTCGGACACAACCCGCACGACATGATGGTCGCAGCCAATGAAGTCATCCGCAATCAGGGCGGCTTTTACGTGGTAGAGGATGGCAAGGTGATCGCGAGCCTTCATTTGCCGGTCGGAGGCATTTTGACAGAGGAACCATTGGAAAAGACTGCAAAGGAAGTCGAGCAACTTCGCCGTGCCATGGAGTCGCTCGGTTACAATCATTACAACCCGATCATGTCGATCAGCACACATTCCTTACCGGTCAGTCCAGCCTTGAAGCTGACGGATCTGGGGTTGATCGATGTAAATGACGGGAAAATAGTTCCGTTGCTCTTGATGTGATAAAAGTTGTCTGCTGAGAATATTATTTTCGGCAGGCAATTTTTTTTGATCAAAAAGTCCCGAAAGAAGCATATAAATTTTCATGCATAGGTATACACGCCTGATTCATCTCCCTATTTTCTGACTGGAATTCGGGTATTTGGTAGGTTTTGGTTTAGGTATTCAGAATCTGTAATACTGGAAAAAATTTCTGTAACATGGAATTCGATCCTAATCCAGAAAAG
Source organism: Brevibacillus brevis (assembly GCF_022026395.1). NCBI lineage: Bacteria > Bacillati > Bacillota > Bacilli > Caryophanales > Paenibacillaceae > Brevibacillus > Brevibacillus brevis. The sequence continues at coordinate 5,890,494 of NZ_CP041767.1, read as the reverse complement.
AGGAGATAAATAAATGGATAACGTAGGGTTGAGAAACAAACTGTTCAGTAAAGGGCTGTCGCTTTTGTTCATGCTGGCAATGATGCTGGTAGCAGGCGCAGCTACGCTCGTGTTCGCTGAGAAAGTTTCGGCTCACGGGTACATCGAATCCCCAGCGAGTCGCTCTTACTTGTGTAAGACGGGGCAAAACACAGGCTGCGGTCAAATCCAGTGGGAACCGCAAAGTGTGGAGGGGATTGGGGGGTTCCCGCAATCTGGTCCCGCCGATGGTGAATTTACCGGTGCAGGCCGCTATCCTGAGCTTTACACACAAACAGCAGATCGCTGGACAAAGGTTACCTTGCAGGGTGGACAAAATGCGTTTACTTGGAATCTGACAGCCCCGCATAGTACAGCGGAGTGGAAATATTACATCACGAAAAAAGATTGGAATCCTAACAAGCCGCTTGCCCGAGCGGATTTGGAACTGTTCTGCTCGTTTCAGGACGGAGGGAAAAGACCGCCATTCACGGTAACACAATCGTGCAATGTACCGACAGATCGTAGCGGTTACCACATTATTTTGGCTGTTTGGGAAATTGCTGATACGGGCATGGCTTTCTACCAGGCAATTGACGTGAATTTGATTAACACGGGAACAGGTATCGTAGAAAAGCCTACCGTTCCAGGCAATGTGACTTCCGTATCGCAAACAGCTACAAGCATTGACCTTAGCTGGACAAAATCCGTGGCATCTGAGGGAATCAAGCAATACGATGTGTATCGCGATGGCAAATTCATCGCATCTACGAAAGAAACAGCTTACACGGACAAAGATTTGACGCCTGCTACGGCTTACAGCTACACCGTTGTGGCTGTTGATGGCAAAGGGAAAGAGTCTGAGGCTAGCAAAGCACTGACCGTTCGCACAAAAGCAGAAGATATCGTGGATACAGAAGCACCGACGGCACCAGCAGGTATCATGACTCACCATCCAACAGAGTCAGAAATCGACCTCATGTGGAGCCCTTCTCGAGACAATGTGGGTGTGGTGAAATACGAGATTTACCGTGATGGCTCCCATGTAGGAACAGTTGATAAGCCTTCCTTTGTCGATAAAGGATTAACGGCAGGAACATCTTATACGTATACGATCAAGGCAGTTGATGCAGCAGGAAATATTTCCGAAGAGAGCGCACCTTTTGCTGCAAGCACAAAGGATAAAAAGCCTGAAGTACCGGGTGAAATCGCTGAGTGGGATTCCTCTGCTGTGTATGTACAGGGCGACCGCGTCTTGTATGATGGACTGGAATTCGTAGCAAAATGGTGGGTAACTGGTGAACAGCCAGACCGTTCCGATGCGTGGAAGCTGGTAAGCGATGTCGCACTGTCGTGGGATTCCGGCAAAGCGTATGATGGCGGAGCGCAAGTGAACTACGAAGACAAGGTTTATGAGGCAAAATGGTGGACCAAGGGCGAAGAGCCAGGGAAAGCCGATGTATGGAAGCTTGTTGAATAATGGAGCAAAGCCCGGGTGATCTGCCTGGGCTTTTGTTCGTCAAAGTGCAGCCAGTATTTTGCTGATTCCTGCTTGTTTTGCTATACTTATAATTTGAAAGATAAGCCCATCTTATAAGTTAGAAGGAAATGAAAAATGAATGAAACCTATTCGCTAAAAGAAAAATGGCGACAGTTTTTGGCTGTTTTGCTTCCGATCTTGATCTCACAACTTGCGCTGTTTTCGATGACCTTCGCCGATACCATCATGTCTGGACATGCAAGTCCGACAGATTTGGCAGGGGTAGCGATTGGGGCTAGTTTATGGACACCTGTTCAAGCAGGCTTGACGGGGATTCTGATGGCTGTCATGCCGATGGTTGCACAGATGGTTGGGGCAGGGAAACAAGATCAGGTGTCTTACACGGTTATGCAAGCTTTGTATTTGAGTGTAGGGATTGCGGTCGGTGTCATCATCGTCGGTGGTTTGGTGCTTGATCCGATCCTGAACTGGATGCAATTGGAGCCTGAGGTGCGTACGATTGCTCGCGGCTTCCTGCATGCAATCGCTATTGGAATTATTCCGATGTTTCTTTATACGGTGCTCCGTTGCTTTATCGACGCATTAGGACAGACACGGGTAACAATGTTCATTACCCTGCTTTCGTTGCCGATTAATGTCTTGTTGAACTACGCTCTTATCTTTGGTAACTTTGGTTTGCCTCGACTGGGTGGAATCGGTGCCGGGCTTGCATCTGGCATCACATACTGGTGTATTTTGCTGATTACTTTGTTTGTCGTGAATCGCGTGCACCCATTCATTGAGTTCGGTTTGTTCTCCAAATTTCATCGGATCTCGATGAAGGCATGGAAAGAGCTGCTGAAGCTGGGGCTTCCTATCGGATTTTCGATCTTTTGCGAGGTTAGCATTTTTGCGGCCGTCACTTTGTTCATGAGTGAATACAGCACGATTACGATTGCTGCGCATCAGGCAGCGATGAACTTCGCATCATTCCTGTACATGGTTCCGTTGAGCATATCCATGGCGTTGACGATTGTCGTCGGCTTTGAGGTGGGAGCCAAAAGGTTCCGGGACGCGAAGCAGTACAGTTATTTGGGTATAGGTATCGCTCTTGGTATTGCCCTTTTGTTCGGAATCAGCTTGCTGATGTTTAGCAAGCAGGTGGCTGGTTTTTACACGACCGACATCGAGGTGTTGGAGCTTGCCCAGCATTTCTTGATGTACTCGATCCTCTTCCTGATCTCTGATGCCGTCGCAGCACCTATTCAAGGGGTACTGCGCGGGTACAAGGATGTGACCGTTACCTTTATCGTTGCGCTGATATCTTATTGGGTGATTGGCTTGCCTTTGGGATACATTCTGGCGAAATTCACTTCGCTTGCCGCATTCGGATATTGGATTGGTCTGATTACGGGATTGGCTGCCGGTGCCATCTTCCTTTTTGGACGTCTGCTGTCGTTACAGAAACGCATGATTCGCAGCCATTCATAAGGAAACAGATAAGCGGAAAATCCCTGATGTGGGGGTTTTCCGCTTTTTGCATGAAGAATGAAAGCCTCGTTTACACTAGGTGAAAGACCAGATATACTTCTTATCATAGATGATGGAAGATAACCTGACATCAAAGCAGAGGGGGGGAGAGACTCATGTCACTCTCGGTATTCACAACGTATGATTTTTTGCTAAAACTAGGAGTTGCACTATTTCTAGGCTTGATGATTGGTATGGATCGGCAGCTCAAGCACAAGCCGCTGGGTGTAAAAACCAGCATGGTTATTTCGGTTGCGAGTTGTCTCATTACGATTGTCTCGATTGAATCCGTGCATCGGTTCTCCTTGCCCGGACACACGAATATGGACCCGCTGCGCTTGGCTGCTCAAATTGTGAGCGGTGTAGGTTTCCTTGGGGCTGGTGTTATTCTACGCCGGAGTAATGATGTCATATCAGGTTTGACCACAGCATCGATGGTCTGGGCGGCTTCTGGACTTGGGATTGCAGTAGGTGCAGGATTTTATTTTGAGGCAGTGACCGCGACGATCCTCATTATTTTGGCGATTAATTTGTTCCCAGTCATTCTTCGCTTGGTTGGTCCAGAATCACTCAGACAAAGAGATTTGTCGATCAAGATTGTGGTCGAAGGTGGGGGCGATTTGGATTTGGTGTTCAAGCAGATTAAGCACCTCGAACTGCAAGTGAAGCGGGTGAAGGTCAAAGACTTGGACAATAATCTGCAAAAGCTGGAAATGATGATTACAGCGTCGGAAAATACGTATACGACGGATATTTACAGCTTGTTGAAGGCTGTCGATCATGTCATGTCGGTAGAAGTAGAAAGCAGATAAAAAGGAATACTAGAAGACGGAGGCTATCGAGATTTGGCTTTCGTCTTTTTTAGTTGCTGTCGTGAAGGAAGAAGCGCATTTCCAGTCTACGCTTCGGCCTCCGCCATTTTTTCCAACGCTAGGTCGGGCTCCAGAGGCGCTTGGATTGGAAATGCGCTTCTTCTACGTAGCTTTTGTTTCCACTCTTGAGAGTGAACTCATAAAGTCTTCCTGAAATACTTACCAAACGTTGTAAAAGCTCCTACTACACATAAGCTGTACGAAAGCACTGTCACATGTCTGGAAGGAGACCGCCCGAACGAAGAGAGGATACAGGAGACTGGAAGACATGTGGCAGGGCTTCCTCCGATCCCAATATTTTTAGTTTTCCCCCAAAAAACACTTCATCCCTTGCTAACAAGAATGAAAATCATTATCATTTTAGTAAAGAAGAACTGCCTTATCCTTTTTTACATAAGGAAACGCTTGATAACGAGGAGGATGCGAGATGGAATTCAGAATTGAAAAGGACACGATTGGAGAAATCAAGGTTCCGGCGGATAAGCTGTGGGGCGCCCAAACACAACGCAGCTTCCAAAACTTTGAAATCGGCGAAGAAAAAATGCCACTTCCACTGATTCGCATGTTTGCCATCCTGAAAAAAAGCGCTGCGCTGGCAAATCAAAAGCTGGGCAAGCTCGACAATGAAAAGGCAGAAGCGATTGTGGCGGCAGCAGATGAAGTGATCCAAGGAAAATGGGATGAGCATTTTCCTCTCGTTGTCTGGCAAACTGGCAGCGGCACGCAATCCAACATGAACGTCAACGAAGTCATTGCTCATCGCGCGAACCAATTGCTCGAAGCGAAAGGCAGCTCGGCTCGCATCCATGCCAACGATGATGTGAATAAATCGCAAAGCTCTAATGATACGTTCCCGACAGCGATGCACATGGCTGGACTGGTCGCTATCGAGGAGCAAGTACTGCCTGCACTCCAGCTGTTAAAGGCAACGTTGAAAGAAAAAAGCGAAGCCTATATGGATATCATCAAAATCGGTCGCACGCATTTGCAGGACGCGACTCCACTGACACTGGGCCAAGAATTCAGCGGTTGGGTACGCATGCTGGAAAAATCCGAAAAAATGATCAAGGAGAGCAACGAGTACCTGCGTGAGCTGGCGATTGGCGGTACGGCGGTAGGAACAGGAATCAATGCTCATCCTCGTTTTGGTGAAATGGTCGCTGCAGAAATCAGCGCGGAAACCAAGCACCAATTCGTGACCGCAGAAAACAAGTTCCACGCGCTGACCAGCCATGACGAGCTCGTTCATGTACATGGTGCCCTCAAAGCACTGGCAGCGGATCTGATGAAAATCGCCAATGACGTAAGATGGCTGGCGAGCGGCCCGCGTTGCGGAATCGGTGAACTTATCATTCCGGCGAACGAACCAGGCAGCTCGATCATGCCAGGCAAGGTGAATCCGACCCAAAGCGAAGCGATGACGATGGTCGTATGCCAAGTGATGGGCAACGATGCTGCGATTGGCTTTGCTGCAAGTCAGGGGAACTTCGAGCTGAACGTGTTTAAGCCAGTCATCATCTACAATTTCCTGCAATCCGCAAGATTGTTGGCAGACGTGATGAAGTCCTTCAACGACAATTGCGCAGTAGGTATCGAGCCTGATCTGACAGTGATCAAAGAAAATCTGAACAACTCGCTGATGCTGGTGACGGCGCTGAACCCGCATATCGGCTATGAAAATGCAGCAGCCGTAGCGAAGCTGGCTCACAAAGAAGGCATTACACTCAAGGAAGCGGCGATCAAGAGCAATCTGCTGACCGAAGAGCAATTCGATCAAGTTGTGCGCCCTGAACAAATGATTCATCCAAAAGAATAAGGGGCTTCATAAACAAAACCGATGGTTCCGTGTAGTGGCCATCGGTTATTTTTTTGAAGACAATTACAGATGCGATCCGCCACTTGCATCAATCAATTGCCCGGTTACCCAACGGCTGTCCGAGGAAGCCAGAAAAGCGGCAATATCCGCTACATCATCAGGCTCTCCCCATCTGTTGAAGGTAGAAAGTCCGGCGGCATACTTCTGCCCATCCGGATTATTTTGCAACGTACCAGCATTCATCTCGGTGTTAATAATGCCAGGAAGGATCGCGTTTACCGTAATCTGACGGCTCCCCAGTTGCTTTGCCAAGGCTAGCGTCAGTGTGTTTACAGCCCCTTTCGATATACTGTAAGTGAACACACTTGGGGAAGCTGCACGAGTCACAAAGGATGAGAGATTGATGATACGGCCTTCCTCTCTTAGACGGGGCAAAGCTTGTTGGATCATAAAAAATGGTGCTTTGACATTGATGTTCATGACCTCGTCAAACGATTCTTCGGTAGCTTCTTCCAACGTTAAGATTTGTCCGATCCCAGCGTTATTGACGAGAATGTCAAAACGATGATCTCCTGTACGCTTCTGCAGTGCTTCGTCCAATGTCGCATAAAAATTACGAATGCCGTCAAGGGTACGCAAGTCTGTGCCGATTGCGAATGCCTGGCCTCCAGCGCGTTCAATCTCACGTACGACTGCTTCTGCTTCTTCTTGTCTTCTTCCATAGTGTACGACGACGAATGCTCCGTCCTGTGCCAGACGTAATGCGATGCCACGACCAATCCCGCGGCTTGCTCCGGTTACCAACGCAATTTTTCCTTTCAAATTACTCATGGTTTCATCTCCCTTGATTCAAATTCAAGTTAGTTATAACACAAGGGGAGGTTTGAAATATTGCTCTCTCATTCGGCGGTTAGTCTTACTTGCTTTACCTTTTCTTTAACAATTCTTGTTATAGTGATGCTATCTATATCTACTACGCATGAGTTCGGAGGTGTTTGTCCGTGAGAATTTTGATTGTAGATGACGACAAAGAGATTGTAGAACTGATGGCGATATATTTGAGCAATGAAGGGTATGAGATCGAAAAGGCTTTTGACGGTTTGGAAGCGATGGAGAAGCTGGAGCAGAAGCCCATCGATCTCGTCATTCTGGATGTCATGATGCCCAATCTGGATGGGCTGGAAGTTACCAAGCGCATACGAAAAAACTCGACTATCCCCATCCTGATGGCGAGTGCCAAAACGAATGATATGGACAAAATCCTGGGCTTGATGACGGGTGCAGACGATTACGTGGCGAAGCCTTTTAATCCGCTGGAAGTAATTGCGCGGGTCAAGTCTCTCCTGCGACGGTCGAACTACACGCAGGCAAGCAAACAGGATCATGTGATTGAGGCGGGGCCATTGATTATCGACAAGCAAAGCCACTTCGTTCAGACAAAAGAAGGCACCCCGATCAAGCTGACGGCATTGGAATTTTCTGTCCTGCATCTTCTGGCAAGTCATCCAAATCGGGTATTCAGCTCGGAAGAAATTTTTGACCGCTGCTGGAAAATGGAGAATTTCGTTTCCTACAAAACGGTAATGGTTCACATCAGCAACTTGCGGGAAAAACTGGAGAAGGCGACCAATGGCGAGAAGGTGATACAGACGGTCTGGGGGGTCGGCTATAAAATTGAAGCTTAGAGCCAAGGATTTCGTTCGCATCCTTTTCGATTTGCTGCTCGGCCTCATGATCATCTACGCTGTTTTTCAAATGGCCGATTTTTTTGCCAACAACTATTTATACACCATCCCGGAAATCAGAGAGTTCATCTGGAAGATGCGGGTCAATTTCGATATCAACTCTTTTAAAATCCCCATTATTTTGTTGGCAACCGGTATGTTTGCAGCGTGGTCGGTCGTTCGTATCCGCAAGTACCTGGAACAAAAGCAGATGGAACAAATCATAAGCGAGCTGCATTTCATTGCAAAAGGCAACTATCATCACCAGATTTCTATTCGTCCAAACGGCAGCTTGGGCCAAGTCGTAGATAGCATCCATGCTCTGGTCAAAAGCGCCTTGGATGCGATGGAGGAGGAGCGGCGGCTGGAACAATCGAAGGATGAGCTGATCACCAACGTTTCTCACGATTTGCGAACGCCGTTGACCTCCATCATTGGCTACCTTGGGCTGATTGAACAGAACAAACAAAAGGACGAGGAGAAGCTCAAGCACTACGCTCATATCGCCTACGAAAAGGCCAAACAGATGAACGTGCTCGTCAATGATTTGTTTGAGTACACGAAGGTCCGCAATCGCGGAGCGTATTTGAAGCGAACGCAGTTTGACTTGGTAGAGCTGGTTGAGCAAGTATCAGTCGGCTTTCGGCTCGTGGCGAATGAGGCGGGGCTTCGTTTAATCGTAGATACGCCCGATCAAAAAATTGAAATGGCGGGAGATACTGACAAGCTCGTTCGCGTTTTGGAAAACCTCATTTCAAACGCAGTGAAATACGGACACGATGGTACAGAAATTATCATTCGCGTTTTTCAGCAAGAAGAAGGTGTCGCGATTTCCGTTGCCAATAACGGAGCGCCGATCCCGGCTGAATATGTATCGAGCTTGTTTGAACGCTTTTTTCGAGTGGAGGGCTCACGTTCGAAAGAGACAGGGGGCTCGGGTCTTGGTCTTGCTATCGCCAAAAGCATCATCGATCTGCACCAAGGCACCATTTCCGTTGAAAGCACAAATGAATGGACGACCTTTACCGTTTGGCTACCACGTACAATCTCAAGCATTTGAGAAAGCTTTACTTTTTCTTTACCTTTCGTTTCCGTTAATTTTAAACGAAAAGTCTATCCTGACTGCATGAGGTTATGACAAGCGGCTCATTTCCGTCGTGACGGGCGCAAAAGAAGATGTCAATCGTTTTACAGTGACAAAAAAACTGATGGGGAGAGAGGGTTTGACAATGGATAACGTGCAAAAAGTGGAGAGACCGACAGAACTGCTTGTAATTGCAGGTTATGCAGTGTTTGCCCTTTACTTGTTTCTCGTCGTGAAGGTACTGCTGTTTAAATTCGGCAGTTTGGACAGCAGCTTGCTAGTGGATCAGTGTAAAATCATTTGGAAAGATCCCTCTGTGATTGTGGAGCGCTTACGCTATCAGAGTAATTTGGTGCCCTTTCACGAAATCGAGAACTATATCAAATTGATACGAAATAACCATAGCTGGCACAGTGCAGTGAACTTCGTAGGCAACGTGATCGCCTTCATGCCATTTGGCTTCCTTCTGCCACTCTTGTTCCCGAAAAAAGCCGGCTCCCTATTCAGAGTCATCCAGCTATCTCTGATGCTAAGCCTCGGTGTGGAACTGACACAACTCGTAATGAACGTCGGAACATTCGATGTCGATGACCTGCTATTGAATACAGCGGGCGGTATAATTGGGTATGTGATCTACTTGTTCATTTGGCTTCTACAGAAAAAACGATTCATCTTGTCAGTCTCTTCCTAGGCTACTTATTAGGCACCCCTGTGGTGCTTATTTCTTTATTATTAAAAAAGGTGTGGATGAACAAAAAAGCTGGCGAGAAGAAAAAGCACAGGGCTCGCAGACCTTGACAACGCCTACCCAGTCGGAACTTCAAAAAGGGGACCACGCTTGTCGAACACTTCTTCCCTGAGAAACGTCCGCCCGTAGGGTGGCTTTGGCTCGACGGTCCCCTTTTTGAAGTGGAGACGGACAGTGAATCCCCCTTGCGGGTGTGTCAGAGTCGAAGAGAACTGTGCTTTTTCTTCCCCTCCACCATGTTGACCCAAACGCAGCGGTCCCCCCTTGTTTTGTCCCAATCCCTATGTTTACACTAGTAGAAACCCATTGAAAATCCGTCGAAAGAGAAGGTGATTCTCTTTGTTAGATAAAGCGCAAGAGATTCTACGAAAGTACTTTGGCTACGAATCATTCCGAGAAGGCCAGAAGAAAATCATCACGAGCCTGTTGGCCGGACATGACACAGTAGGCATCATGCCAACAGGCGGCGGGAAATCCATCTGCTATCAAGTCCCCGCGATGCTCCAAGAAGGAGTAACCATCGTGATCTCCCCACTCATCTCGCTGATGAAGGATCAGGTCGACGTACTGGTCAGCATGGGCATTCCCGCCACCCAAATTAACAGCTCACTGGATTATAGCGAGGTTCGCGATCGACTCCGTATGGCGGCCCGTGGAGAGTACAAGCTGCTGTATATCGCCCCAGAGCGTTTGGAATCCGAAACGTTCCAAAACCTGATTCAGGATGTTCCGATCTCGTTTGTGGCAGTAGACGAAGCGCATTGCGTCTCGCAGTGGGGCCATGATTTCCGTCCGAGCTATTTGGCAATTGCCCGTTTTCTTCAATCCTTGCCACAGCGTCCGCTCGTCGCAGCCTTGACGGCAACAGCGACACCGGAGGTAACCGAGGACATCAAGCGACAGCTAGAATTACAGGACGAGCGCCTATTTATCACAGGGTTTGGCAGAGACAATCTCATCTTGTCTGTACGCAAAGGGGAGAACCGTCGAGAATTCATCCAGGCGTACTTGCGGGCGAATAAGCAGCAGGCGGGTATTATTTATGCGGCAACGAGAAAAGACGTGGACGCTTTGCATGCAGATTTGGACAAGCGTGGCTTTGCTGTGACCAAATACCATGCAGGACTGACGGAAGAGGAACGTGCGGCCAACCAGGAAGCATTCCTGTTCGATGATGTCCGGACGATGATCGCAACCAACGCTTTTGGCATGGGCATCGACAAGTCCAATGTGCGCTACGTTATTCATTACAACATGCCGAAAAACCTGGAGGCGTATTACCAGGAAGCGGGCCGTGCTGGACGCGATGGGGAACCAAGTGAGTGTATTCTGTTGTTTCAGCCGCAGGATATCCAGACCCAAACGTTTTTCATCGAGCAAAATCAACTGCTGGACGAGCGCAAGGAGCTGGAGTACAAAAAGCTGTACGCGATGATCGACTATTGCCGGACGCCGCGCTGCTTGCAGCAAAACATCGTGCAATACTTCGGTGAAACTGATGCTGCCGCGTGCGGACGTTGCGGGAACTGCACCGATGAGACCGAGCTGTCCGATATCACGCTCGAAGCACAGAAGATTTTCTCCTGCGTCAAACGTATGAGAGAGCGCTTCGGTGCCGCACTCGTCGCGCAGGTACTGAAAGGCTCCAAGAATAAAAAGGTCACCCAGTTTTCCTTCGACCAGTTGCCTACGTACGGATTGATGAAGGAATACAAGGAAAAAGAAATCGCAGATTTGATCCAGCTCCTCATTGCTGAAGGCTATTTACAAGTCACGGAGAGCCAATATCCAATCGTAAAGCTAGGGGAGCGGGCATTGCCTGTTCTGCGGGGTGAAGAGCGCGTTGTGCAAAAAATCTCGATTCGCCCTGTGCAGCTGACAGAGGATGACGAGTTGTTCGAGCACCTGCGAGCATTGCGCAAGGAAATCTCGACGCGACAAAAAGTACCGCCGTACGTGATTTTCCCAGACAGTACCTTGAAGGAAATGAGCAGTGTTTGCCCGACTGACAAACAGGCCATGCTCCAGATCAAAGGAGTTGGCGAGGCGAAATTTGAGAAGTACGGAGAACTCTTTCTGGAGTGTTTGCAGAACTATGCAGCGATCAAGTCGTGACATGTATGTCACGGCTTTTTTTGCTATTTTTCCTTTCATATGCCTGCTATAGTTAAATAGGAACCCAGAATTTTCATACAAAATAGAACAGGAGGACAATTAGAGCAACACCATCGAGGGCATTGACAGATTAAGAGAGACAGAGGGGAAAACATGAAAAAACTAGCGAAGGGCTTATTCAGTGTAGCACTTACATCCATGGTGCTGGGCAGTGCGATGATGGGGATCGCCGCACCGGTAAAGGCTGCAGAAACACCTACCAAAATTACGTTGCTGGGTACATCTGACATTCACGGACGATTCATGCCGTGGGATTATGCGCTGGATGGCCCGAATCCAAATGGCAGTATGACGCAATTGTTCACGATGATTAAAGAGATTCGCAAAGAAAATCCAAACACCGTGTTGCTGGATGCAGGCGATTCGATCCAAGACAACTCGGCAGAGCTTTTCAACGACCAACCGCAATCTCCTGTCATGGTCGCGATGAACGAAATGAACTATGACGCATGGGCTTTCGGCAATCATGAATTTAATTTTGGACTCGATGTATTGGACAAGGTAAGCAGCCAATACAAAGGCTCTGTGTTGGCAGGGAACATTTACAAGGAAAATGGCGAGCGTTTCTTGCCTGCGTACACGATCATTGAGCGTGGCGGTGTAAAAATCGGCGTCATTGGGATGAACACCCCGATGATTACTGATTTCGAAAAAGGAACCGATCATCTGGATGGCCTCGTGATCAAAAATCCGGTAGAAGAAACCAAGAAAGCTGTAAAAGAGCTGGAAGGCAAAGTAGACGTCATGATCGGTCTCATGCACATGGGCATCGAGAATGAAAACGGAATTCCGGGTACGGGCGTAGCAGATATCGCGAACGCTGTTCCAGAACTGACTGCGATTTTTGCAGGTCATATGCACAAGCTCGTGAAAAAGGAAGAGATCAACGGCGTCCTGATTACAGAGCCGGACAAATACGGTACGCATCTCTCTCGCATTGACCTGACTTTCGAGAAGAAAGACGGCAAGCTCGTGCTGACTGACAAGGAAGCGACTGCGGTCCCTGTAAAAGGCGCAGATGGCACACCAGCAGTATCCGATGCAGCGCTGGAAACCAAGCTCAAGCCTTTCCATGAGTTCGCGCGTGCAGATGCCAACATCGTCGTAGCAGAGCTCAAAGGCATGAACCTTGTAGCGAAAAACGAGATAGAGGGCATCCCGACGGTCCAAATTCAGGAGACGCCACTATCCGACTTTTTCCACGAAGTGATGCTCTACTATAGCAAAGCAGACGTGGTTGCTCACCAGATCGACAACGACAAAGCCAAGCTGGATATCGGTCCGATCAAGAAAAAGGATATCGCCTACAACTACCAATACGCGGGTGGCGAAATTACTGTATACAAAGTAACCGGAAAAGACTTGAAGGACTATATGGAATGGGCTGTGGGCTACTTCAATTCCACGCGTCCTGGTGACGTGACCGTAAGCTTTGATCCAAAACGCCGCGCTTCCAAATACAGCACCAACGATTTCTTCGGTGGCGTGAAATACGAGATCGACCTGACCAAGCCATACGGCAGCCGCATCACGAACCTGCGCAAGCTCGATGAGACACCGATCAAGGCTACAGATACCTTGAAGCTCGGGATGAACTCATACCGGATGGAAGCTTTGCAGGCAAAAGGTGGCGCGTTGGAAGGACGCAAGTTCGAACAACTGTGGTCTTCCAAAGACAATACTGCGTTCGGTGAAACAGGTGGTACGATCCGCAACCGTGCTATTGCGTACCTAAAAGAAGTGAAAAAAGGCGTTTACGAGCCAAAAGTACAAAACAACTGGAAGATTACAGGCGTGGACACCGCTGCACCTGAACGCAAGGATGTAGTAGAGCTAATCAATGCAGGCATTCTGAGCGTTCCGAAAACGGCAGATGGCAAATACACCAATATCGCTTCCATCAACATCAAGGACGCGATAACCAAAGAAGAAATCACCGAGCTGACTGCAAAAGCAAAAATCAATGCAGCGAAGTTCCCGACAGTCAAAACAAAAGGTGAATTTTATCATCAACTGAACGAAGCGAGAAAGGCTGCGGAGAAATCGGGTACACCGACAACCAATACGCAGCAAAAGAAATAGCATAGATAAACGCAAAAAAGCCGTGACGCTAGTAGTCACGGCTTTTTCTTTTTCGACGATGCCAATCTTTCAACGCAAGATACGTCGGCGGTACTTCACCAGGTACAACAGGAACCCAAGCAACAGCAGCCCTTGACCAACAATCGCACCGGAGATGGAGATACCGATATAGGTGATCAGGTAGTAAATGCCGGAGCCTACGGCCATCAGCAGATTCTCGATGAAATTCTGAATCGCAATCGTTTTCCCGGAACCGACCATCCGTTTGCCTTCATCCTGCAAAACGGTATTCATCGGGATAATGAACACGCCGCCCATAAACCCGACGAGAAGCAATAGACTGATGGCAACAAAGGTGATATTCGTCCAGGGAAATAGCACGATGATGAGAAACATTCCGAATCCGTATGTCAGCGATCGAGTGAAATGAGTCAAAGGAATGAGTTTGGGAGCGAGAAAAGCTCCCGCGATAATTCCGATGGATGTCGTTGCGAGAATCAGTGACACAGAGAAGCTCTCCGGGTTAATCCCAAGCGCGAGGGGAATCCAAGCCAGAACAGCCACGCGCAGGACAGCGGAGGACATCCAGAATGCTCCGGTTCCAATCAGGGCAAAGCTCGTTTCCGGACGATTCATCAGGTGCTGGAAGTCGATGAAAAAGCGTCGTGCTTCTGCCCCATAGCGAATGGATGCATTCCCTCTCATGCGTGGAACGAAGAAAGTCATACCGAGCGACAGCAGATAGATCAGCAGACAAATTCCAGACGAGATAAGCGGTGCCGTCATGTTTGCGATGGCTCCACCACCACCGATTCCTGTCAAAATCGCAAAGATCGTATAGGCTTCGATACGTGCATTCGCATGAAACAGTTCATCTTCATTTCGAGTCAGCTCCGGCAAAATGCCGTACTTGGCTGGAGAATACACGACCGCTCCGACTCCTACTGTGAAGTAACACAACATCAGCATGATGATGCTCGACTGGTCAATGAAAAACAGCAAGACGACACCAAGTGCTTTAATCAGGTTGCCGATCACCAGCACGATAGACTTGGCGTGCTTGTCGGCAAAAGGCCCAACCAGTGGAGCGAGAAAAACGTAAGGGAGAAAGAATGAAATCGATACGAGTGCAAGCATCGCGGGAGAAAAACCGTTCTCCCGCAGCAGATTCGCGATGACAAACAAAATCATGTTGTCGGCAAAGGCCGATAGAAATTGAGTGAAGTACAGGGCTTGTAGTGGTTTTAATCGTATGTTCACATCATTTTCCTCCCGTTTCGGCCAGTTGTTTCAGGCTGACGTAATCCGTTTTTCCACTACCGAGAAGTGGTAGAGCCTTGATGACTTGCATCGTACCTGGAATGAGCAGTGGCGAGAATTGCTTTTCCGTCAAATACGCGCGCAATTGGCTCAGTTGAACCGTTTCATCTGTGGTAAATAGCAGGACACGCTCACCTTTTCGCGCATCATTCACTGTGATCGCAGCAAAACCGGAGTGTCCAAAGCATTGCATAGCCAGTTCCTCAACCAGATTGAGAGAAACCATCTCGCCGCCGATTTTGGCGAAGCGCTTCAAGCGGGATTGAATACTGAGAAAGCCGTCCTTGTCAGCAGTAACCAAATCACCTGTGTGATACCATTCCTCAGCGGGAACAAAGCCTTTTCCGTGAATCATATAACCTTTCATGACGTTCGGACCCTTCACCAAAAGCTCTCCGCCAGCATCGATTCCTTCTACTGGTTCCAGCTTGGCGGACATCCCTGGCATCAAGCGCCCGACGGTTCCCGGTTTGTTAGCCAGCGGGGTGTTGAGCGCCAGGATCGGAGCTGTTTCCGTTGCCCCATAGCCTTCAAAAATCCGCACACCGAACTTTTCCATCCACAGCTTGCGCACATCATCCTTTAGCTTTTCCGCTCCTGCAAATACGTAGCGCAAGGTGTAGAAGTTGTAAGGATGGGCCATACGTCCGTAACCAGCCATAAAGGTCGAGGTTCCAAAGAGAATCGTTGCGTTTTGGTCGTAGACTAATTCGGAAATCGCTTTGTAATGCAACGGACTTGGATACAGATAGACCGGGATGCCTTTCACTACCGGTAAGAGTGTTCCCGCAGTAAGGCCGAAGCTGTGGAACATAGGCAGGGCATTGAAAAACTTGTCGCGACTCGTAATGTCAATCACACTGGTCACTTGTTGAATATTCGCGTACAGATTCGTATGCGTCAGGATGACACCTTTTGGCTTGCTCTCGCTGCCGGAGGTAAAGAGGATCAGCTCGTTGCTAGCCGCAGAAGCCTTTTTCTTCCGCAAATAAGAGAACAGTGCAGACACTTTATCAAAAGCAGTCGCGGATGCTTTCAAATCCTCGAGATAAATAATTTTCATGCTCGGTGAAAGACCTGCGATGATGTGCTCCAGCTTTCCTTTTTCAATGAATACACGCGATGTCAGGATCGTATCGATATGAGCAGTCTCGCAGCAATCCAGCAGGGAACGAATCCCGAGTGAAAAGTTCAGGATGGCTGGAGTGACGCCGATGCGGAACAACGAGAGTAACGTTACGAGATGACCCACTGAATTGGGAAGGAAAACACCGACAACCGGTTTTCCCAAAAGCATCGGCTGCAATTTGTTGCCGAGCAAGTAGCTGCCGATTAACAAGGTCTTGTAGTCGATCGCGGACGTCAGGTCCTTGGCGATTTCCATTTTTGCACCATTCAGGCGAGCTGCTTCGAGAACTTCATCGAACAGATTCACGTTTTGCTTCATTCGGCTTTCGAACAAGCCTTCTTGGAGAGTACGTAGGATGCGATCATTGGCCGTGGCTTTTTGTTGGCGCATCGACAGGTTTGGATCGCGCTCGATGGTGAACGGAGTGCCTACTGTCATGGTCACATCAGGGAACCAGGAGAGCTTCAGCTTTCCTTTCAAATATGAGAAGATCGAACGTTCCAGGCCATTAATAATGATTGGGTAAACCGTTACACCAGTTCGGAGCGCGAGATAGCCGACACCGCTGTAGATTTTCATGATGCCGCCCGTCGTCGTAATCCGACCTTCTGGAAAAATCACCAGCGTCTGCCCGTTTCGAAGGACGCGGAGCATGTGGCGGATGGAGTACGGGTTGAGCGGATCGATTGCGATATGCTTGCGGAAGCGGAGGAAAAACGCAAACCGCTTGGCGATCTCCGTGTTGACGACAAAGGTCGCTTCTTTTGGCAAGCAAAAGGATAGGAGTACCGCATCTAGCAAGGAGACGTGATTGGGAGTGATAAGAGATGGTTTCGACAAGTCGATTTTGGAGAGTCCAAGCACACGAGGACGAAACCACAGCATCAGGATCGTTTTTAAGAAAGAATAAATAAGGGCCATGTGGACCACACCTTTACAAGGGATAATTGAGAGTTGCTCTATAGCTTTCATTGTAAAGAGTGGAGCATGTAAAAAAAGTACCAACATTCATTGGTACCTGGTAATAAGACCTAGAATAGCTTTTTTTGGCTGGCTTTTGCGGCCGCTTCCTTGCTTGTTTTGACGCCCATTTTTTTAAGGATTCGGTTGATGTGATTTTTGATCGTACGCTTCGTGATGTGGAGAGATTGTTCGATCTGCGTCTGCGTATGACCTTGGTGGATGAGTTGTAGGATGTCTCTTTCTGCGGGAGATAACAGCTTTTGGTTTTCATCGTTTTTCAAACGCAAAAATTCGTTGCGCAGTGCCGCAGCCGCCGTAGGGTGAATGGCAGATTGGCTGTTGTGAGCAGCACGGATGGCGTCGGGAATTTCCTTGAAGCTCGATTTGCTGATGTAGTTGACGGCACCTGCGGAAAATGATTCCACGATCACTGCCTCGTCTGTCAGAGAGGTGAGCATGATGATTTTGCTGTCAGCTTGAAGTGCCATGAATTCGATTGCCGTCTCGATCCCGTCCAAATTGTTCTCGGTCAAGTTAATGTCCATTAAGACGACATCCGCTTTGGCAGGCAAAAAGCGCTCGATTGCTTCTGCTTTGAACCCTGCTTCCCCTATTACAGTGAGATCCGGTTCTTTGTTCAGGAAGTCAATGAGGCCTTTGCGCCAGACGGGATCGTCTTCTACTAAAAATACCCTGATTGGATTCATGTGTGTTTGCGTCCTTTCGCTATTCAGAGTAGGTTGTGATGACGCGCTTTTTCGGGAAGAACAGGAAAACGGTGGTTCCTTTGCCTTGCTCACTGTAGATTTCCAGTTGGCCCTGATGCTTTTGCATGACATTGTAGCAGTAGGAGAGCCCAAGACCAAAGTTTTGCCCTGTCCTTTTTGTAGAGAAAAAAGGATCGAGCACGTGAGGCAGGTTCTCTTTTGTAATGCCTGTGCCTGTGTCTGCGACAGTGATGATGAGATGCTTGTGGGACAAAAATAGCTGAAGATGGAGCTTGCCGCCCGACTTCATGGCTTCCAGCGCATTCATGCACAAGTTGGTGATGACTTCGCGCAGTTGTACGCCATCGCCATGCAAGCGAAGTGTTTCGTCCAATTCACTAACGACTTCTACCTGTTGTTTCAGGATATAGGGCGTCAGATTTTGTGTGACTTGCCCAATGATTTGGCTGGGGTCACATGGTTCTTCTCGCAACTCGACGTCCCTCAGTTGGTTTTGAATCCGATTCATCATGTCCAGCATATGCTGCGAGGATTGCATCAGGACAAGCGCATCTTCTTTTAGCGATGGCTGGTTGGTTTCATCCGCATATGTCTCGATACGGTCGGCATACAGCGAGATTTTGCCTGCTTCATTTTTGATCGTATGGTTAATGATTTGCGCACCGGAAGTCAAGGCACGCAAGGTACTGTCCAGACGTCTTTTCTCCACGCGGAGACGGACGCCAAGGAAGCCATATTTCAAACTGATGGCAACGATCAGGATAAACTGGATCGTGACCACGCCAATGTTGTAGCGCCAAGCTTCGTAATCGTTCTGAGTGCGCATGATATAGATGAAAATAAAGACGAAAAACAACGGAACGATGATGAGTACGTTCGTGAAAAAGCTGTTCTTTTTCACGAGTGGATCTTTTTCTCGCATGTACTGTACGACAAGCAACGTACAGGAGAACAGAAAAAACGGAATCACCCATGCCACCATAATCCAGTAGTTAAAAAGCAGTTCGGGATAAACGGGTGTAATCCAAAGCATCCCAAGCGGCAGGATGAGAGCAGCATATTGTATCGTCAGCTTTATTCTGCGAGACAAGAATTCAGTTGAGTGCACGGAAAACATGAGAAACGTATAGGGCAAGCCCGCTTGGCAAACAAAAGAAGAGATGCGGCTTACTAATATCAGGGTGTTCGTGGTCCCGGGCTTTGCGGCCAGGTAATCTGCAAAATGGGGCATGATCGTCTCGTCAATCGCGCCTGAGATAAAGCCCCCAGCCCCAACAAAGGCAGTTGCACAAGCCCAGCGGATCGACGTTCGTTTCGGGTCTGTGAACAGCACAAACAGACCTAATGCCCATATGGTAAACACGATGAAAACCATCATGGATTTGCTATCTCCTGTCAATCATTATTTATCTATTATATCGTACACCAGGGAAAGGAAACGGAAAAATAAATCATCGGGGACAAAAACGGGAGAAGGGGGAAAAAGCAGCAAGCAGGTTTTTCCAAATATTCGTGGAATTGAGAAGGACTGGTTGTGCATTTCGTGACTTTCTATCTATTCAACGGCGGGTGATAGAGTGAAACGATTAGATTTAATATTCCAGACGTTAGTAGACGCTGGTCCCGATAAAAAAGTAAGCGCTTCAGATTTGGCTGAGCGGCTTGGTTTGAGTCGAGCGAATGTGAGCAGCGATTTGAACCGTTTGTGGAAGGAAGGTCGAATCGGGAAGGAAGAAGGGCGTCCGACGCTGTTTTTTGCCAAGCAAGGAAACGATTCGCTCTATTTGGCGGAGACGTCGCTGGACAGGCTGGCGAAGACCAACAAGAGCCTGATCACGCGTATTGAGCAGGCAAAGGCGGCCGTTTTGTATCCGCCGCGAGGGATGCATTGCTTGATTTTGGGGGAAACAGGCGTAGGAAAATCGTGGTTTGCTGGGATGATTCACGAGTTTGCCGTGGATATTGGACGCCTGGATAAGCATGCTCCTTTCGTGATTTTTAACTGTGCCGATTATGCCAACAACCCGCAGCTCTTAATCAGTCAATTGTTCGGAGTCAAAAAAGGGGCGTACACCGGAGCGGAGATGGACCGCAAAGGACTCGTGGAAAAGGCAGACGGCGGCATTCTCTTTCTCGATGAGGTGCATCGGCTGCCGGCGGAAGGACAGGAAATCTTTTTTACCTTTATGGATAAGGGTATATACCGCCGCGTAGGGGAAACAGAGATGGAGCGGACGGCTCACGTCCAGATTGTCATGGCCACGACAGAAAATCCGGAGTCGAGTCTCTTAAAGACGTTCATGAGGCGCATTCCCATGGTCATCAAGCTGCCATCTTTGGTTGAGCGTGGCTTGGAAGAGCGCTTCAGTATTACGATGGAAATTTTTCAAGAAGAGGCTTTTCGGTTGGGGAGAGAGATTCAGATATCGGCCAATGCTGTGCAGGCATTCTTGTGCTATCACTGCCCGAATAACATTGGACAGTTAAAAACGGATATTCAACTCACCTGCGCCAGCGCCTATGCCGAATTCATTTCGTTAAAAAAGAATCAGCTACACGTGTCGGTTCAGGACCTGCCGCATCATGTCAAGCAAGGGCTGCTTTTGGTGAAGGATTACAAGCAGGAGCTCGATGAAATCATTGGGACGGAGCACAATTGCTTTGTCGTGCAGCCATCAAAAGAGGGCATCTGGATCGGACGAGAAACAGAGGATACGACGGACAGTGTCTATGAAAAAATCGAGCAAAAAATATATGAGCTGCAAAACCTCGGTGTGAGTGAAGAAGAATTGGAGTTTGACATCGAGAATTATTTTACGACCTTTATCAAAGGCGTCCATCAACGCGTAAATAAGGGCGACATGGCCCGAATTATCGACCCGTTCATCATTCACCTCGTGGAAGAGATCGTTCGCTTCGCAGAGGCCAAGCTGGAGAAGATTTTGAGCCAGAAGGTAATCTTTGGTCTCGCGCTGCATATTCAGACATCGAAGGAGCGGCTCGCGCAAGGCAAGCAAATCGTGAATCCGCAAATCAACCATGTGCGAATCAAATACAAGAAAGAGTTTGCAGTGGCGCTAGAGTGCGTTCGCATGATAGAAGAAGCGATACTCATGGATCTGCCGATTGGTGAGGCTGGATATTTGACCATGTTTTTCGTGCTCGACGATGTCAGCATGGAGGAAGAACGGGAAACAATCGGAGTGCTTGTGATTACGCACGGAAGCGGCGGTGCGACAGCGATGGTCGATGTGACGAACCGATTGCTAGTCACACAATATGCGAGAGCCATTGACCTGCCGCTTGAAGAAGATTCCATGAGTGTTTTGGAAAAAGCAATGAAAGTAGCCAGAGAGATCGGGAGCAAGGCTGGACTGCTGTTGCTCGTGGATATGGGATCGCTGCTCGGCTTTGGCGAAATTATCGAGCGGGAGATCGGCATTCCGGTCAAGGTCATTCCGATGGTCAGTACGCCGCATGTGATTGAAGCCACTCGAAAGGCCATGCTCGGTCATTCGCTGGAGGATGTTTACCGAGATGTCGTGGGCATGTCGCTCTACCAACGGGAGGAGCAGCCGAAAGAACAGGTGCAAAAGCATGTTCCAGCGCTAACGATTGTCGCTGCCTGCCTGTCTGGCGAAGGCAGTGCCTTGTTTTTGAAAAAGCTGCTGGAATCGAGGCTCAGGTACGATGATAGCCTTCTGGAATTTGTGCCGCTGCAACTGATCGATAAGGCACAGGCACGCAGTCAGCTTCGAAAAATCAAGGAAGAGAGAAAAATTCTGTTCGTGGTGAGCAATTACATTCTCGACCGCGAATTGCGCCACCATAGCATGGACGATGTTTTGAACGGAGAAGCGATGTCTGATATCCAGCAAGTGATCGATCTGGAAGAGGCCTACCTGAAGATGCAAGAGTCGCTGGGGGAGCATCTGCAAATGGTAGACGGTCAAGATATTCTCGCAGACGTGAGGATGTGTGTCGGCCGTATGGAGGAGCGATTGAACAATTATTTGGTTTTTGACACGCGAATTGGGGCCTACTTGCATATCTGCTGCTTGGTAGATCGTCTGAAAGCAGGTGCGCAATCCGTGGCGTATATTCAAAAAGAAAGTTTTTTGCAGGAGAATCGCAAGCTGTACAGCTTAATCCGCCATGAATTATTGCCGCTGGAAGACAAATATGAGGTAGTGATCAGCGAAGACGACGTTTGTTTTATCATGAATTTCTTCATACACAATAAAACACTGGCCTAACCAGTGTTTTATTTTTTGACTATTCCTTATTCAAAATCAAACACTACAGCGCTTACATAAAAACACTAATGGGGATGGCAGGCGATGAGGTCGCGAAATATGACTAACCATGCGGTTTTCTCAGTAAGCGCATACATTTTTTGGTGTTTTGGCACGCAACTTGCTGTTACAGTAAGGCATCACTCGTTGAGAGGAGGGGGTACAATGAATATTTTATTGTGTTGCGCAGCGGGTATGTCGACAAGCTTGCTGGTTCAAAAAATGGAGGAGGCTGCCAGAGAAAAAGGGTTGGACGCTAAAATATGGGCAGTTTCTGCAGATGAAGTGAAGAATCATATCGATCAAGCAGCAGTACTCTTGTTGGGGCCACAAGTTCGTTACAAGCTGACAGAGATGAAAAAAGAAGGGGCATCCAGAGGAATTCCTGTAGACGTAATCAGCACGGTCGATTACGGAACGTTGAACGGGAAAAACGTGCTTGAGTTTGCACTTCGTCTAAAACAGTAGGAGGGGGATGCGTGTGGGCGGATTTGTTTCATTTATGGAAAACCGCATGATGCCGATCGCAGGAAAAATGGCGGAACAAAAGCATCTGCAGGCCATTCGTGACGGAATTATCCTTACTTTGCCTTTGTTGATCATTGGTTCACTGTTCCTCATCATTGGCTTCATACCGATACCTGGTTATGACGAATTCATGGGCGGTATTTTCGGCGAAAAATGGCGGACGAAGCTACTGTATCCAGTAGGCGCTACTTTTGACATCATGGGGTTAATTGTGAGTTTTGGCGTCGCCTACCGACTAGCAGAGAAATACAAGGTCGATCCGCTGTCGGCTGGAGCGATCTCTGTTGCTTCCTTCTTGCTCGCTACTCCGTATAAAGTAATGTTCACCCCTGAGGGAGTGAGTGCAGCCCAAGAGGTAGGCGGAGTCATTCCCGTTACGCTGATGGGTAGTCAGGGATTGTTTGTAGCCATGATATTGGCGATTTTAGGAACCGAGATTTATCGCAAAATCATCCAAATGAAAATCGTCATCTCCATGCCACCCGGCGTTCCCCCTGCTGTTTCCCGCTCTTTTGTGGCATTGATCCCTGCGGGTGCTGTGCTTATCGTTGTCTGGCTGATTCGGATTCTGCTAGAAAACACCTCTTTTGAGAGTATTCATAATATTGTAAAAGATCTTCTTGTCGGACCATTGAGTGTGGTCGGCAGCAGCTTGATTGGCGCCATCATCTGTGTGTTGCTCATTCATATTCTCTGGGCTGTTGGTTTGCATGGTGCGGCGATAGTCGGTGGCATTATGAGTCCCATCTGGCTAACACTGATGGACCAGAACAGAGCGGCGTTTCAGGCAAATCCGAACGGTGAATTGCCGAACGTGGTCACCACGCAATTTTTTGACATGTGGATCTATGCAGGGGGATCAGGTGCCACTTTGGCTCTCGTTGTCCTGATGGTATTTATGGCGCGAAGCAAGCAGATGAAAAACATCGGCAGACTATCGATTGGGCCTGGTTTGTTTAACATCAATGAACCGGTCATCTTCGGGATGCCGATTGTCATGAACCCGCTCTTGATTATTCCATTTGTGATTACCCCTGTCATATTGGTCATTATCAGCTATTTTGCGATGTCGCTGGGATGGGTAGCAAAGCCAAGCGGGGTATCTGTTCCGTGGACGACACCATTATTTGTCAGCGGATATTTGGCTACAGGCGGAAAAGTATCGGGGATGGTTCTTCAAGCGGTGAACTTCCTCATCTCGCTCGCGATCTACTATCCGTTCTTCCGTTTGTGGGATAAACAAAAGGTAGTTGAAGAAAAAGCTGGTACTGCTTCCGATACAGCTGTGACTATGTAATCGCTAGAGGAGAGGCTATCTATGAAATTGATTGTGAATGCAGACGATTTTGGGTATTCCAAAGGCGTCAATCTGGGCATCGTCGAAGCGCATCGGGATGGAGTCGTTACTTCTGCGACCTTGATGGTCAATATGGAGGGGTTCGAGCACGCTGTAGGGCTGGCCAAAGAACATCCAACGCTCGGAGTAGGCATTCATCTGGTGCTCACATGCGGATCGCCAGTCAGTCAGGATGTACCATCGCTAACGGATGGAGAGGGGCGTTTTCGACGCGGGCAAGATCATTTGATTTCTGCTGCACCGGATGAGATCGAGCGGGAGCTGCGGACTCAATTGGAGAGGTTCATGGCGTCGGGGCTCAAGCTGACCCATATCGACAGCCACCACCATGTACATGCACATCCAGCCGTTTTGCCGATTGTTCTGAAGCTGGCAGAGGAATATCGAGTGCCAGTTCGCTATCCGTGGATGTCCGGGTCACAGGAGCAGCGAGACCAGTCGGGTGTTTTGACGACAGAAGGCTTTTCTCATCATTTTTATGGAGACGACCTAACCGTACAAACCTTCGTCAAGATCATAGAGGATATGTCAGATTATCCTGTAGTGGAGATCATGACGCACCCTGCTTATTTGGACGAAGCGGTACTGACAGGCAGTTCATACGCAAAGCAACGAACCACAGAATTAAAAATCTTAACAGCAGCAGAGTTAAAGCAATACATTCGTGATCAAAAAATACAGCTCGTGACTTTTAGCGAACTTGGATAGGTGGAGATAGGATGGACCATACAGACGTTATTTTTCAACTAATACTTCACGGAGGAAATGCGCGGAGTCTGGCAATGGAAGCGATCGCTCTGGCTAAAAATAGAGACTTGTCAGGTGCGGAGGACGCATTGAAGCGTGCAGGAGAAGAGCTCGGGCGTGCACACCAAAATCAAACGGCACTTATCCAGAAGGAGATAGCGGGCGAAAAGACTGAGATTAGCATGCTCTTGATTCACGCCCAGGATCATTTGATGAACGCAATTACAGTCAAAGATTTGGCGACGGAGTTTGTCGAGCTGTACAGCCAAATCCATGCAGGCAAGGAGGCAGGAGTATGAGCGGAATCAAAATTGTGACGATCGGTGGAGGGTCTAGCTATACACCTGAGCTGGTGGAAGGCTTCATCAAGCGCTACGATGAGTTGCCTGTCCGAGAGCTGTGGCTGGTGGACATTCCAGAGGGCGAGAAAAAGCTGCAAACAGTAGGCGCCCTGGCAAAAAGGATGGTAGAGAAGGCAGGGGTGCCTATCGAGATCCATTTGACGATGGATCGGCGAAAAGCACTCGCGGGTGCAGATTTTGTTACGACGCAAATGCGCGTGGGTCTCTTGGATGCGCGAATCAAGGATGAGCGGATTCCTTTGAAATACGGGGTGATCGGTCAGGAAACGAATGGACCTGGCGGCTTGTTCAAAGGCCTGCGTACCATTCCGGTCATTATGGACATTTGTCGTGACATGGAAGAGCTATGTCCAGATGCTTGGCTGATTAACTTCACGAATCCGGCTGGTATGGTCACAGAGGCAGTGCTGCGGTATACCAACCGCAAAAAGGTCATTGGACTGTGTAATGTTCCCATCGGGATGAAAATGGGTGTTGCCACTGTTTTAGGCGTCGAGCAATCACGGGTTCATATTGATTTTGCCGGTTTGAACCATATGATCTTCGGACTGGGTGTGTACTTGGATGGGGAAAACGTCATTTCCCAGGTAATCGATAAAATCACGGGCGACCAATCGGGTATTACAATGCAAAATATTTTGGACCTTGGTTGGGATAAGGATTTTATCAAAGCACTGGGGATTCTCCCGTGCCCGTATCATCGTTACTACTACCAGACGCGCACGATGCTTGAGCATGAGTTGGAAGAAGCGGAGCAGAAGGGGACGCGGGCTGAAGTGGTCAAGCAGGTGGAAGCGGAGCTGTTTGCGCTCTACGAAGATCCAGACTTGGATATCAAGCCTCCGCAGTTGGAGAAACGCGGCGGGGCCTATTACAGCGAGGCAGCTTGCAATCTGATTTACTCCATTTACAACGACAAGCGCGATATCCAGACGGTAAATGTTCGCAACAATGGAGCGATTGCCAGCATTCCGGATGATTCGGCAGTCGAGGTGAACTGCGTCATTACAAGAGAAGGACCGATTCCTTTGGCGGTAGGTGATTTGCCTGTTCCCGTGCGTGGACTCGTACAGCAAATCAAATCGTTTGAGCGAGTCGCAGCTGAGGCAGCTGTAACGGGTGATTACCATAAGGCGCTATTGGCGATGAATATTAACCCGCTGGTGCCGTCTGATGTGATCGCCAAAAAAATACTCGATGAGATGCTGGAGGCGCACAAGGAGCATCTGCCCCAGTTTTTCAAGCCCGTCACATAAGGATGGGACTCGCGTGAAATACAAACTCCTCGCCCTGGATGTGGACGGAACGATTTTGATGTCGAACCACAGCTTATCCAAAGTAACAGAGCGGGCCATTACCCGGTTAGTGAAGCAAGGCGTCCACGTCACACTGGCAACCGGCAGGGCATACCCATCGGCAAAATCGTTGGCGGAGCAGTTCCAGATCAGCGCACCACTTGTTTCCCATGATGGCGCATACGTCGCAGATCCCAAGACAGATCAGGTGCTGTATGTACAGCGCATTCCGTATGAGATGGCGGCGAGGATTACAGACATAATCGTATCGCACGGCTTGGATGTCATGTTGCTGCACGAGGCTTATGCTGTCACGAATCGCACGTGGAAGTGGACGGACTTGTTTCCGCTGTTAAATGCCTGGACACTGCGCCAGCTGTGGAAAAATCAATACCCGCTCAAAATCCAGGCTTCGCGGTTGATAGCCGGATACGTTCGAAAACATGAAGTGTGTGCTCCGAAAATATTCGTCACGGGCGACGAGAAGCGTCTGTTGGCAGCAAGACAAGAGCTGGAGAAAGCCGAGCTTTCAGGGGTTCGCGTGACGGCATCGGGTGCCAATAATTTAGAGATATTGCCTGTGGGCATCTCCAAAGCAAGTGGTCTTGCGGTAGTGAGTGAGAGGCTTGCGATTCAGCCTGACGAGATCGTTGCTGTAGGCGACAATTACAATGATGCAGAGATGCTCCAATTCGCCGGAATGGGTGTGGCGATGGGCAATGCTCCTGATGATCTGAAACAGCTGGCTCGGCATGTCACGGAAACGAACGATCAGGATGGGGTGGCAGAAGTCATCAGGAAGTTTTTTCTGTGAGCATTCAGACAGGAAGGGAGGCGTGAAATTGATCCGAATGAATCTGGAAGTAGCCGTGAGTGGAGGTCTCCATGCTCGCCCTGCTTCTGTCTTGGTGAACCTGCTCAATCAATACAGCTCGTCGGTCAAGATGATCTACAATGACAAGCAGGCAAATGGCAAAAGCATCCTCAGCGTAATGGCTCTGGGGGTAAAGACCGGAGATGAAATTATGTTTGAGGTGGAGGGGGCCGATGAGCAAGAAGTGGCTGCCAGTATTGAGTCCCTATTTGAAAGGAACTTTGCCATCTAACAGGGAGAAAACCACGTAATAAAGCCAGTGCCTGACGATCGGGCACTGGCTTTTCTATTGAATCTTTACGCGTGCTTGCGGAATACGACCGTGACTTTGAAGTAATCGCCATCAATATCGATAGACAGCCTGCCGCCTTGCAATTCTACGATGCTTTTTGCGATAGCCAAGCCGAGGCCAGAGCCTTCGGTATGACGGGATTGATCAGCGCGCTTGAACCGTTCAAACAGTTCCTGTGCGTCAAAGTCGATTTCGTAGGCGGAGACATTTTTGAACGTCAGGATAACCTCGTCCTCTGTCTCTGCCAAATGGATCAGGACACGTGTATTCGGCATGGAATACTTCAGGGCGTTGCCGATCAGATTCTCGAATACACGCCATGTTTTCTTGCCATCCAGAGGTGCGATGATCTTCGGCTGTTCCGTCGTTACGCGGAAAGTGAGCGTCGATTGTTCGATTTTATCACTGAATTCTGCGATGGATTGGTTGAGCAGGGAGGCTACATTCACTGGCTCGATATTCAGTTCCACCGCACCGCTGGACATTTTAGCTGCGTCAAACAGGTCATCGATGAGGACGCGCAGTCGATCTGCTTTGCGATCCAAGACATCGACGTAGCTCTTGCGTTCCTCAGGTGTCAAATCTTCCTGCTTGAGCAGGGTAACGTAGTTGATAATTGACGTCAGCGGTGTTTTTAAATCATGAGAAACATTGGTGATCAATTCGGATTTCATGCGCTCGCTCTTCATCTGCTCTTCCATCGCGTGCTTGAGTCCCTTTGTGATGTTGTTGAGAGAGTGCGCGAGTTCAGATAACTTCCCTTTTTTTACCTTCTGGATCGTAGTGTTCAGATTGCCTCCAGCCATTTCGGAGGCACCTTGCATGATGCGGTTCATCAGTCCCAAGCGTCTAAGCGAGTATGGGAAAACCACGATCATGTAAAACATGCCATACAAAAAGCTGAAAAACAGTAAGCCACCAGACCTTTCGATTAGGGCGACGAATCCGAAACCGATACTCATTCCAAACATTACAGTCAGGATGAACAACGTGGATACTTTGAAGAACATGCCACGATTGGCGTAGCTTTCTTTCAGAAGGACACGTTGTCTGGCGAAGATACTCTTTTGCCACTGTTGCAAGAATCTCTCAGGTTCTTTGTACATAAGCCGCGCCTCCAGCAATTGTAAAAGCAGGTAAGCGGTGAACAAGGATACGAACGCAAGGGTAAAGATATGCTCACCATCAATCGGCAAGAAGAAAAAGCGCAGGTTCGCCAACATAATGAAGTACGCAATTCCAAGTACGAACAACATACCCATCCGAATATCCAGCGGGATAAGGCGGAACAGAGCCATGCTTTTTGTGACAATCGGCACTTCCGCCGGTTTGCCTGTTCGCAAGTATAAAAAGCTAAAAGCAATGATAAGGAGAGTAACCGTAAGCAAGACAAACTCGCCAATAAGCCGCTCCCGAATGGAATCATAGTAAAGGGCATCTGCGTGGACCTGACTATATCCGTCTGGTTCTTTTGGGACATAAAAGATACCGCTTAGTTGACTCAATTGATAAGTGCGATTGATGCTTTCCAAATCCCCGTTCGTATTAGGGAGGTTGATTGTATAGCGCGCATATCGGGCCAGTTCCCAATCTGTAGGTTCTTGCGCGAGATTGGTGTAAACTTTGTTGTTCTTTTTATCGGTGACGTAGTATTTGAAGGAGCCGCTTCGCAAGGTGAGGCTGTTTTTTTGTTCCTCGTACTCGGTATCTCTTTCGGCGATTCTGTTGTTCACCTGCTCCTGATAATACGACGTTGCTTTAGCAATGTCTTCTTGCAAGCGTTGTGAATATTCTTCGGTTAATTGGGCGACTCTCTCGTTGTCACCCTCACTTTTTGCCTGTTTTATCGAATCTAAGAGATGGTTATCTTCCTTAATCGACCGGAGGGTTTCCTCATGCTCTTTTTTGAGCTGATTCGCTGTCTTCTCGTCCAGCTTTCCTGGCGTGAAGTCTGCATAATCTACATGAACCTTTTTCACCAGCTCGGCAAATGTCTCTAATTCACGATTGAAGCCTGAGCTTTGAAAGTAATTATCCTCTTGGAGATTCTCGCGTTTATGATACAGGTCGGCCATCGTCAGGAGCGCGAGCGAAATACTCACGATCAAAACAAGTAGCACGGGTACCGCAAAGCGTTTATTTTTCGATTTTGTATCCAATTCCCCATACCACCTTCAAATATTTAGGTTCCTTCGGGTTGATCTCTATTTTTTCCCGAATGCGTCTCACGTGGACAGCCACTGTGTTTTCCGCGTTCATATAAGGCTCTCTCCAGACCCGTTCATAAATTTCTTCGATTGAAAACACCCGGCCTTTGTTTTCCATTAACAGCTCCAAGATTTTGTACTCAGTAGCAGTCAGCCGGACCTCGTTGCCATCAATGGCTACATTTTTTGTGCTTTTGTTCAAGGTCAAGCCGCGTACCTGAATCTCATCCTCTGTCATTTGAGCGCTTCCCAGATTGGTAAAACGTCTTAACTGAGATTTGACCCTGGCGATGAGCTCCAAGGGATTAAAAGGCTTCGTCACATAGTCATCGGCACCGATGTTGAGCCCGAGAATTTTATCGGTATCCTCTGACTTGGCAGACAGCATGATGATCGGGATGTTTTTTTTCTGGCGAATTTGAAAGGTGGCGGTCATTCCGTCCATTTTTGGCATCATGATGTCCATCAGGATGAGTTGGATTTCTTCATTCTCCAGTATTTCCAACGCTTCCAGTCCATTGCTAGCCTTGAATACGGTCATGGATTCATTTTTGAGATAGATTTCGATTGCGTCGCGGATTTCAGCCTCGTCGTCGACTACGAGGACTTGATATTTGGTCATGATTCGTCCCACCTTATGAATGCATTCATGGTATTATCTTAACGCCCAGCTCTAACAAAACAGTAATGAAATGTCTTACAAATTTCTTAATAAACAGCGTTCAGGAAATGCTAGCTAATAGGATCAAGCCGATAAATAAGGTAAGATGTGAGGAAGAATACGAGAAAATTGGTGATTGCTTTGCTGGAATGGACAGGGGAGAGAATCATCCCCAAGCTGTTAAAACCTACGAATGGCATGCTGCTGGAGCATATAGCCAGATATTATTTTGCCGCGCCTTATGTTAAAGGTCGAGTGCTGGATATCGCTTGCGGTACCGGCTACGGATGTCATATGATCGCAAAGGATCGAAAACGAGAGCTGACAGAACTGATCGCTGTCGACAATGATGAGGCGACGATATTTTATGCCAATCGGGAATACAACCATCAAAAGATTACGTATCAGCAGGGTGACGCTCTTGATCCGGCTCTTCCCGAGCAATTAGGGTTGTTTGATACGATTTTGAGCTTTGAGACCATTGAGCATGTCGCAGACGATTTGCTGTTTATGGATAACTTGTATCGGATGCTGAAACCAGGTGGCACGCTCGTGCTGTCCAGTCCATTTGGCAGAGGGCGGGGCAAAGAGACGAGTGAGCCCTTTCATGTTCATCAGTTGACGCCGGAAGAGTTCGCCGAGCTGTTTGTACACTATTCTGACGTGGATATGTACTATCAGAGAGGCGTTACGTTTGAAAAAACACCCCGCGATGGCGTACGGTACTTTATCGGCATGGCAGTATGTACGAAATAATAACGGATTGATTTATGAATGGAGATGGCGAAACTGGCTGATTTTTGGAGATTAGGAATACATAAGGAACTGATAGATGCTCTGCAAGCAAACGGGATTACTGAGCCTACATCGATTCAGGAAAAAGCAATTCCTGTTGTGCTGGAAGGAAAAGATGTAATCGCGCAAGCACAGACGGGAACGGGAAAGACGCTTGCCTTTATTTTGCCGATCTTGGAAAAGGTTGATCCGGAAGCAACGCATGTACAGGCATTGATTTTGACGCCTACGCGGGAGCTTGCTCTGCAAATCACGGCAGAGGTGAAGAAGCTCGTAGCGATGCTGGATGATATCCATGTGCTTGCTGTGTATGGTGGACAAGATGTCAATCAACAGCTGAGAAAGCTGGCAGGAAAAATACAAGTGGTCATCGCTACGCCAGGGCGTTTACTGGATCATCTGCGGAGAGGGACAATCGATTTATCACAGGTGTCGATGTTTGTCCTGGATGAGGCGGATCAAATGCTCCACATGGGCTTTTTGCCAGAGGTAGAAGATATTATGGCGAAGACGCCTTTCGATAAGCAGACGATGCTGTTTTCAGCCACGATGTCGGAACAGGTGCAATCTCTTGCGAAGCGCTTGATGAAAAAGCCGGAAAATATCCAGGTGCAGGGCAAGCGTATTACGTTGGAGGATATTCGTCAAATTGTAGTAGAAACGACAGATCGTGCGAAGCAAGATACTCTGTGCAGACTGTTAGATGAACAACGACCGTTTCTGGCGGTGATCTTTTGTCGAACGAAGCGTAGAGCGAGTAAGTTGAATGCTGCGCTGCAAGGTCTCGATTATATGTCTGATGAGTTGCACGGCGACTTGTCACAGGCGAAGCGCGAAGATGTCATGAAGCGATTCCGCGAGGCCAGGATTCAGTACTTGGTTGCAACGGATGTGGCAGCGCGAGGGCTGGATGTAGAGGGAGTCACACATGTTTTCAATTACGACATTCCAGAGGATGTTGACAGCTATATCCACCGGATTGGCAGAACGGGGCGAGCCAAGGAAAAGGGGACCGCTTTTACCTTGGTAGCGGCGAAGGATTGGGGGCAGCTCAGGGAGATTGAAGAAGGGATCAATCTGTCTCTGGAGCGGCGTGAAATGGATCGCGGGGAATCGGGTGATCAAAAGAAACAGACTCGACAGCAAAGGCCTGAGTCTGATCGATCCAGGAAGGAAGAGCGTCGAGGGGACAAGCAAGGTAGAGGCAAAGACAAAGGGAAGCCAGCTGAGCGAAGACAGCAAGGCTCTGGGGAACGCCGAAGAGATGGGGAAGGGCGTCAACAAAAGAGCGGCGGTTTTGATCGCAAGCCGAAGGAACGTGACCGTGCGGCAGGCGGTTTTGATCGTAAGCCAAAGGAACGTGACCGTGCGGCAGGCGGTTCTGATCGCAAGCCGAAGGACGGTAACCGTGCAGCAGGAGGATTCGAGCGCAAACCGAAGGACGGTAACCGAGCAGCAGGTGGTACTGGACGTAAGCCGAAGGAAGGAAACCGTGCAACAAGTGGATTTGATCGCAAGTCTAGCGGCTCTGGCAAGAAGCCAGTATCTGCACAACGCAGTTCCGCCCGTCCAAATGCAAAACCAGGCAAAAGGACAAGCGCTGCTCCTGCAAATCGTACTTCTCGCAAAAAATCCAGATAGCAATCCAAGCAAAAAAAGACCGTTCCCGCCGTATAAAGGCAGGAGCGGTCTTCCTTTTATTCCGGTTCCGTGTCTGGAAATACCCGTGATCGAGTGAGGAAGCGTACTCCCTCCGGCCCTTCCAGCGAAAACATTCCGCCACGCCCATTCACGACGTCAATGATGAGCTGCGTGTGCTTCCAATACTCATACTGCGCTTTGCCCATGTAGAACGGGCAGCCACCGATCTCGCCTAACAGGATGTCCTGCTCACCCACAAGAAATTCTCCGAGCGGGTAACACATGGGAGAGCTGCCATCGCAGCAGCCCCCTGATTGGTGAAACATCAGGTCACCGTGTTTGGTGCGAAGCCGTTCAATCAATGCCAGTGCAGCATCTGTCGCGAGCACTTTTTCTGGCTGGCTCATTGATCAAAAGAAGCCCAGAGCTTGATCGCTGTAGCTGACAAGCAGGTTTTTCGTTTGTTGGTAGTGAGACAGCATCATTTTGTGTGTCTCGCGGCCGATACCGGACATTTTGTAACCGCCAAACGCTGCGTGAGCCGGGTAAGCGTGGTAGCAGTTGGTCCAAACGCGACCAGCCTGAATTTCGCGGCCCATGCGGTAGGCTGTGTTCGTGTCGCGTGTCCATACACCAGCACCCAAGCCATACAGCGTATCATTTGCCATGGTGAGCGCTTCTTCTGTATCCTTGAAGGTCGTTACGGAGACGACCGGACCGAAGATTTCTTCCTGGAAGATACGCATCTTGTTGTGGCCTTTAAAGACAGTTGGCTGGATGTAGTAGCCGCCCTCGAGTTCCCCTGCAAGCTGTGCACGAGATCCTCCAATCAGGCATTCGGCTCCTTCTTGTTTGCCGATATCCAGGTAGGAGAGGATTTTTTCTACCTGCTCCAAAGAAGCTTGCGCGCCGATCATCGTATCTGTATCGAGCGGATTTCCTTGCTTGATATTGGCTACGCGTTGCAGGGCACGCTCCATAAATTGGTCGTAGATGCTTTCGTGGATGAGCGCGCGGGATGGGCATGTGCAAACCTCGCCTTGGTTGAGCGCAAACAGTACGAATCCTTCAATGGCTTTGTTAAAGAAGGCATCGTCTTTTGCAGCCACATCCGGGAAGAAGATGTTTGGCGATTTTCCGCCCAGCTCCAGCGTCACCGGAATAATATTTTGGGAAGCGTATTGCATGATCAAGCGACCTGTCGTCGTTTCACCCGTAAAGGCGATTTTCGCGATGCGATTGCTTGAAGCGAGAGGTTTACCCGCTTCCAGACCGAAGCCGTTCACGACGTTGACGACACCAGGAGGGAGCAGGTCGCCGACCAACTCCATCAGCACCAAGATGGAAGCAGGAGTTTGCTCCGCTGGCTTGAGGACGACGCAGTTGCCCGCTGCCAAGGCTGGAGCCAGCTTCCAAGTAGCCATGAGGAGCGGGAAGTTCCAAGGAATAATTTGACCAACGACACCGAGTGGCTCATGGAAATGGTAAGCGACCGTATCGTTATCGATTTCGGCGAGTGTACTTTCTTGAGCGCGGATTGCTCCGGCGAAGTAACGGAAATGGTCAATCGCCAGCGGGATGTCGGCCGCGAGTGTTTCACGAACGGGCTTGCCGTTTTCCCACGTCTCTGCGTTTGCCAGCATCTCCAGATTTGCTTCCATCCGATCCGCGATTTTTAACAAAATATTCGCGCGTTGTGCAACAGAGGTACGGCCCCACGCGTCTTTTGCTTCATGGGCAGCGTCCAGTGCCAGCTCAATATCTTCGGCTGTCGAGCGGGCTACCTCGCAAAAAACCTTGCCTGTTACAGGTGATACGTTTTCGAAATACTCACCTTTTACTGGCGGAACCCAATTACCCCCGATGTAGTTTTCATAACGATTTTTGAAAGTCACCTTGGAGCCGGCTTGGCCGGGCTGAGCATAGATCATTGCGAGCGCCTCCTCATTTATCACATATTTCTTTACAGTCCTCTCTAAAAGCAAGTCTCGTACCAACGTGAAAAAGCTCGAAATGACAGCGTTTTCTTGGGTAGATGAGGATAGAAATTGTTCCATAATGGATCATGTTGTGTTCCGTATTGGGACAAAGGAGTGGATATCTGTCGGAAAATGACCGATGACGGCTAGGGGTGTAAAACATGTTTGACACGTCTCGTGTCTTGCTCTATAGTTTGGGTGTAAAAGGTTTTTTACACCCACCTGTAAATGGACGGTGAACAACTCCGTGAAAAATCGAATAAAGGAATTTCGAGAAAAAGGGAACATCTCGCAAGGCAGGCTGGCTGAGCTGTGCAAGGTTAGCAGACAGACGATCAATGCGATCGAGAACAACAAATACGACCCGAGCCTGCAATTGGCTTTTGATTTGGCGGGCAATTTAGGGGTAACGATTGACGAGCTGTTTCAACCATACAGTGAGGAGTGAGAGAAGCTATGAAAAAGTTCAACGTGATTGTTTCATCCATCCTATTGTTGGCGATTGCAGGGCACGGAGGCTATCGGTGGGTTCGTTATGAGATGCTGGATGTAAGCACAATCATTTTCGGTTGCATTGCACTGTCGTACTTGTTGAACTCGATCACCTGGGGAGACTACGAGGGCGGGAAATACAGTGAAAGTGACGAATTGGACAAGCATATCAAGACGCAAAGTGCGAGAATCGGATACTATGCGCTTATGGTGCTGTCTGCTGCGGTCCTGTTCCTGTCGGAAGGGGTTACTGCACTTAATGACATTCAAAATATTCCTTTGGCAGTCGTCGTCGGTTTGACGTTCATTGTGGCGCCAATTACGGAATTTTTCTATTCGCGGAAGTTCAGATAAATAGCAGCCAGTCGGACAAATGTGCTCGTGGTTCGACTGGTTTTTTCTATAGCAAAGACTCTCATGTTATACTGAGGGGGAATGATTTTTGGGGGAGGGAATCGTGTTGTCGACGATTGTTCAGCAATCTTGGAAGCGCTGTCAGGAATCGAACCTCAAGGCTACGGAGAAGGTCAATGATCAAATCATTTCTGCCCGACGAATCAAAGAAATCATTCAAGATAATCACCCTCTGATTCGTGAAAGTCTCCCGCTGTTTAACAAGCTTGCTCCCTTTTTGTTATCGACAGAGCACATCGCACTCCTGTCTGACCGGGAAGGAAATATTATTCAAACGATCGGGGACCCGGTCTTCGCCAATCAGGCACAAAAAGTACAGCTGCAAATCGGAGCGAACTGGACAGAAGACTACAAAGGAACCAATGCGATTGGGACAGCACTGATCGCACAACAACCGATTCAGATACAGGGAGAGCAGCATTACTTTTTGGAAAATCGCTTTCTTGCTTGCTCGGCGGCGCCTATTTTTTCACCAGCGGGTGAGCTATTGGGCATCATTGACATTAGTACGCGTAAAGAATATTCCCACCCGTTTGCCCTAACTATTGCTTGCATGATCGCAGAGGCTCTGCAAAACCGCTTTTTGTTAGCAGATGCGGAGCGCGTGATTGCCTTACCAACGTCATCAAGCTCAGGAGATGGTCGAGGGAAGCTGGCACTCGTCGGCTTGGATCGGGACGAGCGTATCGTGGGCTTAAATGGGGCCGCGCAGCAGCAGCTCGGAAAGGAAGCCTTGGGAACTAGGGTAAGTGCCGAGCAAGAGCGTGCTGGCCGTCATGTAAAAGATCATCGCCCGCGTTTTTGGTCTGCGGCACCCAAAGTCCAGCTAAAGCCGTTTCCGCGTCTAGCTGGTTCATGCCCGCTCTTCTTGCAGGCAAAGATGCTCGGACAAAAGGCGGCTCAGGTAGATTTTCCTGTGATCATTTTAGGGGAAAGCGGTACGGGAAAAGAGCTGTTCGCTAAAATGGTCCATGAGACAGGGCCGCGTGCGCTTGAGCCTTTTATCGCAGTGAACTGCAGTTCAATTCCAGAAAATTTGGTCGAGAGTGAATTGTTTGGATATGAAAGCGGGTCATTCACAGGGGCACATCGAGAAGGAAGAATCGGAAAGTTTGAAGCGGCGAAAAAAGGCACGATCTTTTTGGATGAGATCGGGGATATGTCTTTGCGTGCGCAAGCGGCACTGCTGCGCGTTTTGCAGGAAAAGGTCGTCACTCCGGTGGGGAGCAATCAATCCCGCCCGATTTATGCGCGGATCATTGCCGCTACGCATCGAAACCTGTCAGAGGAGATCAAGGCGGGACGTTTTCGGGCGGATCTGTACTACCGGCTCAAAGGGGTCACCATTCATTTGCCGTCGTTGAAAAAGCGCAGTGATATCATCCAGGTGGCGGAGCATCTATTGCAGCAGATCGACACAGAACAAGCGTACATACTGACCACGGAGGCAAAGGACAAGCTGTGTGCTTATTCGTGGCCGGGCAATATCCGGGAACTGCAAGGCGTGCTGATTCAAGCGGTGTTTTTGGCAGAGGGGAACACCATTGATTGCGATCACATCCAGTTGGAGGGATTGATGGAAGCCGATACGTCTGAGTCTGCGGATCATGACATTCCTTCGTTGCGAGAAACAGAGAGAAAAGCGATCAAAAAGGCGCTCGAGAAAAGTGGCGGTAATGTAAGCAAAGCGGCCAAAATGCTGCAAATCGGACGCAATACCTTGTATCGCAAAATAGAAGAATACCAGATTGGGGCACCGATTAATCAGGAATAGTCATAAGGGATGAAACGGTATAGCTTGGCGTGAACAGATGTTGCAATGCGTGTTGCAACATTTTGTTGCGCTCGTTTTGCAATGTCACCAGACGAGTGATGCATGGAGAGGAACGGATGATAGACTTTTATCCGCTCAGGGGTATGATACGGAGCTTGGCATTAATCATGCAAGGAGATAGCGTTGTATAAAGTCGAAAAATTTAGATTTTTAGGAGGGAGACCGTTGCTACACTATTCCATTGCAGTAATTCCAGGAGACGGAATCGGTCCCGAAGTCATGGAAGAAGGCCTGAAGGTGTTGGGAGCTATAGAAGAAAGTCACGGTGGCATTCGGTTTGCTCGTGATGTCATGGATTGGAACTGTAGCTACTATCTCCAACACGGCAAAATGATGCCGGAGAATGGACTCCATCTTTTAAAAGACTATGATTTGATTCTGCTTGGTGCAATAGGTGCCCCCGAGGTTCCTGATCACGTCTCTGTGTGGGAGCTGATCTTGCCGATTCGCCGGGCATTCCAGCAGTATGTGAACCTTCGCCCGGTCAAGCTGCTCAAAGGTCTGGAAAGCCCCCTTCGCTATAAGGGGCATGCCGATCTCGATTTCGTCGTGGTGCGGGAGAACACAGAGGGTGAGTACTCCAATATGGGCGGGCGGATGCATCAGGGTACACCGTACGAAATGGCGGTGCAAAACAACGTATTTACCCGGTATGGCACAGAGCGCATCCTCAAGTACGCTTACGCACTGGCGGAGAAACGTTCGAAAAAGAGCGTGACTGCGGCAACGAAGTCCAATGGCATCAACCATTCCATGCCGTTTTGGGATGAGATCGTCAAGGAAGTCAGTCAGGAATACCCAGACATCCAGACCAATCTGTATCATATCGACGCACTCGCTGCCTATTTCATCACGCGACCAGAAACGTTTGACGTCGTAGTCGCGAGCAACTTGTTTGGTGACATTTTGACTGATCTCGGGGCGGCAATCGTTGGAGGTTTGGGCTTGGCTCCTTCTGCGAACATCAATCCGGAGCGCAAGTACCCATCCATGTTTGAGCCCATTCACGGCTCTGCGCCAGATATCGCGGGTAAAGGAATCGCCAATCCGATCGCACAAGTATGGAGCCTCGCCATGATGATGGATCATCTCGATCTGCCAGAGCTCAGTACTGTCATCATGAACGCTATCGAAAACGTGCTGCAAGATGGCAAGGTGCTCACTCCTGATCTTGGGGGGACGGCGACCACAAAAGAATTAGGAGACGAAATCGTTCGCCACATCTATCAAACAACGAGATAAATATAAGGGAGGAAGAGGACATGGAAGCGAGATCGTATGATTTGTACATCGGTGGAGAATGGGTGAAAACCGAGAGCTACATCCCCGTCCTTCACAAGTACACGGGCGAGTGCATCGCGCGTATTGCCAAGGCTTGTCAGCAGCATGTAACAGAAGCGGTGGAAGCGGCGTGGGAGACGTTTAAGGCGGACAAATTAACACCTTTTCAGCGATACAAAATCTTGCTGAGAGCCTCTGAGCTCATGGAGGACCGCCGGGACGAGATGGAGCGATCCTTGATTCGCGAAGTGGGCAAAACACGCAAGGACGCGATGAATGAGCTGGATCGGACGATCAATACACTGCGCTTGTCAGCAGAGGAAGCCAAGAAGATTCACGGGGAAATGATTCCGCTGCAAGCAACGGAAGGCTCGGAAAACCGGCTGGGCTTTACCATTCGGGTGCCAAAGGGAGTAATCGGTGCTATTACGCCGTTTAACTATCCCTTGCTGCTCAGCACGCACAAGATCGCGCCAGCGCTAGCCGCAGGAAATACGCTGGTCGTTAAGCCAGCTACAGTCACGCCTATCGCAACCTTTTTGTTGGTGGAGATCCTGGAGGAAGCGGGCCTGCCAAAAGGCTATGTGAATATCGTGACAGGGGCAGGCAGTCAGGTAGGAGAATGGCTGCTGGATGAAGAGCGCATCGCCATGTACACCTTTACCGGGTCAGGAGAAGTCGGTCGCCGCATCAAGGAGCGAAGTGGCATGCGTCCCGTTGCGCTGGAGCTCGGCAACAACTCTCCCAATATTGTGCACCTCGATGCAGATTTGGAGCTGGCAGCCCGTCAAACAGCCGCCCGCAGCTTTCACAATGCTGGCCAGGCGTGCATTGCTGTTCAGCGCATTTACGTGCATGAATCGGTTATGCAGGCGTTCAGCGACTTGTATATCTCGCATGTTCATCAGTTGAAGGTAGGGAACCCGGAAGACCCTGAGACGGATGTCGGACCGATGATCAGTGAAAAAGAGGCGAGCCGTACAGAGGAATGGGTACAGGAAGCGATTAGCCAAGGGGCCAGATCGCTCTTGCCTGTCAAACGGGAGGGAGCTCTCTTCTATCCGGCTGTGTTGGTGGATACAAGGCCAGAGATGAAGGTGGTTTGCCGGGAAGTGTTCGCGCCCGTTGTCACGATCATTCCGTACAGTGATCTTGAAGATGCTTTTACACAAGCCAACGATTCGGAGTACGGCTTGCAGGCGGGGATTTTTACCCGTGATTTGAACGTCGCGATGAAAGCGGCACGCGTGCTGGAGTACGGTGGCGTGGTGATCAACGACGTATCGACCTACCGCAATGACGTCATGCCGTACGGCGGAGTCAAAAACAGCGGACTGGGCAAAGAAGGTCCGCGTTACGCAGTCGAAGAGATGACGGAAGAGCGGATGGTGGTGATCAACCTATGAGCGGGCACCTTTTGCGGGGAAAAACGGCGATTGTAACAGGGGCCGCGTCAGGAATGGGCAAGGCCATTGCGATGCTTTTTGCGGCCGAGGGAGCCAACGTCATCCTGGCTGATTTGAACAAAGAGGCGGCAGTAGCAGTCGCTCAAGAGCTGCCACAAGGGAAAGGTTATGCGGTGCAAACGGATGTGGCAGACGATACGAGTGTCGTTGCTCTCGTGAAGGAAACGCTCGAAGTGTACGGCTCGATTGATGTCCTGGTCAACTGCGCGGGTGTCCCCCAAGCGTTTACCCCCATTGAGGAGCTGACCTTGGAACAGTGGGATCGCATCATGTCTGTGAACACCAAGTCGATCTTTTTGACGACAAGGCATGCAGTTCCTTACATGAAGGAGAAGGGGAAAGGCAGCATCATCAATATCGCTTCGATTGCCGGAATTCGTGCACGTCCGGGACTGAACGCGTACTGCGCGTCCAAGGGGGCCGCTATCATGTTGAGCAAGGCACTGGCGATTGAGCTTGCTCCTTTTCAAATCCGGGTCAATGTCATCAATCCAGGGCCGGCAGAGACACCGATGCTGGGTAAGTTTATCAATGGGGATGAAGCGGAAGTAGAAGCCGGGAAAAAAGATATTTTCATCAGCAGTGTTCCGTTAGGCATGTTGATTCAGCCGGAGGATATCGCGCAGGCGGCTCTCTATTTGGCTTCTGATCTATCCAAAATTGTCACGGGCGAGGTCATGAATGTAGACGGTGGAAGAGGGATCTAAACAAAAGAATTAACAGGGGGTACTATCGCATGTTTCGGAAGAAGGGGAGCTTCGTGCTAGCGAGCATCATGTCTGTGTCTTTATTTCTGGCGGCGTGTGGAGGAGGCGGCGGTCAACAGACTGCTCCACCTGCGGGACAAGCCGGGGGGACAGAAGCACCGAAAAGTGACGGCCAAAGCTATGTATTCAAAGCAGGGCATTCACTTACGGAGGATCATCCATACCATTTGGCATTGAAAAAAATGGCCGAGGATGTCGACAAGCGCTCGAACGGAAAAGTGAAAATCGAGGTGTATCCGCTGAGCCAGCTAGGAGCGGAGCGTGAATTGACAGAGGCGCTGACCTTTGGAACGGCGGATATGTCGATTACCTCGACTGCGCCTGTGATGAACTTCCATCCAAAGCTGGGCGTACTGGATCTTCCGTTCTTGTTTGAGAGCCGTGAGCAGGCTTACAAGGTACTCGACGGACAAGTCGGACAAGACCTGCTCAAGGATTTGGAAAACGCCAATCTGGTCGGGCTGGCATGGGCTGAAAACGGCTTCCGCCATATTACTAACGGCTCGAAGGTGATCAAGAAGCCGGAGGACGTGGCAGGGTTGAAGATACGCACGCAGGAAAACCCGATTCATCTGGCTGCATTCGAAGCATTGGGAGCGAAGCCGACTCCGATGGCTTGGACAGAGGCGCTGACAGCGCTGCAACAAGGAGTCGTCGATGCCCAGGAAAATCCGGCGATTGTCGCGCAGACCTACAAGTTGTATGAATCCAAGCAAACGCAAATGGCCTTGACCGGGCATGTTTACTCAGCGGCAATGATCTTGTTCAGCAAGCCTGTATGGGATAAGCTCCCGGCAGATGTCCAGCAACTTCTTGCCGAGGAAGCCAAAAAAGCGGGACAGTACGAGCGTGAGTTGATGATCAAGATGGAAGAAGAGGCCATTTCCACTATTAAAGGAAAAGGTGTAGTCATTACCGAGGATGTGGATAAGCAAGCTTTCCGCGATGCAATGAAGCCTGTCTATGACAAGTTTTCCGGGCAGTTCGGCAAAGAGCTGGTGGATCAAATTGTAAATACAAAATAAACGGCAGAAGGGAGACGAGCCACTCTGGCTTTTCTCCCCTTTTTCCTGCGAAAGGAGATTGTGTGTGGGCAACCTTGTTTTCAAAATAAACAGCATCCTTCGTTTTTTCATTATTGCCCTGCTGGCTATTATGGTGATCGCTGTCTTTCTGCAGGTGCTTTTCCGTTTTTTGCTCGACCAGCCCTTGGCCTGGACGGAGGAATTGGCTCGGTATTTGCTGATTTGGATCACGTTTCTGGGATCAGCGTACGCGATGTCGATCAAAGCACACATCGGTACGGAATACATTCAAAAGTACTTGTCGCCTCGGATGAACAAGGTGGTGCTGGTTATTGCCGCTTTGTGTAGTCTGGTCTTCTTTCTTGTCACGGTTCAGCAAGGCTACTTGTTATCTGCGAGAAGCATGACACAAACCTCACCCACTCTGCTCGTTCCCATGGGCTATGTATACATGGTGATTCCGATCAGCGGTGCCTTACTCATCATGAACGTGATCCATGTGACATGGAAAGACATTACCGGGAAGGAGTGACCAGATTGTGGGTACGATTTTGTTTGTAACACTGTTGGTGCTCCTGATCCTGAATGTACCAATTGGGGTGGCACTGGGGTTATCTGTCGTTGTGGTGTTTATGCTGGAGGGGAACATTCCTCTTCTGGTTGTCATTCAAAAAATGTTCAACGGGACAGATTCCTTCCCATTGATGGCGATTCCGTTCTTTCTCTTGGCAGGAAAGCTGATGGAAACAGGCGGAATCTCGGCAAGGCTGATCCGTTTTGCGAATACGATTGTCGGGAACCTGCCTGGAGGATTGGCAATCGTGGCGGTGATGGGGTGTACTTTTTTTGCAGCGATATCGGGTTCTTCTGCCGCAACAACGGCAGCCGTAGGGGGAATTTTGATCCCGCACATGGTCAAAAAAGGGTATAATATCCGGTTTTCTGCGGCCTTGCATGCAACAGGCGGAACGATCGGTGTCATGATTCCTCCGAGCGTGCCAATGGTTTTATACGGGGTAGCAGCGAGTGCCTCGATTAGCGACTTATTTATTGCAGGGATCGGGCCAGGTATTCTCGTAGC
Source organism: Brevibacillus brevis (assembly GCF_022026395.1). Lineage (NCBI taxonomy): Bacteria > Bacillati > Bacillota > Bacilli > Caryophanales > Paenibacillaceae > Brevibacillus > Brevibacillus brevis. The sequence continues at coordinate 5,847,432 of NZ_CP041767.1, read as the reverse complement.
GATCTCACTAATTCTGTACTCGTATTGGATCAGTAAGAAAAATGGCTGGGGTGGCGGAGAGAAGCATACACCCAAAGAGATATGGGAGGCATTCAAGGACGCCATTTTGGCGATTCTCATGCCGATTATTATTCTTGGTGGTATATACGGAGCCATTTTTACTCCGACAGAAGCGGCAGTGGTAGCCGTGATATACGGTCTGGTTGTCGGGCTTTTCGTCTACCGGGAGATCAAGTGGAGGGACTTGGGGGAAATATTCGCGGGCTCTGCCAGCATGACAGCGGTCATCATGCTTATTATCGCGACCGCCAATGCGTTTGGCTATCTGATGACGAGGGAAAACATCCCGCAGGAAATTGCGCAATTCATGCTGGGGATTACCGACAGCACGATCATTACGTTGCTCATAATTAACATCTTGCTGCTCATTTTGGGGACGTTTATGGAAACGGCGGTTACGATCATTCTCCTGACCCCGATCCTTTTGCCGATCACGAATTCTTTGGGCATTGATCCGGTGCTATTTGGGGTGATCATGGTCGTCAACTCCGCCATCGGTATGCTGACGCCGCCGGTTGGGATCAATTTGTTGGTAGCAGGAAATATTGCGAAACTCCAGAATACGGAGATTGAGCGAGCGGTGATCCCGTTTTTGGTCATCATGATCGTCGATTTGATGCTCATCACCTATATTCCTGAAATTAGCTTATTCCTTGTTAACTTGAGCAAGTAACGGAGGGGGAACCAACGTGGATTACAAGCAAGCGTTAGTGGGATTACTGGGGGAAGAACGAGTATCGACCAACCCCACTGTACTGGAGCACCACAGCCATGATGAATCGTATCATACCCCGCATCTTCCGGATGTAGTCGTGTTTCCGCAGACGGCCGAGGAAGTCAGTCAAATCATGAAGCTGGCCAATGAAAAGCGCATTGCGGTAACGCCGTTTGGCATGGGGAGCAGTCTGGAAGGCCACGCGATTCCATATGCGGGCGGAATCAGCATGGATTTTTCCTTGATGAACCAAGTGCGGGAGGTGCGACCGAAGGATTTTCTCGTGAGAGTCCAGCCCGGTGTCACGCGCACTCAGCTCAATAAAGAATTGAAAAAGCACGGATTGTTTTTCTCCGTCGATCCTGGCGCAGACGCGACTTTGGGTGGGATGGCTGCCACAAACGCCAGTGGAACAACCTCTGTTCGCTATGGTGTGATGCGTGATCAGGTGCGCGATCTGGAAGTGGTGACGGCGGACGGACGTATCATCCGTACAGGGAGCATGACAGCCAAATCCTCCTCAGGCTACCATCTTACGGGGCTGTTTGTCGGGTCGGAGGGAACGCTTGGTGTATTCACAGAGCTGACCTTGCGTGTTTACGGCATCCCTGAGGCGACAACGGCAGCGCGTGCCAGCTTCCCTTCTGTTCAGGATGCTGTCGATACCGTCGTAGATATTCTCGGTGCGGGTATTCAAGTGGCGCGAATCGAGTTGGTTGATGAACGTTCCATCCAACAAGTGAATCTGTACAAGGAAACGAGCTACCCGGAAGCACCGACGCTGTTTATCGAGTTCCATGGCAGTGAACAAGGGCTCGCGTATGATATCGACTTTGCGAAGAGCATCGCCGATGGACATGGCTGCACGCAGTTTCTTTTTGAAACAGATTCGAAGGCGCGGACGCAGCTCTGGGACGCTCGTCATAACCTGGCGTATGCCTTCCTGCACAAATCCCCCGGGAAAAAGCTGATGGTAACAGATGTTTGCTTGCCGATTTCCGAGCTGGCAGGAGCTGTTGTGGACGCCCGGCAAGCCATTGATCGCGCTGGGCTGGATGGAGCGATTGCAGGGCATGTCGGGGATGGGAACTATCACGCTATCCTGATGATCGACCTGAATGACCCCGAAGAAGTGGCGCGTGCCGAGGAAGTAAATGCCCATCTGGTGGAGTACGCATTGAGTCGGGGAGGAACCTGCACAGGCGAACATGGTGTGGGTGTGGGGAAAATCAAATACCAGCGCAAGGAACACGGAGAAGCACTCGACGTCATGCAAGCCATGAAGCAAGTGCTGGACCCAAACGGTATTTTGAATCCGGGGAAAATTTTCGGGAAATAACAGAGGGCCTGCATTCTGAACGTTTGTCGGAATGTGGGCTTTTTCTTTTGCGTAATGTGTCGAAGAGGAGAGGAGAAAGGATGATTATGCAGAATGTAGAAGATTGGTAACTGGTGCATTACATTCTGGTGTGGCAGGGAGGCAAAAATGAAGTCTATTGTTGAAATTGCCAAGATTGCAGGTATCGAAGAACAGTATTTGGAGCTATACGGAAAATATAAAGCCAAATTATCAGATGAGCTATGGGAGCAAGTGAAGGATCGCCCTGATGGCAAACTGATTCTTGTTACAGCGATGAACCCTAACCCGGCGGGAGCAGGTAAGACACTCACGACGATTGGTTTGTCACAAGCATTAAATTATCTCGGGAAGAAAACAATGGCAGCGCTTCGCGAGCCGTCCTTGGGTCCTTGCATGGGGATCAAAGGAGGCGCAACCGGAAGCGGCCAAGCACAAATTCTCCCGGCTGACGAAATTAACCTGCATTTTACAGGGGACATTCATGCGATTACAGCTGCACATAACTTGTTGGCAGCGATGATCGACAATCATATTTTCCACGGCAATCCGCGTGGGCTCAATCCAAAGAAAATCGTCTGGAAACGAGCCATGGACATGAACGACCGTGCACTGCGTAACATCGTGGTTGGTCTGGGTGACGGCAACGGGATGACGCGTGAAGATGGCTTCATGATTACAACCGCTTCGGAAATCATGGCGATCTTATGCCTGAGTGAGAATCTGGCGGACTTGCGCGAGCGATTGAACCAGATCATTATTGGCTACGATTTCGATGATCAGCCTGTACGGGCAGAGGAAATCAACGCGGTCGATGCGATGTGTGTTCTCTTGAAGGAAGCCATCAAGCCCAATCTCGTACAGACAATCGAAGGAACTCCGGTCATCATTCACGGAGGACCTTTTGCCAATATCGCGCATGGGTGCAGCAGCGTGATCGGAACCAAGATGGCTTTGAAGCTGGCAGATTACGTCGTAACAGAGGCTGGCTTTGGTGCCGACCTGGGGGCCGAAAAGTTTTTTGACATCAAGTGCAGAAAAGCAGGTCTGACTCCATCGGCTGCTGTCGTGGTCATTACAGTTCGCTCGTTGAAATACAACGGCGGGGTAAAAGTACCTGATCTGGCAGAGGAGAACTTGTCTGCTCTGGAGAAAGGCTTCGAAAACGTCAAGCGCCATCTGGAAAACCTGCAAAAGTTCGGTGTGCCAGCAGTGGTGGCGATCAATCATTTTGCGACAGATACCCAGGCAGAGGTGGATGCAGTCATTGCGCTGTGCCAAGCGGCCGGAGCCGAAGCGGCGCTGTCCAAAGTATGGGCAGAAGGCGGAGCAGGTGGTGTCGAGCTTGCTGAAAAAGTGACTCGTGCAGCAGAGCGGCCTTCATCCTTCCGATTCTTGTATGAAGATAACCTCAGCATAAAAGACAAGATTGAGACAGTCGTAAAAGAAGTATACGGTGGATCAGGGGGTGTCTTTTCGCCGCTGGCATTAAAAACGATCCAAAAGGTAGAAGAAATGGGCATGTCCCATCTGCCTGTGTGCATGGCGAAAACACCTTACTCCTTTACGGACCGCGCTGATCTGTTGGGAGCACCTGTTGACTTCACGATCCAAGTGAGTGAAGTGCGCATATCAGCAGGAGCTGGTTTTATTGTGGCACTGACCGGTAGCTTGGTTACCATGCCAGGCCTCCCGAAAAAGCCGGCTGCTGAATCGTTATATGTAGACGAGGATGGCCAAGTGATCGGATTAAGCTAGTCAAAAAGTTTGACAAAAAGCTGACAACTGTAAAAGGTTGTCAGCTTTTTTTGTATTTTTGAGGTTTATTATCGGAAAGTTATGGGAAAAGAAAGGTGAGATTAAAAAATGTGAACTTAATTGAAAAACAACAAGGAATGACAAAGGCAAACTTGCTGAAAGGCAGGGACGCAAAGCCACGGGTCTAAGGTCGAGAGTCAAGTGACTTTCGCAGCTAGGACAGCCGGGTTGCCATACCGTAGTCATGATGGGCTGTCGGTGGGCAGTCTTTTTTTTGTTGAAAAAAGAGAAGGGAGAAGGGATTCGGTATGAAAAATAGTTTGAAGAATAAGCTAATTATCGTTTTGTGCCTGCTGTTGTTGATAAGTTTGGGTACGGTTTGCGGTGCAAGCTATTGGAGTGCTTCCAATCTTTTGGCAGACAGTCTGGACAAAGAAGCTGAGTTGTCAGCTAACAATCTCTCGATTCGTATCGATGGTTTCTTTAAAGAAAAAATTGAAATTGTAAGAGCAGTGGGAGGGTTGATGTCGGCTGATCAAAATGCCGAGTATGACCTGAAACTCATTCAAGAGGCCCAAAAGAAAAACCCCGAGTTTGAGACGTTCTTCTTTTCGCATGATTTAAGCGGAAAGAATGTGATCAATTTCAAGGGTGAAGTGACTGATATCTCGGATCGTCCGCACATTAAGGAAGCCAGCAAAGGGGAAGGAAAGGTTGTTGTCTCAGAGCCAGTTGTTTCGAAGCGCACAGGGAATAACATCGTGACCCTTGTCGTTCCATTGATGAAGGACAATCGTCAATACGGTTATATCGGTTCTACGATTCCTATCAATGAGATCCAAAAAAAGGTGTCCGAAGAGAAATTTGGTCAATCAGGCTACGCCTTTTTAGTAAGCAAAACAGGAACATTTATTTATCATCCGAACAGCGAGTTCATTCTGAAGGAATCGATTCTCAATATGGGTATTCTTGAACTTCAGACTGGCTTTGAAGACATCAAGCAAGGGAAGCATGGAATTGCCCAATATAATTACGAGAATACAGAGCGATTTGCTTCGTATGCTCCTACCAATTTGAACTGGGGTATATACATCACTGCACCTGTAGCAGAGCTGCATGCCCCTGTCGATCAACTGTCAGTTCGATTGATGGTTATTTCCCTCATCGTATTGGCAATTGGGGTTGTCCTCGTTTATTTCTTGGCTGTACGCATGGTGAAACCAATTGAGCGTCTGAATCACGCCGTAAATGTAGTGGCGCAGGGCAACTTGAAAGAGACCGTAACGGTTGACGGAAAAGACGAGATTGCGGTTCTGTCCCGTGACTTTAACCAGACGGTATCGCACTTGAAAAATTTGATTGAAGACGTATCACTGTCGTCTGATCAAGTACAGCGTTTTAGTCAGGAAGTATCTGAAGGTATTAAGCAGGCGACAGAAAACATCAACCAAATCGGCTTGTCTATCGCACAGATTTCTGAGGGAGCAGAGGCGCAGGCAGCCAGCTCGCAGGAAGTCGCATTGTCGATGACTGACATGGCAGCAGGCATAGTGAAAATCGCGGAGACGTCTGCACATGTTTCTGAGGCTGCCCAGATAGCAACAGAGCAGGCAGAACAAGGAACTGCTGTGGTAGAGCAGGCAGTTCTCCAGATGGGAAGCATTGGCGAGGGAACATCGAAGGCGACAGTAGCCATTGAACAGCTCAACAATCGCTCCAAAGAAATCGAAGGCATTCTTGATACGATCAGTCAATTGACCTCACAAATTAATTTGCTTGCCTTGAACGCTTCGATTGAGGCGGCACGTGCAGGCGAGCATGGACGTGGATTTGCTGTAGTTGCCGGTGAAGTAAAAAAACTGGCGAACCAATCCGAGGAATCCGCATCCAAAATCGCGATGCTGATCGGGGAAATCCAACAGGATACTCGTCACGCAGTAGAGGTCATGACAGCGGGCAACCAAAACGCACAGCAAGGTATCCAATTGGTCGAAGAGGTTCGCGAAATCTTTGGGCATATTTTGGAATCTTCCCGGAACGTTGCTGCGCACATTTTGGAAGTATCCGCCGCATCTGAACAAATGTCAGCAGGCTCCCAACAGGTGAGTGCTTCTGTAGATGAAATGCATAACATTGCAAAACATGCTTCACTCGACGCGCAAACAGTGGCAAAGGCAACCGAAGAGCAGCTTCAAGCCATCCAGGAAATTGGCCAGTCTGTCGAGCATTTGAATGCAGTGGCAGAAGAATTACAACAAGGAATCGGCAGGTTTACTGTATAAGAAGCAGCTCTACAGGTTGTAAGTCCTCTTCTTTGAAAGGGGGGATGCCATTAGGGGATGATGGAGTTTGTTTCTACTAACTAAATTCATTACCGTTTAACAGGAGGAGAACCCAGATGAAAAAATTCACAAAAACAATCTTGGCGAGCACACTCGCTGCAACTATGCTCATGACATCAGGAACAGGTGCTTTTGCCGCAACAGCGGTTAAGCCTGTCCAAACCGTAGCTGCTGAAGCTGCTAAAAAACCGCAAGCGAAAAAGTTTGAGTCTCGTTTGGACGAAATCATTGCGAGAGGCTATATCCTCGTAGGTACTCCAGGTGACTACAAACCGTTTACATATTTGAATCCGAAAACAAACCAATTCGAAGGTTACGATATCGATGCGATGAAAGAATTCGCAAAAAGCCTGGGAGTAGAGGCGCGTTTTGTTCAAACATCCTGGCCGACACTGATGGACGATCTGTTGGCAAATAAATTCGATATTGCTGTCGGAGGCGTTACCCGCAACACAGACCGCCAGAAAAAAGCACACATGAGCGATCCTTATATTATGTTCGGTAAAGCTCCGCTCATCCGTGCAGAAGACAAGGACAAGTACAAGAGTGTAGCAGACATCAATAAACCAGAGGTGCGCATTGGTGTGAATCCAGGAGGCACCAACGAAAAATTCGTTCGTGAGCACCTGACAAAAGCAACTGTGACTGTTGAACAAAACAACCTCGACATTCCTGGTCTGGTAGCAAGCGGTAAGTACGATGTGATGATCACAGATACGCTGGAAGCGCTTGTATATTCCAAAGCAGACTCCCGCCTGTATGCCGCTCTGACTGACAACCCATTCACCAAGAGTGAAAAAGCGTACATGATTCACCGCGGAGACACAATCTTCGCTAACTACTTGGATCTTTGGATGGACGAAATGAAACTGCAAGGGAAGTTTGATGAGCTTTACAACAAATGGGTAAAATAATTCGATAACAGACGAGCAGCCTGATTCTGGGCTGCTTTGTTATTTTTACAAGATTCATTACCAAAAAATCAAACAATTTGGGTCTATAAGCTGTTTGCTTTTTCAGTCATTGCATGGTACGATTACAGCTATGTTCTTTAGGGCGCTACGTACAATCGGGATAAAAGGGCATGTTCCGGATCGTAAGGAATAGTGCCCTTTTTTTTGAGAATTTTATAGATGAAGGTATTGATAAAGGAGACTGACATTCATTGGCGACTTTTAATGATTTTGGCTTACACCACTCCATTGTTAGAGCGTTGAGCAACATGGGCTTCGAAGAGGCTACAGCTATTCAGGATCAAACGGTTCCTGTAGCACTGCAAGGTCGTGACCTGATTGGTCAAGCACAAACTGGTACAGGTAAAACGGCTGCATTTGGTATTCCGCTGATTGAACGCATGGATGAAACAAGCGGAAATATTCAAGGGGTTGTATTGACCCCAACTCGTGAGCTGGCTGTTCAGGTTGCAGAAGAGATTAATAAAATTGCCCAATTTAAAAACATCTCTGCCCTGCCAATCTACGGTGGTCAAGACATCACGCGTCAAATCAAGGCGTTGAAAAAACGCCCGCAAATCATCGTAGCAACACCTGGTCGTTTCATGGACCACATGAGAAGAAGAACGATTCGTCTGGATGCCATCGAGGTAGTTGTTTTGGACGAAGCGGATGAAATGCTGAACATGGGTTTCATCGACGACATTAAGGAAATCTTGAAAGAGGTTCCAGAAAGTCGACAAACCCTGCTGTTCTCCGCAACGATGCCGAGAGCGATTCAGGAAATCGCCCAGCAGTTCATGAACGAACCAACCATCATTCAAGTGAAAGCAAAAGAAGTAACCGTACCAAACATCGAACAGCAATATATGGAAATGGCAGAAAGACAAAAGTTCGATGTGCTGTGCCGTTTGCTGGATATTCATTCGCCTGAGCTGGCTATCGTATTCGGTAGAACCAAGCGCAGAGTAGATGAGCTGTCCGAAGCTCTGACCAAGCGCGGTTATGGAGCAGAAGGTATCCACGGAGACCTGAACCAAGCAAAACGCGACAGCGTACTGCGCAAGTTCAAGGAAGGTACAATCGAGGTATTGGTGGCGACCGACGTAGCAGCCCGTGGTCTGGATATCAGCGGTGTTACACACGTATTCAACTTTGACATTCCACAAGACTCCGAAAGCTACGTTCACCGTATCGGTAGAACGGGACGTGCTGGTAAAACGGGTCTCGCGATCACATTTGTTACTTCCCGTGAAATCGACCATCTGCGTCTGATTGAGCGTACAACCAAGCGTCGCATGGAGCGTCGTGCTGTTCCTTCGATGGCAGAAGCTCTGGAAGGTCAACAAAAAATGACAGTAGACAAAATCTTGGAAGCGTCTGGAAGAGATGATCTGTCTGCTTACAAAACATTGGCAGAACAATTGCTGGAGGATGTTGATTCTGTAACGCTGGTATCTGCAGCACTCAAGCTGTTGACCAAAGAGCCGGATACAACACCTGTTCGCCTGACAGAAGAAGCTCCTCTTCGCGTAGGGAAGAAAAAGCTGCCTCCAAAAGGAAAAGGTGGCTTCGGTTCGGGTTCCGGTTTTGGTGGAAAGCGTCCATCTCGCCCGCGCAATGGCGAATATCGTCCTCGCGGCGGCGAATCTCGTCCACGCAGTGGCGACTCCCGTCCACGCAGCGGTGACTCCCGTCCACGTGGCGAATCTCGTCCACCACGCAGCTAGGAATCGAACGGTATTGCAAGCAAAGACTGGTGTGCACATACATGTGCGCATCGGTCTTTTTTCGTGTTGACTGCCCGCGAATAGTGAGGAGAATCCGAGACAAACTAGGGGTGTTTTGGCACGAATTTTCGCGCAGGGATTGGAAGGCGGATATGGGTACATGCAGGTGTAAGGAAAAGGCTTCTGCAGCAGGGCAGAGGTCTTTTTCCTGTGGGCAATTAAGTTTTGGCAACAATGAGTCAGACAAATTCGCGCTTTGATTTTGTTGTTAGCCCTTATGAAAACGCTTTATATTTGAGGTGTACACATTACCTTTTTAATCATGTCAACATCTCATAAATAGGGGTAAAGGAGGGTGCAGTATGGAGAGTGTGGAAACCAAAAACGCTTCGGGTGGAATCCGAGTCTCGGTACAAAAGTTTGGACGATTTTTGAGTGCGATGGTTATGCCAAATATCGGTGCTTTCATCGCTTGGGGATTGATTACCGCTTTATTTATCCCGACAGGTTGGTTGCCTAACGAAAATTTGGCCAAACTGGTTGGGCCGATGATTACGTATTTACTGCCACTGCTGATCGGTTATACCGGCGGGAAGATGGTCCATGATGTTCGAGGCGGGGTCGTAGGTGCCGTCGCTACGATGGGGGTTGTCGTAGGTGCAGACATCCCGATGTTCCTGGGAGCTATGATCATGGGTCCTTTGGGCGGCTGGGTCATGAAAAAAGTGGACCAGTTGTTCGAAGGAAAAATTCGTTCCGGCTTTGAAATGCTAGTAAACAACTTTTCCGCTGGTATTGTTGGCGGGTTACTGACACTTTTGGCATTCCAGGCAATTGGGCCTGTCGTTGTGGGCTTGAGCAAGGCGCTTGCAGCGGGTGTGGAAGTCATTGTAGGTGCAGGATTGCTGCCGCTTGCCAGCATTTTCATCGAGCCAGCGAAGATCCTGTTCCTGAATAATGCGATTAACCACGGTATTTTGAGCCCGATCGGTTTGGATGAAGCCGCGAAGCTGGGTCAATCGGTTTTCTTTCTGCTTGAATCCAATCCGGGGCCAGGTTTGGGAATTTTGTTGGCGTACTGGCTTGCTGGCAGGGGCAGTGCAAAGCAATCGGCTCCGGGTGCTGTCATCATTCACTTCTTTGGGGGTATCCACGAAATTTACTTCCCGTATGTGCTGATGAATCCGCGTTTGATTCTGGCTGCCATTGGCGGCGGGATGGCTGGTGTGTTTACCTTCACGCTGCTTGGCGCAGGATTGGTGGCGCCACCATCTCCGGGTAGTATTTTCGCCTTGATTGCAATGGCACCGCGTGGTGGGTTACTACCGGTACTGGCTGGTGTGTTGGCAGCGACTGTCGTGTCCTTCCTCATCGCGTCTGCTCTCTTGAAAATGAGCGCGAAGACAGACGAAGATGAACTGGAAAAAGCGACAGAAAAAATGCAGGAGATGAAAGGCAAAAAAGCACAGGAACAAGAAGCGGTTGAAGCTCCAGTGAAGCATGAGGTAGCTGCTGCTGACGTGAAAAAAGTTGTCTTCTCTTGCGATGCGGGTATGGGCTCCAGTGCGATGGGCGCGGCGTCCTTGCGCAAAAAGTTCAAGGATGCGGGCCTGACCGAGATTACGGTCATCAATACAGCGATCAACGACATTCCAAGTGACGCTGATATCGTCATTACACACAAGTCTTTAACAGAGAGAGCGCAAGTCAAAGCGCCTTCTGCGGAGCATATCTCCATTGACAATTTCTTGAATAGTCCCGAGTATGACAAGTTGGTCAAACGCCTGGGGTAAAGGGAATCAACGCTAGTGAGAGCTAGCGTCTTCCCTCTTTGGCGTTAAGGAGGGAACGAAGACATGCTTGTATCCTCTCGACAGCGATCCATTATCGAGATTTTATTGAGGGAACAAAAAGGAGTTACCGTTGGTTCGATCGCCGAACAGATCGGTGTAAGCGGACGTACCGTTCACAGGGAATTGGATGCGCTGGATTCCTTGTTCGATGAATTTGAACTGGAGTTAGTCAGAAAAACTGGATCAGGGCTTGAAGTGGTGGGGACCGACGACCAAAAGCTTGCACTCAGAATGTCTGTCCTGCATCACATGACGAAGGAATACACCGCGCAGGAACGTAAGGCCATCATCCTGTGCGTGCTCCTGGAGGCATCGGAGCCAGTCAAGCTGATTTCGCTGGCGATCGATTTGAAAGTGACGACAGCGACCATCAGTCATGATTTGGATGATTTAGAGACCATGCTTGCTCGTTACGATCTGTCACTCTTGCGAAAAAGAGGGTACGGCGTAGAGCTGCAAGGTACAGAATCGTCCAAGCGGCGGGCTATAAGCAGACTGATTGCCGAGCATCTGGACGATCACGAGCTAATTGGGATTATCAAAGAAAATATTCAAAACAAGGCACTCCGAGACATCGACTCGATATCGGAACGGCTGCTTGGTTTGATTGACCGGGAAAAGCTGATCAAGGTCGAGAATGCACTGAGCCATCTGGACGAGGAGCTTCCCTATCCTTTGGCAGACAGCGCTTATCTCGGATTAGTCACACATCTGGCATTGGCCATGGAACGGATTGAAAAAGGGGAAGGCATTCATTTTGACGAGAAAACCCTCAGTGAATTGCTTGGAACACCCGAGTACGAAATAGCCAGCAACATCATGGAGCGCCTGAAGCAAATCTTCCAAATGGAAATCCCAGCGGATGAGATCGGCTATATTACGATGCACTTGCGGGGTGCCAAGCTGCGGCATTCTCCGGATGACCAGGTATGGACGGAAAATACGGAGCTCATGGTCATTACGAAACGCTTCATTCAAGCCTGCGAAGAACGCCTGAACATTCCGCTTGGCAATGACGCCTCGCTGTTCCATGGTCTGTTGACGCATTTGGAGCCAGCCTTATACCGATTGCAGCGGAAGATGGAGATTCGCAATCCGATTCTCGAGCAGATCAAGCAAAACTATCCAGAGCTGTTTACCGTAACAAGTGAAGCGGTTCATACAGTTTTACCAGAGCTGCAGGTTCCAGATGAAGAGATCGGGTACCTGGTGATGCATCTTGGTGCGGCATTAGAGAGAACGCGCCAGGAGCAGCAGTGGTACCGGGCATTGGTAGTATGCTCCAGCGGGATCGGCTCCTCCAAGATTTTGGCTACGCGCATCAAAAAAGAAATACCGGAGATCGTCAGCTTGAAAAATCTGTCCATGTTTGATCTGGAAGAGGTTCCGGCAACGGATTATGACTTGATTATTTCCACCCTTCCATTGTCGCTCGATCCAGCGGAATATGTCGTGGTCAGCCCGTTGCTTCCGCCAGACGACATCCAAAAAATTAAATATCAATTGCATACGACGAGTCAGAAGCAATCCCATCAGGAGAAAAGTCAGCTGGTTCCCGCAGGACAGCAGTCCGTCGAACAACTAAGAGCCATGCAATACTACGCTGCGTATGCCAATGAGCTATACGAGGGGCTATGGGGAATGAGATGGGATAACCGTGATCAGGACATCGCCCAGCTTTTGAGCCAAATCAGCAAGGGGCTGAAAGAGCGTGGAACGATTGAAGAGGTCGATCCGGTCGTCAAGCAGTTGATCGAGCGGGAAAAGCTCGGCGGTTTGGGGATTCCGGGAACTTCCCTGGCCCTTTTTCACGGAAGAAATGAAGCGGTGAACAAGGCGTCTTTTACGTTTCACCAATTACGAGAGCCTGTGCTTCTTCGCTCGATGGATGAAGAAGTCATCTCCATTGACATGCTTCTGCTACTTTTGGGGCCGAAAGAAGTACCGAAGGAAGGGCTGGAAGTACTCAGCGAGATCAGCTCCCTTTTGATTGAAGAAGAAATGCAAGCGGTTTTGAAAACAGGAGAAACACAGCAAATTGCTGATTATATAGCGGGCAAAATGTATGCGTTTTGCCTCAAAAAGATAGGATTGGAGAGAACGAAATGAAAAACATACTGACAGCAGAAAAAATCATGTTGAGTGCAAAGGTAGCCAATAAAGAAGAAGCGATCAGACTGGCAGGACAATTGCTTGTGCGTGCAGGCCACGTAACGGAGGCGTATATAGAGAAAATGCAAGAGCGCGAGCAGTTGGCGACAACATACATCGGAAGCGGCGTAGCCATCCCGCATGGAACGAACGAATCCAAGGCAGAGATTCAATCCACCGGGATCTCCATCATTCAGGTTCCCGAGGGCGTCGATTTTGGAGAAGGCAATACAGCTTATTTGCTGGTGGGCATTGCTGCTGTTGGAGATGAGCATCTGGAGGTGCTCTCGAACATCGCCATTCTTTGCTCCGAGGAGGAAAACGTCAAGCGGATTGTAAACGCGGCTTCGGCGGAAGAGATTATCACGATGTTCTCCGAGGAGGTGTAATCCGCTATGCTAGCTGTACATTTTGGAGCGGGAAATATTGGGCGAGGCTTTATCGGACAACTGTTGCAAAAGGCTGGCTATGAAATTGTGTTTGTGGATGTCAATGCCGCTTTGGTCGATGAGTTGAATGAGCGAAAAATGTATCGCGTGCAACTAGCAACAACAGGAAAACCAGAGTCGGTCGTGGAAGGAGTTCGAGCGATAAATGGTCAGGATGTAGCGGCGGTAGCTGAAGCGATCGCCACTGCTGATTTGGTTACGACGGCAGTTGGTCCGAACATTCTTCCGCACATTGCAGGGGCCATCGCAGCCGGCATTACCTGGAGACTTTCTGTTCATGCCAAGCCACTCAATGTGATTGCATGTGAAAACATGATTGGTGGCAGCGAGAAGCTGAAGGAGCATGTGTATGAGCATCTGACGGAATCGGTTCAAGCCGGGGCAGCACAATGGATCGGATTCCCCAATGCAGCCGTAGATCGGATTGTTCCTTTGCAGCAGCATGATGACAAGCTCCTGGTTATAGTTGAACCGTTTTTCGAATGGGTGGTAGATTCGTCCCAGATGGTTGGAGAAGTCCCGTCCATTGAGGGCGTTACCTATGTGGAGGATCTGGCGCCATACATCGAAAGAAAGCTGTTTACCGTCAACACAGGTCATGCGGTCATTGCATACCTGGGGTATCAGTTGGGGATGAAAACGATTGATGAAGCGATGCGAGACGACCGGATTGTTCAGGCGACACGCGGGGCTCTTCAGGAGACAGGTGCACTGCTTGCTGCCAAGTACGGATTTGACCCGCAGGTTCATGGGCAGTACGTGGAAAAAATCCTCGGTAGATACACCAATCCACTGCTGTCTGACGATATTGTCAGGGTGGCGCGTTCGCCGATCCGCAAGCTGTCGCAGCATGATCGTTTGGTCGGCCCGGCGCTGCAATGCATGGAAAAAGGAATGAATCCAGAGTATTTGAGTCTGGCAATTGCAGCGGCACTGGCATTCGACTATCCCGAGGACGCAGAGTCCGCACGGATACAAGTAAGCCTGAAAGAGTTTGGATGGGAAAATACATTACACAATTGTACCGGCATTCCGGCAGGTCATCCGCTTGAGGAGATCGTGCGCGAACAGGCACGCAGATTGAAGGAATGGTCAGGTAGCCATTGAGAAAGGCTGATGTTACGATGTCCCAAAAGATCACAGGTGTAAAAGCTTCAGCAGGTATAGCCTTTGGCAAGGCGTTTTTACTGACAACGCCCGATTTACAGATCAATACCGTAGCGATTGAAGATCCGGCGAGTGAAATCCACCGCTTTCAAGAGGCGTTGGCTCGAGCGAAAAATGATTTGGAGGGCATCGTTCTGCGCGTGGAGCAGGAGATGGGGACGGATCATGCAGATATTTTCAAAGCTCACCTGTTCGTCTTGGAAGACCCGGAACTGGTCGATACCGTCAAAGATAAAATCTCAAACGAAAAGACAAACGCCGAGAGCGCCTTGAATGATGTCGCACAAGCATTCATTGGACTTTTCGAGCAAATGGACAACGAATACATGCGGGAGAGAGCGGCAGATATTCGAGACGTGACCAAACGTGTCCTTTCTTACTTGCTGGGGGTACCGTTTGCAGGACTTGGTGAGCTGACAGAAGAAGTGATTATTGTAGCAGATGATTTGACGCCTTCCGATACAGCCCAATTAGACCGTCGCTATGTCAAAGGCTTTGTTACGGACATTGGTGGACGAACCTCGCATTCTGCGATTATGGCACGTTCTCTGGAGATCCCTGCTGTTGTCGGAACACAAGGGATTACTCGTGCGGTTCAGCCCGCGACGCTCATCATTCTCGACGGGCATGAAGGAATCGCGATTATCGACCCGAGTGAAGAAGAGATCGCTGTCTACAAACGCAAGCAGGCTGATTACGAAGCGCAAAAAGCCGAACTGGCGAAGCTTGTGAACAATAAAACGGTCACGGTGGACAATCATCATGTCGAGCTTGCCGCCAATATCGGAAGCCCCGAAGATGTCGTTGGGGCGATCGCCAATGGAGCGGAAGGTGTCGGGCTGTTCCGCACGGAGTTTCTGTACATGGGACGCAATGATTTCCCGACGGAAGAGGAGCAATACCTCGCGTACAAGCATGTGCTGGAGCATATGGGCGACCGCCCGGTAGTTATTCGCACATTGGACATTGGCGGGGACAAGCATCTCTCTTACTTGGCTTTACCGGAAGAAATGAACCCGTTTCTTGGGCATCGCGCCATCCGGCTGTGTCTCGACAACCAAGAACTGTTTCGTACGCAACTGCGTGCTCTTTTGCGCGCAAGTGTACACGGCAATCTGAAAATCATGTTTCCGATGATTGCGACACTGGAGGAGTTTCGCCAGGCGAAAGCGATTTTGGAGGAAGAGAAAAAATCCTTGGTCGATCGCGGAATTGTAGTATCCGATCAGTACGAAGTGGGTATCATGATTGAGATCCCTGCTGCGGCACTGATGGCCGATCAATTTGCACGTGAGGTTGACTTTTTCAGCATTGGAACCAATGATTTAATTCAATACACAATGGCAGCCGACCGTATGAACGAGAAGGTCGCTTATCTCTACCAGCCATATCACCCTGCTGTTTTGCGCTTGCTGCACAATGTCATTAAAGCAGGGCATGCGCAGAACAAATGGGTCGGTATGTGCGGGGAGATGGCGGGCGATCCAATCGCGATCCCGATTCTGTTGGGAATGGGTCTGGATGAATTTAGTATGAGTGCAGGGAGCATTTTGCCTGCGCGCCAACAGCTGAGTCGTTTGAGCGTAGAGGACGCAGCGAAACAGATGGATACGATTTTACAGATGAGCACTTCTGCGCAAGTAGAGGCGTTCGTGAAGGAATGGCTTGAGAGAGTATAAGGAAGGAGGCAGATCAGAATGGTAGAGAAAAAAATAGTGGTTCAATTGGCGCACGGCCTGCATGCACGTCCTGCTGCGAACTTTGTGAAGGTAGCCACGTCTTTTTCCAGCGAAATTAAAATCATCAAAAATGAGAAAAATGTAAATGGCAAGAGCATCATGGGCATTATGGCAGCAGCGATTGGAAAAGGGGAAGAAATTACCCTGATCACCGATGGTGTCGATGAACAAGAAGCGATGGCAGCATTGGAAAAAGCATTGACCGAACAGGAATAGGGATGAGAAAAGGAAAGACGAAAAGCCCCTCGATTTGAGGGGTTTTTTCTGTGTTCCGGGAAAGTTCACGTAGACAGTAGTTGTGCGAAAGGGGGCGAGAAGGGTGTCAGTCGCTTTTGGGCTCGTTGTTCTTCTAAAAGCAGCTCCATTTTCAGGCGGACGCGCTCTGAGTGTGTGGTTTTGTAGAGGGGGATTACCAAATTCCGTGTTTCCAAAGGGTCGGCCGTGAGATTATACAATTCGTATTCAGTCATCGTGGGGTTGAATACATCCCCGGTAAAGTAGCGGGAGTATTTCCATAAAGCGCTGTGCCCGGCAGAATTCATGTAGGTGATGACCGTTTCTATCTGATTTGGAGGAATGACAGAGTCATAGGGTTGGTGTTGCACGTTCACTTGATGCTGTCCTTTTGTCACATCATCGTCCGTCATGAAGTAGATCGGCTCGCTGGAGATAGAGTCCATATCGTGGGACAAGATGATGGGAGTAAGATCACGACCGACAAGAGGGCGCACCTCGCTATGTGTATAGGTCAGCTCCTCACCAAGCCTGTCTGTGTCTGCTCCGGCCATCCCGAGTAGAGTCGGAAGAATATCCACATGACTGGTTAACAGCTCTGTGGAGGTCGCGTATGGAAAAAGAAGCGGGTTGTGGATAATGAGGGGAACATGAATCGCTTCTTCGTAGGCACAGTACCATTTTTGATACAGTTTGCCGTGAGCCCCCAATAATTCGCCGTGGTCGGATGTGAACACGACCAGTGTTTCGGGATAAAACGAGCTGGCGACGAGTGCTTCAAGAACACGCATCACTTCCCGATCGGTGTTTTTTTGGAGCTGATAGTACAGTCTTCGATAATGGGCTTGGTCCGAAATGGGCTGGAACGCCTGTGGATATACCTCCCGATAACTCGCTTGGCAGCGCGGTTTTGTCGCAAGTGATTCATACTGAGTAGGGGGCGGGGCAACTGTGGGAACTGACTTATCCACATGGAAGCGAAAAAACGGTGAGCTCGCTGAGATATCCCCATAGATGGCGATATCATGTGGATTGACGAAAGACGCCACGATCAGCCAAGGATGGTAGCTTTCAACGGAGCTTTTCTCCTGATCCAGGGCATGGAGCAGCTCGATGACTTCGCTGCTGTACACTACATCACGACCATTTACTCCGATGGCTGCGGACGAACCAGAGTTATGCGGCGCTATTCCATGCGGTTCAGGCCCTATCCAACTGGAGAAGCCGTAGCCGTCCAGCCGATCAGCAAGCAAGTATAAGCTTTCCTTATCGGGATCGGGGACCCCTGTTCCAAGGGTATAGCTGGGGATAGGAAAATGGGTACCCGGTACCCAGATGTCGGCATCGGAAATATGCCACTTGCCTTTATAGAAACACCGATAGCCCGCTTGACGAAAATAATTTCCCATCGTCGGAACAGTGTTGCGATCCAGCCAGAACATGTCGCTGTCAGCAGATCGTTTAGCTGCGCCGCTGGTCTGGCTGACGCCGTGCAAAGAGGGGTACTGACCGGTGAACAAGGTAGCTCTGCTAGGGCAACAGGCAGTGGAGCCAACGTAATGACGCTTGAATTCCAACCCATGCTCTCGCAAAAAAGTATGAGCGTGGAGTGTATCCTCCTTCCATTCACGTATTGCAGGCTCTTCATAAACAGGGGGAAATCGTTCCTGATCCACAATGATGAATAAGATATTCGGTCGTCTCCTCAACCATTTTCTCGACATATAGATCCCCCTCGGCAAAGATGTACACATCTTTATCAACATATGGGGATAATCTTTGTCCTTATCCACAAAAAAACTCGCCGATCATCAAGAAATCGGCGAATTCGAATTCGGGTGTTTGGTTATCCACAGTTTTTTATACCAATGCAAAGGAGAGCACCGACAAAAGAATTGAGGTAATACTCATGGCAATCAGTGGACGCGCCGCTTTTGTCCGCAGTGCACGCAGATTGACATTGAGGCCAAGCCCGACCATCGCCATAGTGAGAACGAAGGTTGTGACATTGGCGATTCCGTTATGGAATGCTTCTGTGACAGGAATGGATGTGCCGAGAACGTAGCTTCCAAAAACACTCATAGCGAGGAAGCCGATCAGGAACCATGGGAATTCAATCTTGGTGCCACTTTGTAATTTCCCGGAGCGTTTCATCCAAATCATCAGGATAAAACAAAGCGGAACCAACAGGAGCACACGCCCCAATTTTGCCAGCAGGGCAATCGCTAGCCCATCTTGACCCGCTGGTGCAGCAGCCAATGCGACATGAGCAATCTCGTGCAGACTAATTCCTGACCACATGCCGTATTCAACTGCGGACAGGGGAAGGAATGGACGCAGGATCGTGTAGGCAATAGCAAATAAGGTTCCGACGAGGGCAATCATCCCTACCCCAATGGCGGTATCTTCATCCTTGGCAGCAACGATAGGGGAGACGGCTGCAATCGCCGCTGCTCCACAGACGCCTGTACCGACTCCGAGCATGAGGGAGAGGGAAGAGTCTGCTTTCAACCACTTGGCTATCAGCATTGTAACCACGATAGCAAAAATAATGACACCAGCGTCATAGACGAGAAGCCCGAGGCCTTGATTCAAGACGACGTCGATATTGAGCTTGAGCCCGTACAAAATAATAGCCAGACGCAGTAAACGCTTGGCGGAAAATTGAATCCCTGATCGCAATGC